>JAYUHM010000245.1:0-8645 GCA_043766985.1 Polaromonas sp.
CGTGCCGCACGCCTGGCCGCGCGACGACAACCACCCCACATTAAAGCGAGCAGCCACACAAATGGCCGAGTTTTTCGCGGGCCAACGCACAGCGTTCGATCTGCCTTTGGACATCAATGGCGGCACCATTTTTCAACAATCAGTATGGCGGGCGCTGCTTAAAATTGCCCATGGGCAGATATCGAGTTACGGCCAGATCGCGCGGCAAATCGACAACCCAGCGGCAGTGCGCGCCGTCGGCATGGCGGTTGGCCGCAACCCGCTGGGCGTGATCATCCCGTGCCACCGGGTGTTGGGCGCCGATGGTTCGCTCACCGGTTACGCAGGCGGGCTGCCTCGCAAAACCTGGCTGCTCGACCATGAAGGTGTGCCGGGCTACAGTCAAAAAGCCGCAAGCGCCGCTTGCTCCACTCGCCAGGCCAGCCTGATTTGACGCAACTACCTCCTTTGAACGCATCCAATACCGTCGCCGCTGCGCCAACCGCGAGGGCAAAGCCTTGGCTGTCGATTTCATTCTGCTGGGCGCGATTTGGGGCTCGTCGTTCCTGGCCACGCGGCTTTCGGTGGTCGAATTCGGCACCTTCGCCATGGCTGGCATGCGGGTGAGCATCGCGGCCCTCACCTTGCTGGTCATTCTGGCGTTCAAACAGCGATTGCCGTTGTTGGCCCAACACTGGCGCAAATCGTTCTTTGTCGGGCTGCTGAACAGCGGCATGCCTTTCGTGTGTTTTGCCTGGGCCTTGTTGTACGTGAGCACCGGCCTCACAGCGATCATGAACGCCACGGTGCCGCTGTTTGGCGCCTTGGTGGCCTGGGCCTGGCTCAAAGACCGCCCGACCGGCTCGCGCGCGCTGGGCCTGGCCATCGGTTTCATCGGCGTGGTGCTGCTGGCCTGGGACAACGTTAGGCTGCCCGGCGGAAGTACGGCGGGCACGGCCTCCAACGCTTCCGCCATGAACCCAATCTGGCCCATCCTCGCGCTCTTGTTCGCCTGCCTGTGTTACGGCATCGCCGCGAGTTTCACCAAGCGTTTTCTCACGCAGGCGCCTCCCTTGGTGACGGCTGCGGGCAGCCAATGCGGCGCCACCTTGGCCCTGTGTGCGCCCATGCTCTGGCTGTGGCCGGCGGTGAACCCTGGCCGCACGGCGTGGTTGGCCATTTTGGTTTCGGGCGTGGTCTGCACCGGTTTGGCTTACATCCTTTACTTTCGGCTGATCGAACGCATCGGCCCGGCCAAAGCCATGACGGTCACGTTCTTGATCCCCGTTTTAGCGGTGCTGATGGGCGTGGTGTTTCTGCACGAAGCCGTGACGTTGTGGATGCTGCTGAGCGGCTTGGTGATTGTTTGCGGGACGGCGTTGTCTACTGGGTTGGTTTCTGTGCCGCTGGGGCGCGGGGGCTGAATACCAACTTCCGAACTTCCAAGCCGCTGGGTGATTGGCGTGCGCACAGCGACAGGGCAAGGCGCAGTCAAACCACCTGGTACCAAGCTGCACCCGCGTCATCCAGCGTGCGCGAAATCTCGCCGCGATGCAGCAGGTAGTTCAAACAGGCGATGCCCTCGCCTGTGGCCAAATTCAGCAGGCTTGAATCGGCGGCGTCAATCGCGCGGCCAAAGAGGGCCACGAAGACGTCAATCGCGCGTTTGCGCTCGCGCAGGGTGCGGCGCAGGCGGTCTAAGGTGCGCAACTGGGAGGCCGCCAGGTAATCCAGCCGCGCGTGCAGGCCGCGAAAACAATCGTGGTGCGAAGGCAGCACGAGCACGTCGTCGGGCACCAGGCGCTTGATTTTTTCGATGGACTCCAGCCAGTCGCGCATCGGGTCGGCGTCGGGCTCGGTCGGGTGGACGGACACGTTGCTGGATATCTTTGGCAGAACTTGATCGCCTGAAATGAACAGCTTCAGCTCAGGGCAGTAAAAACAGGCATGCTCCGGTGAATGGCCGGTGCCTATGATGACGCGCCAGGTGTGTTCGCCGATTTTGATTGCTTCACCGTCCACAATTCTTCGGTAACTTTGCGGCAGCGCGAAGATGTTTTTGCCGAAATTGCCGAAACGCGTCTGGTAACTTTCAATCGCCGCTTCGCTCCAGCCGGCGCGGCGGTAGAACAAAAGCGCGTCTGGCGGCGCTTCTCGGCCCGTGTCGGCGCACAACACGCGGCAGTTCAGGTATTCAAGCTGCGTCATCCACAGGCGGCAATCGAACTTTTTCACCAAACGCCCGGCCATGCCGATGTGGTCTGGGTGCATGTGGGTGATGAGCAAACGCGTCAGCGTGCCGCTTTCACCCGCCGTGCTGGCGAACACGCTGCGCCAGGCGGCCACGGTTTCGTCGGTGTGCAGGCCGGTGTCCACCACGGCCCAGCCGCGGTCGCCATCTTGCAAGCCCCAGACATTGATGTGGTCGAGCCTGCCGGGCATGGGCATGTGCATCCAGACCACACCGGGCACGATTTCAAGCGTCTTGCCGGGCTCGGGCGCCGCCGCGAAGGGGTAGACAAGGGTTGGCTTCTCAAGCCGCTCGCGTGAGCGCGAGG
The DNA here is from genome assembly GCA_043766985.1 of Polaromonas sp. Lineage (GTDB taxonomy): Bacteria > Pseudomonadota > Gammaproteobacteria > Burkholderiales > Burkholderiaceae_C > JAAFIP01. Next base: position 2,538 of record JAYUHM010000245.1, read on the forward strand.
AGGGCTCGCAGGCCTCAGCTGGATCAGCTTGAAGGGATTGGTCGGGTGAGGGAAAAGACATTGGGCTCTGACTTTACGCCCTGTTTGAGCGCTTGAGTGGAGCTTGAGTGGAGCTTAAGTGGAGCTTGAATAGCGCTTGAAAAATTGTGGTGCCGATTGTCGGAGTCGAACTGACGACCTTCCGCTTACAAGGCGGGTGCTCTACCAACTGAGCTAAATCGGCGCGTCTGCCATTCTACTTCACACGCTTGAGCGCGGGGCGCGGGCCAGAGGGTGGTTTTGGCGGGGTTGGCGTGCCTGCGGAAGCCCCACTCGCCCCAGCGCCCTGCGGCGAATCACCAATCAGCTGCACCACTTTGTTGAATTCCGTGCCACTGGCGGCCGGGCGAACTTCCTGCACTGAAGACAGCGTGGGCCCGTCTGGGCGCGTGGCCGTTGGCACCGACATCGGAAAGGCCATGCCCTGGCCGTTTTCACGGGCATAGATGGCGATAACGCGGCTGATCGGCACCATGATCTCTCGCGCTGTCCCGGCAAAACGGGCTTTGAATTCAATGAACTCGTTGCCGAGTTTCAATGAGCTGGTGGCGTCGAAACTGATGTTCAAGACGATCTCGCCATCTTTCACATACTCGTTGGGCACACGCACGGTGTCGTCAACCAGCACCGCGACATACGGCGTGAAGCCGTTGTCGGTGCACCACTCGTAAAGCGCCCGTATCAGGTACGGGCGGGTGGAGGTAGAGTCCTTGGCGTCAAACATCTGAGCGTTATTTTCTCATTACCTTTTCAGAAGGTGTCAGCGCTTCGATGTAGGCGGGGCGCGAAAAAATGCGTTCGGCATATTTAAGCAGCGGCGCGGCGTTTTTAGACAGGTCAATGCCGTAGTAATCCAGGCGCCAGAGCAGGGGAGCAATCGCGACGTCAAGCATCGAGAAATTGTCGCCCAACATGTACTTGTTTTTCAAGAAGATCGGCGCGAGTTGTGTCAAACGGTCACGGATGTGGGAGCGGGCTTTTTCCAGCGCTTTTTCGTTGGACTTGGCAGCGCGTGACTCGAGCATGGAGACGTGCACAAACAGCTCTTTCTCAAAATTGAGCAAGAACAGGCGCACGCGGGCGCGGTCGACCGGGTCGCCGGGCATGAGCTGGGGGTGCGGGAAACGCTCGTCGATGTACTCGTTGATGATGTTCGACTCGTACAAGATCAAATCGCGCTCGACCAGAATCGGCACTTGGCCGTACGGGTTCATCACGCTGATGTCTTCGGGTTTGTTGTAAAGGTCAACGTCGCGAATTTCGAAGTCCATGCCCTTCTCAAACAGCACAAAGCGGCAGCGGTGGGAAAACGGGCAGGTGGTGCCTGAATACAAGACCATCATGGTGGGGACTCCTAAAAAATGAAAGAGTGGGCGGCCACAGACCGTCCCACTCTGAGGTTCCCGGGCGCGTTTTTGGCCGCTGCTTTTGGCTGGTGGCTGGTGGCGCGCTTGCCGGGCAAATGGTCGATGCTTACTTCACATTTTTCCAGTAGGCCGCATTGAGCCGCCACGCGAAAACGGTGAAGACACTCAAAAACAGCAGCACCCAGACGCCCACTCGCACACGCGAGCCTTGGGCGGGCTCGCCAGCCCATTGCAAGAAACTCACCAGGTCGCCGACGGCTTGGTCGTACTGCACGGAGGTCATCGCACCAGGCGTGATTTGTTGCCAGCCTTTGAACACTTTGACTTCATGCCCATCCACTTTGGTGCTGTCAAAAAGAGGCTGGCGGTTGCCTTGCAATTGCCACAACGCGTGCGGCATGCCGACATTGGGGAATGCCAGATTGTTCCAGCCGGTGGCTTTGGTGCTATCAGGGTAATAGCTGCGCAGGTACGTGTAGAGGTAGTCTGCGCCAGTGCCTTGCCCTTGCGCAGAGCGCGCGCGGGTGATCAGCGAAAGGTCGGGCGGGTTCGCGCCAAACCATTCCTTGGCCTGTTTTGGGTCAATCGAAGCCTTCATGGTTTCGCCGACTTTTTCGGTGGCGAAAAGCAGGTTGTCTTTGATCTGCCCTTCGGTGAGGCCGATGTCTGTCAAGCGGTTGTAACGCACATAAGCTGCTGAGTGGCAGTTCAGGCAGTAGTTGGCAAACAACTTGGCGCCGTTTTGCAAGGCCACGTTGTCATTCAGCTGGTCTGGCGCTTTGTCCCACTTGATGCCGCCACCCGTGACGGCCAACGCAACGCTGCTGGAACCGGCGATCACGGCTGCAACCGTGAACGTGAATGCCACCACGCCGAGAATGAATTTCTTGAAATTGCCCATGGTTTTCATCGTTGTTGCTCTTAATCAGTGGGCTGCGAAAGTCACCCGTGCAGGCACGGGTTTGGCATCGCCAATCCGGCTCCACCAGGGCATGAGAATGAAGAAGCCGAAGTAGAACAGGGTGCCGACTTGGGAAATGCGCTCACCCACATACGACGGCGGCTGGGTGCCCAGATAACCGAGCACAAAATAATTGACCACAAACACGGCATACATCCATTTGTGCCAGGTCGGGCGGTAACGGATGGAGCTGACCGGGCTGAAATCAAGCCAAGGCAGGAAGAAGAGAATGATGGTGGATGCACCCATCACCACCACGCCCCAGAATTTGGCGTCGATGGCCAACATCATGGCGGCCACCAACAAAGCTGCCACGGCGATTGCCGCTTTGAGGAACGCAGGAATCTTGAACTTGACCACCGCAAACAAAGCGCCGCCCACGACACAGGCGATCAGCACGTACATCATCTCGCTGGTGATGGCGCGCAGCATCGAGTAAGACGGCGTGAAGTACCAAACCGGCGCAATGTGTGCCGGTGTTTGCAGCGGATCGGCCGGAATGAAGTTGTTGTATTCGAGGAAGTACCCACCCATTTCGGGCGCGAAAAAGACAATTGCCGAGAACACCATCAAGAACAGGCTGACAGCAAAGATGTCGTGCACCGTGTAATACGGGTGGAACGGGATGCCATCCAGCGGAATGCCGTTTTTGTCTTTCGTGGCTTTGATCTCGACGCCATCGGGGTTGTTGGAACCCACGTCGTGCAAAGCCAGCAAGTGCGCGACCACCAAGCCCAGCAGCACCAAAGGCACGGCGATGACGTGGAAGGCGAAGAAGCGGTTCAAAGTAGCGTCGCCCACCACAAAGTCACCACGGATCAGCAAAGCCAAATCGGGGCCAATGAACGGGATGGCGGCAAACAAATTCACGATGACCTGAGCGCCCCAGTAGCTCATCTGGCCCCAGGGCAACAGGTAGCCCATGAAGGCTTCGGCCATCAGGCACAGGAAAATGGCGCAGCCAAACACCCAAACCAACTCGCGCGGCTTTCGGTAGCTGCCGTAAATCAGGCCTCGGAACATGTGCAGGTAGACCACCGCAAAGAAGGCCGATGCGCCGGTGGAGTGCATGTAACGCACCAGCCAGCCCCAAGGCACGTCGCGCATGATGTATTCAACCGAGCCAAAGGCCAAAGCGGCGTCTGGCTTGTAGTGCATCGTGAGGAAAATGCCAGTGACGATCTGGATCACCAGCACCAACAGTGACAACGAGCCGAAGATGTACCAAAAATTGAAGTTTTTCGGAGCGTAGTACTCCGACATGTGCACCTTGTAGGCGTCAAACGCGGTGGGGAAGCGGTTTTCGAACCAGTTGGTGACCTGGGCGGTCACGCTGGCGTTGGGAGAGATTTCCTTGAAGTCAGCCATTTTTATTTCTTTCAGGCCTTTTTGTCTTCGCCGATGAGCAGGCGGTTGTCAGCAAGGTACATGTGCGGCGGCACTTCGAGGTTGTCTGGCGCCGGTTTGTTTTTGTACACACGGCCGGCCATGTCGAAGGTGGAGCCGTGGCAGGGGCACAAAAAGCCGCCTTGCCAGTCGTCCGGCAGCGACGGCTGCGCGCCGGGCGTGAACTTCTCGCTGGGTGAGCAGCCCAGGTGCGAGCAGATGCCCACCACCACCAGGTACTCGGGCTTGATCGAGCGGCCTTCGTTGCGGGCGTACGCCGGCGTCAGCTCGTCAACCTTGCGTTTGGAGTCCGGATCGGCCAGTTGGCTGTCGTTTTTCTTCAGGCCGGACAGTTGCTCGAGCGTGCGCCGCACGATCCAGACCGGCTTGCCACGCCATTCAACCGTCATGCGTTCACCGGGCTTGAGACCGCTGATGTCGGCCTCCACGGCGGCGCCGGCGGCCTTGGCGCGCTCAGACGGGGTGATGCTGGCGACGAAGGGCACGGCCACCGCTGCGGCGCCGATGGCACCCGCTCCGGCGGTGATCGCCACCCAGGTGCGTCGACCTTGGTCGACGGGGATGTCACTCATGGGAATCCTCTTAGTGAGCGCCGTTTTGGTGTAAGGACGTGGTGTCCTGAAGTGAACTCCGGACCTGGAGTCCACACGGCTGCGAAAGTTCTCAGGGTCAACCCGCCATTCTAGCGGACGCCAAAACCGCGCCACGGCCGCTAGTTGGTGGTCGCCACACGTCCGCGCCCACGCTTGGCCCCAGTGCAGCCAGGCCCGCTGCGGCGCCGGGTGTGACACGGGCGAGCAGGCACCCAAGCGGTGCACTGTCAAGTCAAGCGGCAACGCGCCGATAACCCGAAGGTAGAGAGGACCACCGCTGCCCCACCCAGCCCCAACCGGGGCCGCTGCGGGCCGCCATCGACATGGACCAGACCCTGCCCCCCCGACTGCCTGTAAACCTGGAAAGCGCCGTGCAACGTGTGCGGATGGCTGCGCGCTCTGCCGCCGAGCACACGGTGGACAGCCTGGGCCTGGCCGCGCTGGCCAGCCACCAGGTACTGCAGCGCGACGCCTTGCTGGGTGCGCAGTACGAACTGAACCGCAAACTGGCGATTTTTGCGCTGACCTTCAACGAGGCGCTGGACCTGGACGTGGCACGCCAGGCCGGCACCTTGACCGCCACGCCCGGCCCCGCCATCACACCCGACAGCCTGGTGGCCAGCTGGGAATCGCTGACGCTGGTGGACGACCATGAGGTCGAAATCCACATCTCCGCCGACCGCTTTGCGCTGGAAATCTCACACGCCTGCGAATGGGAGATCCGCGAGCTGGACGCCTACATGGGCACACTGCTGGGCCTGACCGGCGCCGAGCACAGCCGCAACCCACTGCGCGCCGAGGTGATTGGCCAGGCCATGATCCGGGCGGTGGAGGCGGTGGCTGACCGGCCCGAGGTGCGCAAAGTGCTGTGCACCGAGATCGGCCGATCACTGGCCCACGCCATGCGCCAGACCTATACCGACGTGGTGGCTGACCTGCGCCACGCCGGGGTGCGGCCGGCCGGGCTGACGGTGCGGCAGACGCCGTCGCGCGGCCAGTCCCAACAGGGTGGCTTGGGCACTGATTCGCAACACGGCGCCGGGCCCACCAGCAGCAGCACCACGGCGCACGGCCACACCGCCGCCTTCCGCAGCAGCGCGCACAACGCCAGCGCACGTGGTGGGGCGGGTGGTGGGGCGGGTGGTGGGCCGGCCGGCAACAGCGGTTTTGCAACATCCGGCCGGGGCAGCTTTGCCCATGGCACAGCACCGCTGCACGGGCAGACACTGGGCCATGTGGACGGCCAGATGATGGCGCTGATCCGCCGCCTGGCGGGCAGCGACGCCAACAACGGCGCTGGCGGCCATGGCCTAGGCCACAGCGGCGGCTGGGCCGGCCAGCCCGCCACCGAGGCCTGGTTCAACGCCACCCACGGCAGTGGCCAGCCGGTGGCGCGCAACCAGATCCTGGCCTACCGCGACGAGCTGCGCCAGGCCAGCAGCGGTGCGCTGGACCACATGGTGATCGACGTGATCGCCAGCCTGTTTGACCAGATCCTGGCCGATGCCAAGGTGCCGCCCCAGGTGGCGCGCCAGATCGCCAGGCTGCAACTGCCGGTGCTGCGTGCCGCGCTGGGCGACAACAGCTTTTTCTCGTCACGCAAACACCCGGTGCGGCGTTTCATCAACCGCATTGCCTCGCTCGGCACGGCGGTGGACGACTTTGACGGCGCCGAGGGCCGCGCCCTGCTGGACCGGGTGGCCAGCCTAGTGCAAGAGGTGGTGGACGGCGACTTTGAGCA
>JAYUHM010000246.1:0-8546 GCA_043766985.1 Polaromonas sp.
CTGCGCCGATTTGCACCAGCTTGCGGGCGCGTTATAAATTCCGCTAAAGACGCAAACCCAGTGTCCGTTTTTAGCGCGCTGGGTTTTTTTGTTTGTGCCATGACCTTGATCGCTACGCCACAGTCCATGCAGTTTGACGCACCGCTTGCTTTGCAAAGCGGCAAGTCGATTCGTGCATACACGCTGGCCTTTGAGACCTATGGCACGCTCAACTCCGATAAATCCAACGCCGTGCTGGTCTGCCACGCGCTCAATGCCTCGCACCACGTAGCGGGCGTGTATGCCGGGCAGGACAAATCCGAAGGCTGGTGGGACAACATGATTGGCCCTGGCAAGCCGCTGGATACCGACAAGTTTTTTGTCATCGGCGTCAACAACCTGGGATCCTGCTTTGGCTCCACGGGGCCGATGCACGTCAACCCCGATACGGGCCAAGTGTATGGCGCAGATTTCCCGGTAGTCACGGTAGAAGACTGGGTGGACTCGCAAGCCCGCCTGATGGACGTGCTGGGGATTCACACGCTGGCTGCCGTGATGGGCGGCAGCCTGGGCGGTATGCAGGCACTGAGCTGGACCATGCAATACCCAGGCCGCGTGCGCCATTGCATCGGCGTGGCTACCGCGCCCAATCTGACGGCAGAAAACATCGCCTTCAACGAAGTAGCGCGTCGCGCGATTGCCACCGACCCGGATTTTCACGGCGGCCATTTCTACCAGCATGGCGTCATCCCCAAGCGCGGCCTGCGCATTGCGCGCATGGTGGGGCACATCACGTATTTGAGTGACGATGTGATGAATGAAAAATTTGGGCGGCAGCTACGAGCCCCCACGCTTGCCGCTTCGCGTGCTGCGCTGCCCCAAGCCGGGGAAGGGGCTCCGGCTTTACCGGAGCGTGGCGCTCTCGCGCCTAGGGGCGGCCCGGTGGCGCTCGGCGCGCTGCAACTGCCGTACCAGTACACCACCCAAGAAGTGGAGTTTCAAATCGAAAGCTACCTGCGCTACCAAGGCGACAAGTTTGCTGAGTACTTTGATGCCAACACCTATTTGCTGATCACGCGGGCGCTGGATTACTTTGATCCAGCGAAAAAGTTCGGCGGTGATTTAAGCAAATCGCTAGCAAACGCGACGGCTAAATTTCTGCTGATCAGCTTCACCACCGACTGGCGCTTTACCCCCGCGCGTAGCCGCGAGGTGGTCAAAGCGCTGCTAGACAACAACCACGCGGTGAGCTATGCCGAGATTGACGCACCCCACGGGCACGATGCATTTTTGCTGGATGATGCCCGCTATATGAAGGTTGTGCGCTCGTACTTCGATAGCATAGCAAATGAAAATACAGCAACGGCAAGTGTGGAGGTGAAAACAGCATGAGCGATAAAGCCCTTCACCACGCCATAGCCCAAATGGTGCCGCGTGGCGCACGCGTGCTCGACTTGGGCTGCGGCGACGGCGCGCTGCTGGCGCACCTGCAAGCGGCGCGTGGCTGCAGCGGCTACGGCGTAGAAATTGACGATACCAATGTGCATGCCTGCATTGCGCGCGGCGTGAATGTTATTCAGCTGAACCTGGACGAAGGCCTGGCCATGTTCCAGGACCAAAGCTTTGATGTGGTGCTGCAAATCGACACCTTGCAGCACCTGCGCAATGCCGAGGTGATGCTGCGTGAGACCGCCCGCGTGGGCAAACAAGGCATTGTGGCCTTCCCCAACTTTGGCCATTGGCCCAACCGCCTGCAAGTGCTGATGGGGCAAATGCCGGTGACCAAGGCGCTGCCGTACCAGTGGTACGACACGCCCAATATCCGCGTGGGTACCTTTGCAGACTTTGCCCTGCTGGCAGCTAAAAACCAGTTGCAGGTCACCGATGCTTTTGGCATGCAAGATGGCGCGCCGGTGCGCTGGTGGCCCAACGCGCGGGCCAGCACGGCGGTGTTTGCTTTTCAGCGCAGCTAGCGACAAGCGCGCCAAATTACAGTAATATGGAGCCACCGGGATGACAGCCTCCCGAATCTTCACAGATAGACGGTGTCCCGTCCAAGCGCTGAAACTTCTACACGGGAGCTTTCCATGGACACCGCTATTGCATCTACGCCTTCTACCTCTATCCCATCTATCTTGCCTGCGCAACTAAGCGCCGTGCTGGGCCGCGCCAACGCGCCGCTGATGTTGGACGTGCGACGAGAAGCCAAATTTATGGAAAGCCCACGTATCATCTGCGGCGCTGTGCGCTGCACGCCCGAGCAGGTACAGGCCTTTGCCCGCAGCCAAACCCCACGCCCCGTAGTGGTGTACTGCGTGTATGGGCACAACGTCAGCCAGGACGCGGTGGCGCAGCTGAACCAGGCCGGTTGGACTGCACAACGGCTGGCAGGCGGCATCGAGGGCGGCAAAGAAGGTACGGACGCCGATGCCGACACCGCAGACAACATTGCCGCCTGGCGCGCCCAGGCTCTACCCACCATCCAAAAGCGCCCCGACTGGGGCGTAACCGGAGAAACCCCTTCGCGCTGGATTACCCGCGAGCGGCCCAAGATTGACCGCATTGCCTGCCCCTGGCTCATCACACGCTTTATTGACCCGCGTGCCGAGTTCTTTTATGTGCCTACACCCAAGGTATTTGACGAAGCAGAGCGCCTGGGCGCGGTGGCCTATGACATACCCGGTGCGTCGGTATCGCATGAGGGCGAGCTGTGCAGCTTCGACGCGCTCATTCAGGGCTTTGACCTGCACGACCCGGCGCTGGATATTCTGGCGCGCATCGTGCGCGGGGCCGATACCGACAGGCTGGACCTGGCCGCGCAATCGGCAGGCTTGCTGGCAATGTCGCTGGGCTTGTCGCGCCTGCACGCGCAAGACGACCACGCCATGCTGGCGGCGGCTATGCCTATGTACGACGCGCTGTACGCTTGGTGCCACGACAAAGCCCACGCGCAGGATGAGGCACACAACTGGAAACCGCTATGAGCGAAGCTGACTGGCGGCGTTATGCCGAATCGGTCAGGCAAACTGCACAATTAAACGCTCAACAAAAGAAAATTGAACAAAAGAAAACCAAGATGCAGACAAATGCCTCCAGCACCGCCCCACCCAGCGTGGGTTTTGTACAAGCACTTCAGTTTTGGCTCAAGCTGGGCCTGATCAGCTTTGGCGGCCCTGCTGGGCAAATCGCCATCATGCAGCGCGAGCTGGTGGACGAGCGGCGCTGGATCAGCCAAGGGCGCTTTAACCACGCGCTGAACTACTGCATGCTGCTGCCTGGCCCCGAGGCGCAGCAGTTGGCCACTTACATAGGCTGGTTGATGCACGGCACGCGCGGCGGCATAGCAGCGGGCGCGCTGTTTGTGCTGCCCTCGCTGTTTATCATCATCGCACTGAGTGCGCTGTACATCGGCTATGGGCAAATACCGTGGGTAGCGGCGCTGTTCTACGGCATTCAGTGTGCGGTAGCGGCGCTGGTGCTGCATGCTTTATGGCGAGTGGGCAGCAAAACGCTTAAGCACCCAGCCAAGTCGCCCATTTTGTGGGCAGTAGCCGTGCTCAGTTTTATCGCGATAGAGTTTTTCAACATCGGCTTTCCCTGGATCGTCGCGGTCGCAGCCTTGGTCGGCTGGATGGGCTCGCGCTATGCCCCTGCAGAGTTTGGCGGTGGCAGCCACGCCAGCACCGCCAAAGCCAGTGCTCTGCCAGCCGTCATTGACGACAACACACCTACGCCCGCGCACGCAAAGTTTTCTGCGCCCCGCTTGTGGGCCGTATTAGGCATCGGCGCGCTGCTGTGGGCGCTGCCTATGCTGGCCCTGGTCAGCAGTCTGGGCTGGCAGCACTCACTCACGCAAATGGGCTGGTTTTTCAGCAAGGCTGCGATGGTCACTTTTGGCGGTGCCTACGCGGTGCTGCCCTACGTCAACCAAGCGGCGGTGGAGCATTACGGCTGGCTGTCGGCCAAGCAAATGATGGACGGCCTGGCATTGGGCGAAACGACGCCCGGCCCGCTGATCATGATCGTCGCCTTCATTGGCTACGTAGGCCAAGCGCAGGAAACTTTGCGCCAAGGTGCTGGGGCATTTCTTATCGGCCCTGCGGCGGTGCTGATGGGCGTAGCGGGTGCGTGCGTAGCCACCTGGTTCACCTTTTTGCCCAGTTTTGTTTTCATCTTGGCCGGTGGCCCGTTGATCGAAACGACCCACGGCAAGCTGGGTTTTACCGCACCCCTCAAGGCCATTACGGCGGCGGTGGTGGGGGTGATCGCCGCGCTGGCCGTATTTTTTATCGCCAATATTGCGGTTCACGCCGACGCCAGCGGGCAGCAAGGCCTGCGGATCGACTATGCGGCGGTGCTCATCATCGTGGCCGCAGCAATCGCGCTGTTTCGCTACAAGGCTGGCGTTATCAGCGTGATCGCGGCTTGCGCACTGGCCGGTTTGGTGGTGCGCTGGGCGCTAACGGGTCTGTGAGCACGGCTGGCAAGGCAAAATGTGCCGTGCTGCGCATTTGTGTGCGAAATAGGCCATAAGCCCAACAGAGTAGGGCACAACATGCTATGTTTTTTGTAGTTATCGCCTGCCGCCGAAACCGCTACACCGTCAAGCCGTGGCGTCAATCGCTACTGAATCCACAGCCGCATGGCGTCCCAGGTGCGGCCTAGCCAGCCAGCGGGGGCTACTGCTTCCAGCGCAACCAAGGGCAGCTCTACATAGGGTTGGCCCGCCACGCTAACCTTGAGGCTACCCACGCGCTGGCCCTTCGCCAGCGGGGCCACCAATGGGTCAGGGCGCTCGGTCTGCGAGCTGATTTTGCTGGCACTGCCAGCCGGCACGGCCACTACCAAGGCGCTGGTGCTGCCCAGTTTGGCGACCGACTCTTTGCCCTTCCACACTTTAGGCGTGGCCACGGCTTGGTTGGCATCAAACAACTTGACGGCGTCAAAGGCGGTGTAGCCCCAGTTCAGCAGCTTTTGGCTCTCGGCTGCGCGCGCATTTTCGTTGGCAGTGCCGAGCACGACGCTCAGCAGGCGGCGCGGGCCGACGTTGGCAACCTCACGTTTGGCGGTGGCAATCAGGCAGTAGCCCGCCGCATCGGTGTGGCCGGTTTTCAGGCCATCTACCGTGGGGTCACGAAACAGCAGCAGGTTGCGGTTGGTGTCGTTGGCCACGGGCGAGCCTTCGAGGCGGTATTTTTTGATGGCGTAGTAGGGCGTGTACTCTGGGAACTCGCGCATCAGGCGCATGGCCAGCAGGCTCAGGTCGCGCGCGGTGGTGGTGTGGCCCGGCTCGGTCAAACCCTCGGGGTTTTTGTAGGCGGTTTTGGTCATGCCCAAAGCCTTGGCCTGCTCGTTCATCAGCTGTACAAAGCGCTCTACGCTGCCCGCCACACCCTCAGCCAGCGCAATGGTGGCGTCGTTACCCGACTGCACAATCATGCCTTTGACCAGGTCTTCCACTGGCACCTTCATTTTCGGGTCGATGAACATGCGCGAGCCGGGCATTTTCCAGGCGCGTTCGCTGACGCTCAGGGTTTGCTTCAGGTCAATTTTTTTGGCGCGCAGCGCATCAAACACCAAATAGGCCGACATCAGCTTGGTCAGCGAGGCTGGCTCGACCGGGCTGTCGGCGTCTTTCTCGGTCAGCACCTGGTTGGCGGTGACGTCCACCAACAGGTAAGCGCGCGCGGCGATGGCGGGCCCTTGGGGCATGCTGATGGTGGCGGTAGCGGTGGTGCTGGCTTGGGCCCAGGCTACGGGTGCCGCAGCGGCGCTTACCACCCACACAGCAACTAACAACAGGCTCTTGCGCAGGGCAGGCGATACAAATTTCATGGAAGATTCAAACAAAATAGAAGGCAAAAGGGCGTGTGCTTACAGCACCGGCATGGCGCTGTACAAATGGCGCAGCACCAAAGATTTAAGCAAGGGCAATTGTCCGTGAAAGAAGTGCGCCCCCGCCGGAACAACCGTAACCGGGAGTAGCTGGGGCCGCGCCCAGTCCATCACGCTGGCCAGAGGCACGGTGTCATCGTTCTCGCCGTGGATCACCAGCGTGCGCTCGTGCAGGCTGGGGTCAATGGCTGCCACCGCAAAGCGCGACGCTGCCGTGCCGACAAAGACAATTTTGTCCAGCGCGTTGCGCTGCGCCGCCCAGCCAAGCGCCTGCGACACCACAAACGAGCCAAACGAGAAGCCCGCCAAGCACAGCGCGCCGCCAGCCGGGCAGGTTTGCTCAATCACGGCGCGCAGGTCGTCGGCCTCGCCACGGCCTTCGTCGTAGCTGCCAGCGCTGGTACCCACGCCGCGAAAGTTAAAGCGCACCGCAGTCCAACCCGCTTGCACGCAGGCGCGGGCCAAGGTTTGCACCACCTTGTTGTCCATCGTGCCGCCAAACAGCGGGTGCGGGTGCGCGATAACGGCCACCCCGCGTGGCGCCAGGGCGTTGTCAGGGTGGTCACGCAAGGCTTGAATGTCGCCGGCGGTGCCTTGCAGCAGCAGCTTTTCAGTCTGGTTGTTCACGCTATTTACCCAAATGGGCCGGCGTGCGCAGGCGCTCGACCACCACACCGTTTTTCAGGTGCGACTCGACGATCTCGTCAATGTCGTGGTTATCCAAAAAGCTGTACCACACGGTCTCGGGGTACACCACGCACACGGGGCCCGCGGCGCAGCGGTCCAGGCAGCCGGCTTGGTTGACGCGCACCATGCCGGGGCCGTTCAGGCCAGCGGTTTTAACGGCTTTTTTGCAGTGGTCAGCGGCGTCGGCGCTGTGGTGGTCGCCGCACGAGGCGCGGCCATCGGTGCGTTGGTTGGTGCAAAAAAAGATATGCCGCTGGTAGTAGGAGGGGGTGGTTGGCGGGGCCAAAGGTGCAGAGGGTGTACGGGTGGTCATAGCGCCATTTTATCGGGCGTCGTCGTGGCGCTGGGACAGCTTGGTAATAGCCACCCACAAAGCGGCGTAGGGCCATACCCAGCCCAGCCACTGTGCCAAGCCGTTAAAGCGGATAAAGCGGCCTTGCTCCCAGTCTTGCAAGGTTTGCGCAAAGTAGGGCGTGCTGGGCACCAGGTTAATCAAGCTGAGCATCCATACCAGGGCCACCAGCAGCAAAGCCAGGCAGGCGCGCTGCCCTAGCTGCAGACACAACACGGCTGCTATGACGCCGCAGCCCAGCCCCACCCACACCGGCCGGGTGATCCACGCCCAAGCCGCCTCCGGCCCATAACTGAGCGCAGCAGACAGGCCGCTGGCGCTCATAGAAACAACGCACACCACGATAAAAAACAAAGCGCGTCGACGCCAACCCTGGATGATGGAGTAGCCCAGCAGGCACGGCGCAAGCAGGCCCAAAGCCACGCACACCAGCTCGCTCACGGAGGCCATCGGCTGCAGTTCCAGCGAACGCACCGGCAGCCATTGCAAAAACGGCGTGTCAGCCAGGGTGTTTTCCAAGGCCGTCTCCAGCCGCTCAAACACCTGGCCCAAACCCAGCGGCACGGCGGGCGGAAACAGCAGCGCCAAGGGCCAGGTGGCCAGCAACACCAGGCTGGTGCGCGCGTTGCGGGCAAACCAGCGGCTGCGAAAGCGGCTCCAATGGTCGATGGCGCCCAATTGCTCCAGCGCACTGGCCAGCCAAGCCCCCATGAACGCACCGGTGGTGTTGAGCAGCCAGTCCGACAGCGCAGGCACGCGCTGCGGCAGGTAGGTTTGCAGTGTCTCCATGCTGAGCGACAGGGCGCTGGCAGCCAAGGTGGCCCAAATGACCGGTCTGGGCACGAGCGTGGTGCGCAGCAAGGCCAAAGCGGTTAAAAACCCCAGGGGTGCGTAACCAAAGCAATTGGCAGCCGTGTCAAACTGGCCCCAGTAGCGCGGCCAGGGCGCGGTTAAAAACTCAAAAGGGTTGAGCCCCTGGTCGCGCCAGCCGCTAAACGGGTATAGGCTGGCATAGGCGATGAGTAAGGCAAACAACGCGGCAAATAGGGTGGCGGAACTTCGGTGCGGCTGCATGGTGTGGGGGTGTGCAGGCCAAGGCGCCAGATTAAAACGGCTTGACTACCACCAAGATCACCGCTCCGGCCAGCAGCAGCACCGGTACCTCGTTAAACCAGCGGTACCACCCGTGGCTGCGCTGGTTGGTATCCAGCTCAAACTTGCGCAGCAGCAGGCCGCAGGCGTGGTGGTAGCCCACAGCCAGCAGCACCACCAAGAGCTTGGCATGCATCCAGCCGCTACCCGGGCCTTTGCCAATGCCATAGCCCAGCCAGAGCCACAGGCCCAAGCCCAGCGCTGGCACCGCCAGCAGGGTGGTAAAGCGCAGCAGTTTGCGCGCCATCAGCAGCAAGCGCAGGCGTTCGCCGGGGGCGTTGTTGGCCAAATCAGCCTGCACCTGCGCCAAATTGACAAAAATGCGCGGCAGGTAAAACAAGCCGGCAAACCAACTGGCGACGAAAATAATGTGGAAGGCTTTAACCCAGAGCATGCGGCAAGTGTATGCCAAGCTTTGCCATGCGCCCGCGCGGCAAAGCCAAAGCAAAAACGCCCCCCAAAAACGCCCCCCAAAAACGCC
>JAYUHM010000247.1:0-47038 GCA_043766985.1 Polaromonas sp.
TGGCAGAGATTGAACCCGAAAAGCCAAAGGCAGCGCGCCCTGTAGCCAAAGCTTCTGAGCCGGCTAAACCCGTCGGACCAGGTCAAAGCCTGGGGCTCACCGTCGCTGAGTTGACCGATGCGCAAAAGAAAGACCTCAAAATCAAAGGCGGTGTGCGCGTGAGCACGGCCGCCGAGGGCGCAGCCCGCGCCGGCCTGCGTGAGGGCGATGTGATCATTGCGGTAGCCAACACAGAGGTCAATTCCATAGCCGAGTTTGAGACCGCTTTAGGCAAAGCCGATAAAGCTAAGCCTATCAATGTGCTGTTTCGCCGTGGCGAGATGGCTCAATTTGCCCTAATCCGCCCGGCCAGATAAGCCGCAGCAAGTTTTATACCGCTCAAAAGGGCTGCCCGGTAACGGCCAGCCCTTTTTCATCGGCGATAATCTGTCCCTCGGGCCGTTAGCTCAGTTGGTTAGAGCAGAGGACTCATAATCCTTTGGTCCACAGTTCAAGTCTGTGACGGCCCACCATATTAGCTTCAATCCAATCAAAGGCTTGCACGCTAGTGCAAGCCTTTTTTATTGCGCTTTTCTATTCCGTAGTGCGCTTAGCGCAGCACCATCACCGGAATGTGCGAGTGCGTCAGCACGTCGAGTGTTTCGCTGCCCAGCAGCAAGCGCTGAAAGCCTTTGCGCCCATGCGATGCCATCACAATCAGGTCGCACTTGTGCTTCTTGGCGGCGTGGATAATGCCTTCGGCCGCCGGGCTAAAGCTGGTGACGGCGGTGGCTTTTACCTCGTGTGACTGGGCTTCTTTGGCCACCGCGTCCACCACGGCTTGCGCCTGGTCGTGCCATTCTTTTTCAATGCGTGTTGTCTCGGTGGGCGCCAGCACTACCGCGCCTTCGTAATAGGCTTGCGGGTAACGCGCAACCGCCATGTAGGCGAAAACCTCTGCACCTAATTTTTTAGCCAGTGTCACGCCCGCAGTGGTCGCTTTTTTGGACAACGCGGTGCCGTCGGTAGCAATCAAAATACGTTCGTACATAGAAGAACTCCTTGTATGCTGAACCCCAAGCTTAGATGCAAAGCGCTGGTGGCACCTTGATATATGTCAACAAAGTGCCGTGGTGGCACGCGCGGGGCAGTGGACGGCAGGCCAACTTTTACCGCAAAAAGCGGCGTTTCTTTTGCCCCTGTTTGCGCAATCGCAAGCCCTGCGCGCTGAGCCCTGGCTACGATGCATGCTGCAACGCACTAAGTTCTTCAATGCCTAAAATGCCTAAACCTCCTGACCCGGTAGCCTACAAGTTTGGCGTGCATCCAGACGTGCTCAAGCTCGGCTTGGTGAGCTTTTTGACCGATCTCAGCTCGGAGATGATTTTTTCGGTGTTTGCGATTTTTTTTACGACGGTGGCGGGCGCCTCGGCGGCGCTGCTGGGCGTGGTGGAGGGTCTGGCAGACCTGTCGGCGTCGTCGCTTAATTATTTTGCCGGTTGGCTGTCTGACCGCAGCGGCAAGCGCAAGGTGTTTGCGCTGGCGGGCTATGGGTTCTCAACACTGGCCAAGGTGATTTTGCTGGTGAGCAGTTCCATCCTCGGTTTGTCGATCTTTCGTGTCATCGAGCGGTTGGGTAAGGGCTTTAGGGGGCCGCCGCGCGATGCTTGGCTGTCTGCGGTGGCCGACAAAGACACCCGGGGCTACGCATTTGGGGTGCACAAGGCGCTGGACAAGTCTGGCGCCGTATTGGGCCCCTTGGTGGCCTACGGGCTGTTGTCGTGGCTGGGGGAGGGTGTCTCCACCTACCGCGTATTGTTTTGGGTGGCCATGGTGCCGGCGGTACTCAGTATTGTGGCCTTGAGCTTTATCAAAGACCAACCGGCTGCGCAGCGCCAGCGCGAGAATATGTTTGAAACGTGGCGGGTTTTGAGCCCCGAATTTAAGCGTTACCTGGTGACTGCGGGCATCTTCTCGTTGGCGTATTTTAGTTTTGGCTTTTTACTGCTGCGCGCCCTTAGCGTGGGCTTCTCGGTCAAAGACACCGTGTTGCTGTACGCCTTGTTCAATGTGTCCTGCGTGATCGCTGCGCCGTTGATTGGCAAACTGAGCGACAGAGTCAAACGGCCGCGCATGATCATGCTGGGCTACCTGACCTATCTGGTGATGAGCCTGGGCTTTGCTTTTGCAAGCACCCAGTGGCAGGTGCTGGTGCTGTTTGTTCTGTACGGTGTGTTCTACGCCATAGACGAAGCGCAAAACAAAGCCTTCATTGCCGATCTGGAGGCTACCCGGCGCGCTTCAGCCATTGGCCTGTACAACTTTGTAACAGGCGTTATTTACCTGCCGGCTTCGTTGGTTGCGGGGGCTTTGTGGCTGTTCAACCCTGCAGCCGCATTCTTGCTGGCGGCCGCGCTGGCGTTTACGGCCCTGGCGGTGTTTATTTTTCAGCGTTTGGATCGTACCAGGGGTTGACCCCCCGGTTTGGCGCAGTTACAGTGCTGTTAGGCCTATAAGCCCAATAGAGTAAAGCACAATCAGCTATCAAATATGTAGTAACAATACGACCGTCCGAGCAATGGACTGTATTTTGCGATATATCAAAACCCGCTTTTAATGCGCTGCCATAGTTCTGCTTGCAATGCTTGGTCTGGGTATTTCCTTTAAAGGAGTGTCGGTGATGGCGCAGAAAATTGTGATAGTTACCTTGTTGGTATTAGCCATAGCCATAGGTGCACTGTTTGGTTACGGCAGCATGCAATGGAATAAAGAGACGCAAGGTATCCGCTATCGCCTGGAGGGCGACAGGCAACCCTTGCAGAGCAAAACCTACGACCCGAAAGAGCTGGGCAGCTTGCCGGCGCCAGTGCAGCGCTATTTTCAAACCGCACTCACACCGGGCCAGCAGTTGGTGACAGCCGTCGACATTGAACAAGTAGGCTCGATCAACATGAGCGAAAGCGGCGATAAATGGAGCCCGTTTACGGCCAAGCAGCGGGTAGTTAGTCACCGCGCCGGGTTTGACTGGAACGCGTCCATCAGCGTGTTCCCCGGCGTACCCGTTCGCATACACGATGCTTATGTGGACGGTGAAGGCCTGTTGCACGTCGCGTTGGTGGGGGCCATCACGTTGGCCAGCATTCGCGGCACACCTGAGGTGACGCAAGGCGAGTTTATGCGTTTCGTGGCCGAGGCCGCTTGGTACCCCACGCGCATGTTGCCCAGCGAAGGCGCCACTTGGCAGGCCGTGGATGATGCATCGGCCAAGCTGACGATGCGCGATGGGGCTACGTCGGTCACTTTGCTGGTGAGTTTTGGACCTGACAACTTGATCAGCGCCATCAAGGCAGATGCGCGCGCCCGCACCACCGCAGGCAGCATGGTGATGGTGCCGTGGCAGGGGCGCTTTTGGGACTACACACAGCAAGACGGCATGCGCATACCAAAGCAGGGCGAGGTCGAGTGGCTGCTGCCAACGGGAGCCAAACCCTATTGGCGAGGGCAGACGACGGCTCTACGTTACGAGTTCAATTGAGCGTCCTCTCCGCGCCATACTGCCGCAAATGGCCAGAGGCGGCAGCTAGAACGACAGGTGTTGACATATATCAACGGTTGCGCGAGGCAAGCCTTTAGCCTTGCGGCATGCCAGATGCCGCTTTTTTGTTCCCATCTATCCCCGCATTTGCATCGTTGGCATCCACGTCACGCGATAGCGCTGAGCTGGGTCACCTCGCCATACTGGACGATCCCCAGGAGTGGGTTATTTTTAGCCGCCCACTGGACGCCCTGCCTGCAGCCGAGGGTATTTGGGAGTCGCAACTCTCGGTGGGCGGCATGCACTGTGCAGCATGCTCGCTGACGGTGGAGCAAGCCTTACTGGCCACCAAAGGCGTACTGGCCGCGCGCGTGAGCGCCGCCAGCGGACGCGCCACCGTGACCTGGTCGGCTGCGCTCACCGGGCCATCGCAATGGATGAGCGCCTCGCATGCTTTAGGCTACAGCTTGCTACCTGCTGCTGACGCCTTTGCACCAGACCATGGCCGCCAGGAGACCAGGCTGGCGCTATGGCGTTGGTTGGTGGCGGGTTTTTGCATGATGCAGGTGATGATGTACGCATCGCCAAGCTACTTTGCGGCGCCCGGGGACATCTCAGCAGATATCGTCCAGTTGCTGCGCTGGGCATCTTGGGTACTGAGTTTGCCAGTGGTTTTCTTTTCGTGCGGGCCATTTTTCAGCCATGCCTACAGCGATCTGAAGCGGCGCCGCATCAGCATGGATTTGCCTGTCGCACTGGGTATTGCCATTACCTTCATGGTCAGCACGGCGGCTACTTTTGAACCCCAAGCTTGGTGGGGGCGTGATGTGTATTTTGATTCCTTGACGATGTTTGTTTTTTTCCTGCTGACGGGGCGTTGGCTGGAGCAGCGTTTGCGCAACCAGACCGCAGGCGCTTTAAGCCACTTGATGCAACGCCTGCAAGGCAGCGTGGAACGGCAATTGCCCAATGGCCAGTTTGAGCGCGTTGCAGCGCGCCGCTTGGGCGCGGGCGATGTGGTGCGCGTGCTGCCGGGCGAGGCGTTCCCGGCCGATGGCACTATTGCGGCTGGCAACACCTTTGCCGATGAGGCTTTGCTCACCGGCGAGTCGCGCCCTGTGCCCCGAGTGGCAGGGGCCCAGGTGATGGCGGGTAGCTATAACTTGTCGGCCTCAGTGCTGGTGCGTGTTGGGCAGATTGGCCACGCTACCCGGTACGCGCAGATAGTGGAATTGATGGCGCAGGCGGCGCTGGACAAACCTCGGCTGGCGCTGCTGGCAGACCGCATTGCCAAGCCTTTTTTAGTGCTGGTGTTGTTGGCCGCAGTGGCTGCGGCTGCATTTTGGTGGCGTACCGATCCAGCCCGCGCCCTGATGGCCGCCGTAGCCGTGCTGGTGGTGACCTGCCCGTGCGCCTTGTCCCTTGCTACGCCCACCGCCATGCTCACGTCGGCCGGATGTCTGGCCAAGCGTGGGGTGCTGGTGCGGCGTTTGCAGGCCCTTGAGTCGCTGGAAGAGATTGATACGGTGGTATTTGACAAGACAGGCACGTTGACCCAGGCGCATATGGGCTTGGGCGGTGTGCATACGCGTGGGGGCATCACCTGTGCGCAGGCACTGCAGTTAGCGTGCGCGCTTGCCCGGCATTCCCTGCACCCGGTGTCGCGCGCTCTGGTGGCTGCGCACGGTGGGTTGTCGTCAGCAACCTTTGCAGTCACCGATGTCAAAGAGTTTGCGGGGTGCGGCCTGCAAGGCTCGCTCGCGGCGCGCGGCGCGCCCCACTGCGTCAACCCGCTGCGCTTGGGTTCAGCACAATTTTGTAATGTTGACGCCTTACCTGGTAGCCACAGGCAGGTTTTTCTGGCGGACGCATCGGGGTGGATAGCCCGGTTTGACCTGGACGAAGCAGTACAGCCAGACGCAAGCCAAGCGGTAGCGGCTTTACGCGCGAAGGGGCTGGACGTGCAAATGTTGTCTGGTGACCGGGAGGCGGCGGCCCGGCGGGTCGCTGACCACTTGGGCATTCAGAGCGTGTTGGCAGAGTGCACGCCTGAAGCCAAGCTGGCGCATTTGCAGGGCTTGCAGCGGCAGGGGCGCAAGGTAATGATGGTGGGCGATGGGCTCAATGACGGCCCGGTGCTAGCCGCTGCCCACGTGTCGGTTGCGGTGGGTAATGCGGTGCCACTGGCGCAAGCCCAGTCTGACCTGGTTATTCCCGGCTCCCAATTGCACCTGCTGCCGCTACTGCTGCTGCAAGCGGACCGCACCATGGATATTGTGCGGCAGAACCTATGGTGGGCTGCAATGTACAACGCTGTGTGCGTGCCCTTGGCCCTGGCCGGTTGGATGCCCGCATGGCTGGCTGGGCTGGGCATGGCGAGCAGCTCGCTGCTGGTGGTTGCCAATGCGGCCCGGTTGGCCCGTCCATCAACCGGGCAGGAGGGGCGCTGATGGACATTTTATTTTTGCTGATTCCTCTCTCGGTATTGCTCGCGCTCGCTGTCATGGGGGTGCTGGCGTGGGCGGTGTGGTCAGGGCAGTTTGAAGACGTTGAGAGGGAGGGGCAGCGCATCTTTCAGGACGAGGCGCCCCAAAGCGTTGCCAAGGCAAACCATGATGCGAAAG
Source organism: Polaromonas sp. (assembly GCA_043766985.1). Lineage (GTDB taxonomy): Bacteria > Pseudomonadota > Gammaproteobacteria > Burkholderiales > Burkholderiaceae_C > JAAFIP01. Next base: position 6,139 of record JAYUHM010000247.1, read on the forward strand.
CTTGATCTTTATCAAGCCATTTGGCATGGGCTGTCCACATACTCGCGTGAGACATGGACCATAAAGGATCTTCAATGAGTGCTGTACTGTCAAACCCAACCGTCCGAGCAGCGCACGGCATGTGGGCAGCATCGCAAGCCACCGTTTACAACGACAAAATTGTGCGCCAGTTTTCAGTGATGGCGGTTGTGTGGGGCGTAGTCAGCATGTTGGTAGGTGTGTTTATTGCCGCACAAATGGCTTGGCCCGAGCTGAACTTTGGCATCGCGTGGCTGTCCTTTGGGCGTTTGCGTCCGCTGCATACCAACGCCGCCATCTTTGCGTTTGGCGGGTGCGCACTGTTTGCAACCAGCTATTACGTGGTGCAGCGCACCTGTCAAGTGCGCATCATTTCAGACAAGCTGGCAGCCTTTCATTTTTGGGGATGGCAACTGGTGATCGTGGGCGCAGCTATTTCGTTGCCCATGGGCTACACCCGCGGCAAAGAATACGCCGAGCTGGAATGGCCCATCGCCATTTTGATTGCACTGACCTGGGTGGCCTATGCCATCGTTTTTTTTGGCACCATAGGCCTGCGCAAAGTGCGCCATATCTATGTGGCTAATTGGTTCTATGGCTCGTTCATCCTCGCTGTGGCGCTGCTGCACATCGTCAACGCGGCCGTGGTTCCGGCGGGCTGGATGAAGTCATATTCGGTGTACGCAGGCGTGCAAGACGCGATGGTGCAGTGGTGGTATGGCCATAACGCCGTGGGTTTCTTTTTAACTGCCGGGTTTTTGGGCATTGTGTATTACTTTATTCCCAAGCAAGCAGAAAGGCCGGTGTATTCGTACCGGCTGTCTATCGTGCACTTTTGGGCTTTGATTTTTACCTATATGTGGGCCGGCCCGCACCACCTGCACTACACCGCACTGCCCGACTGGACGCAGTCTTTGGGCATGGTTTTTTCACTCATTTTGCTGGCCCCCAGCTGGGGCGGCATGATCAACGGCGTGATGACACTATCGGGCGCATGGTACAAGCTGCGCGACGACCCTATTCTTCGCTTCATGATCGTCGCATTGTCGTTCTACGGTATTGCGACCTTTGAAGGGCCCATGCTGTCGATCAAGACAGTCAATGCGCTGTCGCACTACACCGACTGGAATATTGCCCATGTGCACGGCGGCACCCTGGGTTGGGTGGGCTTTATTTCCATGGGCGCGCTGTACTACCTGGTGCCACGCATGTTTGGCCAAACCAAAATGCACAGCATTAAAGCCATCGAGCTGCATTTTTGGATTGCCACCATTGGCATCGTGCTGTATATCGCGGCCATGTGGATTGCGGGGGTAATGCAAGGGCTGATGTGGCGCGCCATCAACCCGGACGGTTCGTTGACCTATACCTTTGTGGAGGGGGTAAAAGCCACTTTTCCGTTTTATGTGGTGCGCTTCTTTGGCGGTGTGTTGTACCTGTCGGGCATGTTGCTGATGGCTTGGAACGTCACCATGACTGCGCTGGCAGGCAAACCAACTGACGTACGGATACCCGCCGCTTTGGCACACGCTTGAAAGCACCCACTATGTCCTTCTCGCACGAAAAAGTAGAAACCAACAACACGCTGATGATTGTGTTGATATTGGTTGTTCTGGCCGTTGGCGGGATGGTAGAGATTGTTCCGCTATTTTTCCAAAAATCGACCACCCACCCCATCAAGGGCATCGTGCCTGATTCACCCCTGAAAATTGTCGGTCGCGATATCTATTTGCGGGAAGGTTGCTACAACTGTCATTCACAGATGATTCGGCCTTTGGTGGCGGAAACACTTCGCTACGGCCACTATTCGGTGGCAGGTGAGTTTGTCTACGACCATCCGTTTCAATGGGGTAGCAAACGCACTGGCCCTGATTTGCATCGCGTAGGTGGAAAGTACAGCGACGAGTGGCAACGCCTGCACCTGATAAGTCCGCGCGACCTGGTGCCGGAGTCGATCATGCCCGCCTATCCATGGTTGGAAAAAGTACCCGCCGACGCGGACTCGATTCAACGCCACATGCGCGCTTTGCGCGCCGTGGGTGTGCCGTATTCTGACGCAGAAATCGCCAGCGCCCCCGACCAGCTAAAGGGCAAGACTGAGCTGGACGCCATGGTGGCATATCTGCAGGGCTTGGGCCTTGCGCTTAAATAGGAGTGCCTTGCAATGGATATCAATGACTTGCGCAGCGTGGTGACGGTGCTTGCCTTTGGCGTGTTCATAGCCATTTTGCGATGGGCTTATCGCCCGTCCAGAAAAGCGCAGTTTGATGATGCGGCGCAGTTGCCCTTTCGCTCCGACTAGAGGATCACAGCGATGAGCGATTTTACGAACGGATTTTGGCCTTGGTACGTGGCCGCTATTAGCCTGGTTTCCATACTGGCCTGTGCCTTGTTGCTATGGGTGGCAGGCAAAGCCAAAGTCAATGTGCAGCCTGGGCATGTCAGCGACAACACTACAGGCCACGTATGGGACGAAAATCTACGCGAGCTGAACAATCCACTGCCGCGCTGGTGGATGTGGTTATTTATTCTGACGGTCATTTTCGCGTTGGTCTACTTGGTGTTTTTCCCTGGCCTTGGCAGCTATAAAGGTACCTTGAACTGGTCATCCACCGACACTGAGCACAAGCAGGACGTGTCTCAACTACGCGCCCAGATCGCGCCTCTGTATGCTGGCTTTGCAGCTCAGCCGATTGAAGTCTTGGCTAAAGACCCGCGTGCATTGGCATTGGGCGAACGGCTATTTATGAACAATTGTTCCCAGTGCCATGGTTCAGATGCCCGTGGCAGCAGGGCCTATCCGAATTTGACCAATGCCAACGCCGCGTGGTTGGGCGAGCGCGGGGCGGCACATATTGTTAACACCGTGACCAATGGGCGCACGGGCGTGATGCCTCCTTTGGGCGCTGCCATCGGTGGGGACGCCGAGATAAGCGCTCTGGCCCACTATGTCTTGTCTTTGTCTGGTAGCCCCCATAACGAGGTAAAAGCCTATAGCGGCAAGAAGCTGTACGCTACATGTGCGGCGTGCCACGGAGTGGATGGCAAGGGCAATAAAGCCTTGGGCGCACCTAATTTAACGGATAACTATTGGCTCTACGGTTGGGGCGAAGAAGCCATCGTCAGCGCCATTAAACATGGTAAAAACAACGTCATGCCCGCGCAGGCGCCCAAGCTCTCAACAGAGCAAATTCATGTGGTGGCCGCCTATGTGCTCAGCTTGTCGGCCGGTAGCCTGCCAGATGCCCCTGGCGTGACGGTATCGCCAACTGTTGCCCCAGCATCAGCACCAAAAGCCCCCTGAAATGACGGTGCAAGGTGGCAAACCAAACCCATAGCAAGCCGGTGCAGCAACGCGTTATCCCGATTGCAGTAGCCGAAGACGACTCGTCTGCGGTGGTGTCGCTGTACCAATCGGAGCGAAAGGTCTACGCGCGCAGCGTGACAGGCTGGTTTAACTATTGGCGTTGGGCTATAGTGTGGGCCACCCAACTTGTGTTTTACGGGTTGCCGTGGCTGTCCTTACATGATCGGCAGGCCATGCTGTTTGATCTTGGGGCGCGACGATTCTATATTTTTAACTTGGTGCTGTATCCGCAGGATTTGATCTATCTCACCGGATTGCTCATTATCAGCGCGCTATCGCTCTTTCTGTTTACCGCCGTTGCGGGCCGGCTATGGTGTGGCTACACCTGCCCGCAAACGGTGTATACCGAAATTTTCATGTGGGTTGAGCGCAAGATTGAGGGCGACAGAGTGGCCCGTATGCGCTTGGATCAAAGTGCCTTCAGCGTTGCAAAGCTGGCACGCAAAAGTGCCAAGCACGCCGTCTGGATAGCGATTGGTTTGTGGACCGGATTTACCTTTGTGGGCTACTTCACGCCGATCAGAACGCTTGCCGGTGAGGTGACCTCCTTGGCGCTTGGACCATGGGAGACGTTTTGGGTGTTGTTCTATGGCTTTGCAACCTATGGCAATGCAGGCTGGATGCGCGAGCAGGTGTGCAAGTACATGTGCCCCTATGCGCGCTTCCAAAGTGCCATGTTTGATCGTGACACCTTGATCGTTACCTACGACCAGGCAAGGGGTGAAGGCAGGGGTTCCCGCCCGCGCAGCGACACGCCAGATCAGTACCATGCCAAGGGCCTTGGCGATTGTATCGACTGCGGTCTGTGCGTGCAGGTGTGTCCGACCGGGATTGACATACGCAATGGCCTGCAGTATGAGTGCATCAGTTGCTCGGCTTGCATCGACGTGTGCGATGGCGTTATGGACAAAATGCACTACCCGCATGGGCTGATTCGCAACAGCACCCAAAACGGAATTGACCAACAACTGCCCCGCGCAGCCATGTTTCGCAGGGTTCTGCGGCCCAGAGTGTTGGTGTACACCGCGGTACTGGGGGCGGTGACCTTGGGCGTGGTGTGGAGCCTGCTGACGCGCACCCCACTGAAGGTAGATGTTGTGCGCGACCGCGGCACCGTAGCCCGCATGGTGGGCCAAGGGCAGATAGAAAACGTGTACCGCCTGCAACTGATGAACGCAACCGAGAGTAGCCAGCAATATGTGCTGAATGTGAGCGGTATTGACGGCCTGCGGATTGTGTCAGACCCTGTGGTAACGGTGGAGGCTGCCAACGCGCGCTGGGTTACCGTGCGCTTGCAGGCAGCGACTGGCGCCGCTGCGCCGGGCTCGCATCCCATCACCTTCGCCATCACGGCGCAAGGGCCGGTACCAATCCAGGTAAGCGAGAAATCAGTATTTTTGGTGCCGCGCTAAGTGGTTGCAAGCACCGCGTTTTGAAAGGATTGTCGCCATGACCCAGCAAGAACAAATGGCTGCTCACAGCCTGCCACCAGCGCAGATAAAGCCTTGGTGGAAGGAGCCCTATGTATGGATGGTCATTTGCGGGCCGCTGTCTGCCGTAGTGGCCTGCATCATTACTGCGTTCTACATCATGCAGGGGCCAGACGCCGTGGTTCCAGAGGATCGCTACAGTGTCGGTGTCGACATCAGCAAGCAAGTAAAAGAAGCCCCGCCGCCGATGCAGCCCGCCCAAATTGGCCGCAACCACAGCGCAACAGGAGGCATAAAAAATGCGCAGCCTTGAATTGAATACGGCCAATGACGTAAAGCCTTGGATACTCATCGTGTGGCCCGCATTTGTTGCCGCATGCTTACTGGAGGGCATGATTTTTTCGATGGTTGACCCTGGGGAGTTGCACTGGCCGGGTTACCTGGTGCAGCCATCTCGCCTGGGCATATACACCATAGCATTTTTTTGTTTTTGGTTGATCAGCATGGTCTGTAGTGGGCTGGCGTGGTGGCTTGCGCGCCCTGATCCCGCCAATAGTATGGACATAGCTTGATGCAAGCTGCACTGGCCGCTACTGCGTTGCTGATGGGACTGGCTGGCGGGCCCCATTGCGTGGCTATGTGTGGGGCCGCTTGCGCGGGTATCGGGCGTACCAGTGGCGGCGACAAAACGCGGGCTCTGTGGATTTTTCAAGTTGGCAGACTGATCGGGTACTCGGCGCTGGGCGGATTTGCCGCGATGTCAATGCAAGGCGTGGGCTGGCTCAGTGTCCAGTCTGCGGCGCTGCGCCCGGTCTGGACGATGCTCCATGTGGTTGCTGCCTTGCTGGGGCTTATGCTGCTGTGGAATGCCCGCCAACCCGTTTGGCTTGAAAACGCTGCCCGGAAAATATGGGCTAAGGTGCGACTTATAACCGGCACAATGCGTGGCGGTGCGCCGCTACTGATGGGCGTTTTATGGGCACTATTGCCATGCGGATTGTTGTACTCCGCGCTGCTGGTAGCGGCACTTACCGCAAACGCGGTGGAGGGCGCTGCTGTCATGGCGCTGTTTGCATTGGGTAGCAGCGTGTCACTTATGGCTGGGCCTTGGCTTTGGCTGCGCCTGCGCAATAGCGGATCTGGCCAATGGCCCATACGGGTAGCTGGCTTGGCATTGCTCGTAACATCCCTATGGGCCTTATGGATGGGGCTGGTGCATGACACCGCCCCTTGGTGCCTTACGGCGCCGAGCTAGCGCGCCACAAGCACGGGGATGGGGGATTCGGCCACGACCTTGTTTGCAACACTGCCCAGCATCAACCTAACGATGCCGCTACGCCCGTGCGATCCCATTACGATCAGATCTGCGCGCTCGTCTTTGGCGGTTTGTACGATCCCCGTCGACACGGCGGTATTTTCCAATGCACGCACCTCCAGACTGACCGGGGTGCCGCCATGCGTGCACAGTTCCTCCACCTCGGCGTGCGCTTGGGCTGCATGCTTTTGCGCCTCTGCCATATAGGCCTGAAATCCATACGGATTGGCCTCCCCAACGCCCAAGTAGGGGTACGGGTCCATCACGTACACCGCCATCAATTTAGAGCCATGTATTCGCGCCAATCCAACGGCCAATTTGGCGGCATGGGTGGATGCAGGCGAGCCGTCTGTAGCCAGCAATATGTGTTTAAACATAAATACCTCGCGTTAAGTTGAAGTTTAAGTGGTGTAGTACAGGCATATTGCGCCATTGCTTATGCTGGTCATTGATGCGCGTCAACTGAACGGCAAGTATCAGCAAATACCAAACACAACCGATGCGGTAACCAGCGAAAGTGCCGCCAAACCAGAGCTGGCGAATAAGTCAATCCGCGTTGGACAATCCATCGCCTGTGCTGTTGCTGTTGCATCGCTCAATACGGTGTCGGCCATTGCGCCACCATAGCGTTGCGTTGCCACAATGAGAGCTGATCACCTCGTGGCGCAATATTGATTTTTCGCAAGGGCAACTAACAGCATGGCGTTAAAGTAATGCGGAGTCTCCCAATAGGGAGCGGCCTAAAGGATGCTCACTGTCTATTTTGGTGCTGGCGGGTAAAAATGGCTTCATTGCAAAAACTGCAAAATTTGGTGCAAACAGCGCGCGCTACCACGCAGGAAAAACCACAAAATATGGATGCAGTGCGGGCGAGCATTTATGACGTGGCCATAAAGGCTTTCATGAAAGAGGTGTTGACACTTAACCGTATGCGCGGCGTGATTCAAGCTGTATGCGAAGGTGTAAACGATGGTACGGCCACCGCGTCAGGCGCATCAGAGTCGGATGGATATGCCCTGTCCAGGATGCAGCAGGGCGCGTACCGAGGTTTGTGTGCCGCAGCAGACGAAGGGTTAACGGCAATAGGACTTGCGTACTCTGAATATGCACGACTTAGCGGGCATAGCGCGCGCGCAGGCTTTGGGAGTGCATGGTTGCATGACGTGCGTGCATTCAAGCAGCAACTAGACCAGATTACCCTGGGCGCTGATTGGGCATCCAATAGCGCGGTTACCGGTCTTCAGTCCTATTGGTTTGAAAAATTACTAAATCCGGAAACGGCAAACACCAATGCAGAAGAAGTATCAGCATTGGATTGGGATGATCGATTTTTTCAAGTTTGCGGATACGAAGCAGAGCGAGGCAAGAGCAATGCAAAAGCAAGCCTGATGTTGCTAGGGCTCTTGACCAACGGCACGCTACTGGGAATTCGGCGTTCTTATGCAGTACCTTGAAGTGCCATCCAGCCAGCTTGCTTTTTCCCCATCACGGTACGAGCTGCTTTGTGCGCAAGACGGGCCGCCTTTGGCAGGATAATTGCTTGGGTTTTTTTGGTGTTGATGGCGCTGATATCTTGCACCGAACGCAGGCTATGTGGCTTGAGGATTTGAATGTCGCGTTGATCAACCGATATGATTCCCGCGGCATGGAGCGCCGACATCGAGCGGCTCACGGTCTCAAGTGTCAAGCCCAGGTAGCTGCCTATCTCTCGACGCGTCATGCGCAGCCGGAACGATTGTGACGAAAACTTCAGTGCCGCATGGCGATCCGCTTCCATCACCAAGAAGCGTGCTACCCGTGCATCCGAGCGCAAAGACCCTAACGTTGCGAGGTTGACGTTTTCCTGGACAATTTGACGACTCACCACCCGGTAGATGATGTGCTCCAGCTCTTGGCAAGAGTGTCCCAAGGACAGCAACTGCTTGAATGGAATCACCATCAGGTCGCAGTCTGACAGCGCAACAACTTCGCTGGCATGGCGATCGGCGCATATGCCGTCGCTGCCCAATAAGTCTCCCTTCATTGGGAAGCTCACTACGCGCTCGTTGCCCTCGCTGTCGAACATCACCGTTTTCAAGTAACCCGCGTTCACTACGTAGAGTGTGTCAAATACCTCCCCAATGCCGTAGGCCTGCTGGCCCGGCTTGAGGCGGCGATGCTGAAACAGCGCGTCCAAGGCTTGATCGTTTCCTGAGATGTCAAGCTGCAGCAGCTGACAAACATCTGCAAGCGTAGACCAAAGCTCACTGCGTTCTGGCCGACCGGAACGAGAGGCCAAGGGCCTGCCAAGTTGGGGCGCAGGCGGTAAAAGCGCTTCAGTGGTAGTCATGGCAGTTTCCTTATAGTATTGAAGATGAATGGTGCTGCGTTAGTGAACAGCTACTTGAACACCTGGTTGCCACCCCTGCAAGATTCCTGGTATCTGCATGAAGTCATTTGATTTGTCCAAAAATGCATCGGCGCCATAGCGCGATGCCAAGTTGCGGTATTGGTCGGAGTTGAAGTTGGTAAGTACGATGACCTTCATGGCGGGCATTTCTTTCTTGACATGTTGCAAAACCGTTAGACCATTGCCATCCAACAGCTGTATGTCCAAAATGACGACGTCCGGTTGACATTTCTCTATGCCGCGTATCGCGCCCGCCACCACGTCCGCAGTGCCTTCCACGCTGGTGTCTTTAACCTCATTCACCATCCGAACGATGCGTTCGCAAATAGCGTCTGAGTCTTCAACTACGTATACCTTCATGGATGCCGCCCAATTACAAGTTCACGATGAACATGGGCTCAGTATGGCCGTCAGCGCGTTGGTACGCTATCGGCGCAGGATGATTTGCGAGGTCAGATTTGGCGGGGTAAGGGTAGGACTTGTCCTACGCGCGCTCAGGTAAAGCGGTGGACTAGGCGCCTGGCGAATCCGTCAGGCCGTTAATTACGGCGTAACGTACCAAGTCGGCAATAGACAACATACGCATTTTTTGCAAAATACGTGCTTTGTGCGTGCTGACAGTTTTGACGGACAGGTGCAGCTGGGTGGCGATGTCCGTAATGGAGCGGCCATGTACCACCATCTGAAAAACCTCAAATTCACGGTCAGACAAGCTTTTGTGCGGCGGGCCATCATGGGTGGCCATGGTGTCCAGGGCAAGCATTTCAGCAACCGATGCGTTGATATATAGCCGACCAGAAGCTACCCGTCGGATCGCGCTAATCAGCTCATTGCTGGCACTCTCTTTGGTGAGATATCCCGACGCCCCAGCGCGAACGGACCGCACCGCATACTGCTCCTCTTCATGCATAGTCAACACCAGTATCGGAAGTATCGGAGACTCTAGCTTGAGCCGTCTAATAAAATCCACACCAGAGTGATCCGGCATGGACAGGTCAAGCAACAACAGATCAAAGCCGCCCTTTTTCACCCATTCAAGCACCTCGCTACCCGTAGTTGCTTCTCCAATAACGTCAATATCCTCCACCTCACCCACCACCCGGAGAAGGCCCTCGCGAACAATGGTGTGATCATCTGCAATGACAATCTTAATCATGATGGGCTAGCTGTGTTTGTTGAAGCAAGTTCTTGGGTATTGGAGTGGCGCGGAAGGTCAACGGTGATGTGCGTACCCTTGCCAGGTAAACTTTCTATCAGTACTTTTCCGCCCAGTATATAGATACGCTCGCGCATACCGATCAAGCCGAATGAGCCGCGCTTGTTGCCAGCCTGATCGCTCATGCCTATACCGTTGTCGCGTACTTGCAAACTCACCGCGTGTACCCCGGTGCGGACTGTAATGTTGACTTGGGTTGCCTGCGCATGGCGGGACACATTGGTCAAGCATTCCTGCACCGCTCGGTACAAGGCAGACTGCACATTCGTATCGGTGTCACTCACGGCATCGTCCACCGCCAAGTCACACGGCACCAGTGTCCGGTGAGAAAAATCTTGCGTAAGCCATTCCAAGGCAGCTTTCAAGCCCAAGTCGTCCAGCATCAATGGGCGCAGATCGGTCGCAATGCGGCGGGTGGCCACTACAGTGCTGTCCAACACGCTTTGCATGGCGCGAATACGTTCCGTTATCGCTGGCGCGTCATGCGTGGCGTGTGTCTGTAGCCACGACAAGTCCATCTTCAAGGCAGTGAGATTTTGGCCAAGTTCATCGTGCAGCTCGCGCGAAATGCGCGACTTTTCTTCCTCGCGCGCAGTTTGGGATGCGATAGAGAGCTCTCGCAACTCCGCTTTGGCGCGGTTCAGTTCGGTCTGTGCGTGCACCTGCTTCGTCAAATCCCGCAGTATCACGGTCATATACATCTTGCCTTCGCTGGTGGCGCGAGATATAGAGGCGTCCAGGGGGAATTCCTCACCTGTAGAACGCAACCCTTTAAGTACCATCATGGATCCCATTTTTCTAGACGTACCACCCGAATGTGCGTACGCCTGTACATGGGCGTGGTGCGCGCCTCTGAGCGCGTGCGGAATGAGTTGTGACAACGGCATGTTCAAAGCATCCTTTGCCAAGTATCCAAACATCACTTCAGCAGCAGTGTTGAATATCAGGATAGTTTGATCCTGATCAATGGTAATAATGGCATCCATGCTGTTATGGATAATGAGCGACAAGCGGTTTTCCTGCTCCTTCAAAAGCTGATTTTGCACTACCGACGCGGTGACATCTTGAACCAAGCCAATGCGTTCCACTACGCCGGTTTTTGAATTTACGACGCAATGCGAGCTGATAACGGCGTGGACAGTGCTACCGTTCTTGTGAATATAGCGCTTGTTAAACGTTAACGGAGAGGTCGCGGGGCCCTCTTCAATTCCATCCAAATACTGTTTGGTACTCTCCTGATCATCTGGATGGGTAACGTCGTACAGAGTTTTTGTCAACAGCTCTTGCGAGGTGTATCCGGTAATAGCGCATAGCCGGTCGTTGACAGACAGGTACTTGCCTGTTTTGGCATCTACCTTGGCAACACCCGCCAGCGGTTGATCAGTCAACGCCTGGTAGTTTTCTTCGGCGAGATGCAGCGATTGGTTCAATTCCATTTCACGGCGCAAATGCTTTGCAAACCACAACATCGATAGCATGGCCATGGAGCCAGCCAGCAGCGCGCCCGCTAATAGATACCTCGCCCGAACCCACCAGTTGCCGTACACACTGGCCTGACTCATTGCAACTTCAATCGCCAATGGGTATTTTTCCAGGTGCTTGACCGTAACGACGGCCATCTCATCGGTTGCGGCACCAGCATTACCATTGCCTTTAAGTAAGGCGCGCGGAGCGGGTTGTCCTAGCAGCAGTTCATTTTTGGGAAACACCGCCAGCACCGTTCCGTCGGTATGCAGCAGTGTCAACATGCTCCCGCTGCCCAGCTTAAGAGACCCGTAGAAAGACTGAAAATAGTCGATGTCTATGCCAACCGTAATTACTCCCCGAAAGTCTCCTGCAGGCCCGCTGATGCGCTTGCTTGCGCGGATTAGCCATGCGTTGGAGGTACGCCCTTTGGCGGGATGGTCAACAAAGAGCGCGCTACCGGGTGATTTTTCATGTACCCGAAAAAAATCCAAGTCGCCAGAGTACTGCTCGGGCGGGGGATACGCCAGCGTAGATCCAGCCAACTGCCCCGTGTTGTCGTTGACGATAAAAGAGCGGACGTGCCGCATGCCGTGCAAATGGCCTACCAAATAGTCATGCAGCGCTAACGTATTCTCGATGGGAATGGACGATTTACTGGCACCCAAATTGCCCGCCATATCGGTAAGCACATGGTCCGTAGACTCGACTCCTATGACCGCGTGCTCCGCAAGGAGGGTGGCAAGGTTGGCGCTCTCTTTTAGCCCGGTGCGCAGCGCGTCTTGCCGCAAAAGGTAACTGGCTAACAAGCTACCCACCACAAGCGCCAGAAAGGCTACGACGCCAGCGGCAACAACCTGCCGTGGTGCTAAATCCTTAGCTTGCCGCGTTAGAAAATGTGAAAGGGCGTTCGTCGACACAATTGCAGGTTCTATTTCGTGCGTGGGCCAATGTGATGCTGATCTCGGCAGACGATGTCTGAAAATACTGGTTTGCGGGCCGAAAAAAACCAATCTCCTCCTTGGCTTTTCTCAATCCGATATTGCACTTCTTGGCAGCAACTGTCAATCCAACCGCGTCACCTTACTGTGGCGGAATGAAAAGATAGGTTGAAATGGCAGTATAGGCACATTTATACACAAAATATGCCATAAGCTCAATTGAATAGGGCATAAGCTGCTATTTACTATATAGCGCTGTCGGCGGATGAGCGCCTATACTTTGTGCTATGTCGCCCAGCCGCGACCGCGCTGGGCGCAGCGCGATACGCTACCTGCGAGAGATAAGCATACCCAGCAACAGACCCACGCCTGCGCCAACCCCCATGGACTGCCACGGATGCTGGTGCACATACTCATCAGTGGCCTGTTTGGCGCGGCGTGCATTGTCCAGCATTGCATGTTCTGCACTTTCCAGTTCAGACCGTGCGGTTTTTAAACTGAGCTCAAGTCGGCTGCGAGCATCGGCATAGCCTTGGCCAGCATCCCCCACTGCGTGCCGCAGCAGCGCTTCGGCGTCATCCACCACAGCGCGGACTTCACGGCTTATGCGGGTCTGACTGTCCTTGAGGGTTTGGGACACATCGTTCATGGTATTACTCCTAAATTGCCCATAAAAATGCAGTGTATCGGCGCAAGCCAAACCGGGCTTGATATTTATCAAGCGTGATAAGCCTCTCGCTTGCATAAGTGCCAGTGCCCAATTAAGCTTGGCACATGCAACATTCAAACCTGTCCAGGTTTACCCAAGACGATGCAGCAGGCAGAGGTAGGGCCAATGGGCCGAGTGCGTCACCGGTAGCAAGCTGAAGTCGCCGTTGCGTATTTTGCGAAAAATGTAGTTTGACTGTATGAAAACAAACCAACTTCATCACCGGTCTGACCTGGTTCGCCTCGCGGCCAAAGCCATGACTGAGCGGGGTTTGCAGCCAGAGTTTTCGAACCACGTCGCACGCCAATTGTCCGAAATCACGAGAGTGAGGCTTTCTCCTGATGCGGGTATGCGTGATCTTACAAGTTTATTGTGGTGCTCTATAGACAACGACGATTCACTGGACTTGGATCAACTCACCGTCAGCGAGACAATGGATAGCGGTAAGGTAAAAATGTTGGTGGCTGTTGCCGATGTAGATGCGCTGGTAAAAGTAGGTACACCCATTGACGACCATGCGCGCATGAACACCACATCGGTGTATACCTCTGCACGCATATTTCCCATGTTGCCGGACCTCCTTAGTACCAACCTGACGTCGCTCAACCCCAACGAAGACCGGCTGGCTGTGGTGACCGAGATGATTTTTAACGCGGATGGCGCATTGGCTGACGCTACCGTTTACCGCGCCAAGGTACGCAACAAGGCTAAACTGGCCTACGACGCGGTGAGCGCCTGGATAGACGGCAACGGTGTTCTTCCCGCTGGCGCCGCCGCCGTGGCCGGCATGGACCTGCAGTTGCGCACGCAAGACGCGCTGGCCCAGCTACTGCGCCAACGGCGACGCCTTGTAGGCGCGCTGGAGTTTGAGACTTTCCAACCAAGAGCGCGGTTTGACGGTGAAGACGTTGTCGACATTCGTCAGCAGGTGCAAAACCGCGCCCGCCAGTTGATTGAAGAGGTGATGATTGCCACCAATGGCTGCACTGCACGCTACTTGGCGTCCCGTAACACACCGTCGCTGCGGCGCGTGGTGCGCTCGCCCGAACGTTGGTTGCGCATTGTTGGCGTGGCTGCAGAATATGGCGAAACCCTCCCACAAGAGCCAGACTCCAAAGCGCTGGAAGCCTTTCTGGCCAAACGTCACGTGGCTGACCCTCTGCGCTTTCCAGACCTGTCGTTGGTGATTGTCAAGCTTATGGGGCGGGGAGAGTATGTCGTAGAAGCGCCAGGTGGAGCGCAGATTGGGCACTTTGGTTTGGCGGTGCAAGACTACACTCATTCCACCGCGCCCAACCGCCGCTTTCCAGACCTCATAACCTTGCGCATGGTTAAAGCTGCGCTGGTGGGGCAGCCGCCGCCGTACTCCAATGCTGAGCTCAGGGCATTGGCACTGCATTGCACCCAGCAAGAAGACGCCGCCCAAAAAGTGGAGCGGCGAATGCGCAAGTCGGAGGCGGCGCTTTTGCTCGAATCGCGTATTGGCCAGCATTTTGACGGCATCGTGACGGGCAACGCCGTTGATGGTGCGTGGGTGCGAATTTTCTCCCCTCCCGCCGAGGGCAAGTTGGTCAATGCTACGGTGGCCCTAAAAATTGGCGATAAAGTTGGCGTCAAGCTTCTCGCCACCAATGTGGAACGCGGCTTTATTGACTTCGAGCAGACGGATTGAGGCTATCTGCCTCTACGCCAGCAGACTAGTCGATGCTGATGGCGCTACCAAGAGTCGGGGCACCATTTTTCTGCGCGATACGCCCAAGCCACCCGTGTATTACTGATGATGCGGCGCTTGATGATCAGGCGTTGCATCCATGACAACTTGAGTTCCCGCATGCCCTTCAAGCATGCCCTCTATCTCGTCCAAAGAACCAATCACGGCTCGTTTGCCGGTGGACAGAGCGAACCCGACAGCTGCCGCTACCTTCGGGGCCATCGACCCGGCAGGGAATGTGTGTAGCGCCAAGGCCTGTGGGGTGATTTTTCCAATTGCGCGTTGCGCAGGCAGTCCCCAGTCAAGGTATACCGCCGCCACGTCAGTGGCGATGACCAAGCAGTCTGCGCCCAGTTCCCGTGCGAGCAGGCCGCTGCAAAGATCTTTATCAATCACGGCCTCCACTCCGTGCAGGCTACGGCCATCTGAGCCGCGCACCACAGGAATGCCACCACCACCCGCAGCAATAACCAACACGCCACGTTGCAGTAGCCAACGGATCGGGTTCAGGCCCAGCACGCGCAGCGGCTGAGGTGATGCCACCACCCGCCGAAAAGCGTTACCGTCTGGGGCCATGACCCAGTGCTTGGCTGCGGCGACTTGTTGTGACTCTTGCAGGGTGTATACGGGCCCGATAGGTTTGGTGGGGTGCGTAAATGCCGGGTCAGCTGGATCTACTTCCACACGGGTTAGCAGCGTGGTGACCATGTGCCATTCTGGCAGCAGGTTAGCCAGTTCCTGCTCCAGCATATAGCCAATCATGCCCTCGGTCTGTGCACCCAGAACGTCCAGCGGATAGGTGTCTACCACTCCGTAAGCGGCGCCTTGCAGTGCCAGCAAACCGACCTGCGGTCCATTGCCATGCGTGAGCACCAATTGGTGATCGGGCGCTACGCGCGCCAGTTGCGCAGCAGCACGGCGAACATTGGCCAGTTGATTTTCAGCACTCAGTGGCTGCCCACGGCGCAGCAGCGCATTGCCGCCAAGCGCAATAACGAGTTTCATGCCAGGGTGGCCACTAACACGGCCTTGATAGTGTGCATGCGGTTTTCAGCCTGTGTAAAAACGATGGAAGCCTCAGACTCAAACACCTCATCTGTCACCTCTACCTCTTTAAGCCCAAATTTTTCATGTATTTGCCTGCCCACCTCGGTCTCAAGATTGTGAAAAGCCGGCAAGCAATGCATAAACCGCGTGCGCGATTTTCCACTGGCTTGCATCAAAGCGGTAGTCACCTGGTACGGCAATAGTTGCTCAATACGCTGCTTCCACACATCATCTGGCTCACCCATCGAGACCCAGACATCTGTGTAGACAAAATCGGCTCCTTTTACGGCTTTCAACGGGTCGGTTTCAATGGTGATGCGTGCGCCTGTGGTGCTTGCCAGCGCACGCATTTGTGCCACAAGATCAGCCGGTGGTTGAAGCGCGGCAGGTGCGGCGATACGCACGTCCATGCCCATCTGTGTGCCTCCCACCAGCAATGAACAACCCATATTGAAGCTGGCGTCACCCAAATAGCAAAACGACAGTTCATGCAGTGGTTTTTCGCCAAACTCTTCCATGGTGAGCAGGTCAGCCAAGATTTGGGTCGGGTGCGCTTCATCGGTCAATCCATTCCAAACCGGTACATGTGAGGAACGCGCAATCTCTTCAACCACGCTCTGGTGGAACCCCCGATATTCAATACCGTCATACAGCCTGCCCAGTACCCTGGCCGTATCTTTCAGCGATTCTTTGTGGCCCATTTGTGAACCAGCTGAGTCAAGGTAGGTGACGTGACCGCCTTGGTCATGCACGGCGACTTCAAAAGAGCAGCGGGTACGGGTGGACGATTTTTCAAAAATCAATACAATATTTTTGCCCTTTAACCTGGGGTGCTCGTTGCCAGCGTATTTAGAGCGTTTGAGTTCAGCGGCAAGATCCAGTAAATAGCGGACATCGCGCGGCGCAAAATCCTTCAAATCCAGCAGGCTGCGGTTGCGTAGGTTAAAGCTCATGGGTAGTCCTGTGTTTTATGGCGTTGCGCAGGCTGCGCATTCAAAGGGGGTCACGCTCGATCGGGCAAGACATGCAATGGCTGCCGCCTCGGCCACGACCCAGCTCGCTACTGGGTATGGTGATAACTTCCACCCCCGCCTTGCGCAGTAGGGTATTGGTGTAGGTATTGCGGTTGTAGGCCACCACCACGCCGGGCGCCAGCGCCAGCAAGTTGTTACCGTCGTCCCACTGTTCACGCTCTGCCTCGTAAGCATCCCCACCGGTGGCAACAGCACGTAGTTTAGGTAGGCCCATGGCCTCGGCCAGTACCTGCAGTAATGGTTTACTTTCGGTACGTACATCCAGTCTGCCCTCTTTCATGCCGGGTCGCAGGCTGAGCACGCGTATGCTGTCCGCCACGTCTGGAAACACGGTAACTAAGTCAACATCACAAAAAGTCAGCACTGTGTCCATATGCATTGCGCCACGCGACTTTGGCAATTGTGCCGCCAGCACACGGGTGGCGGCGCCATGGGCAAAAAGCTTCAGTGCCAGCTGGCTCACGCCTTGTGGTGACGAGCGCTCGCCCATACCCACCAGTACCACACCGTTGCCCAGCGGCATCACGTCACCACCTTCCAGCGTCGCCAGGCCGTGGTCATGGTCGGGGTCGCCCCACCACTCTTTGGCTTCTCGGTCTGCCGAGGCTGCGAACATGGGGTGGAAACGGTAGATAGCGGTCATCAGCAACGTTTCTTGTTGGCGTGCTGGCCAGTACATGGGGCACAACACCACGCCATCGCCAATCCAACAGCTGCTGTCGCGCGTGAACAGACTGTTGGGCAAGGGTGCAATCAGCAGGTCTGCCGCACTGGCGCAGCTGGCCACCAAGCCTTCAGGTTCAAACGGCACATCCGCACGTGCTACGCCACCAATCAGGCGCTCGGCCAACTGGGCAGCCGGCATGGTTTCAAACCAATGACGCAACTGCTCACCAGCGCCGGTGTCTATAAAGTCGTGACCCAGTTTACGGGCTAACAGCCATGACAGCGCCATGGGATTGCTCACGGTAGTGGTTAGCAAGTCATGCAGCTCCAGCACCTCCACCCCACGTTCTACCAGGATGCTGGTGAAAGCATCGTGGTCGCTTCTGGCTTGCGCTACCCACAGCACATCGTCAAACAGCAATTCGTTGCAGTTGGCTGGGGTCAGGCGTTTTTGCGCCAAGCCTGGTCGGCATACCAAGACTCTGCGCAAGCGTCCAACTTCCGAATATAAACCTTTAGCCATAGTCATGTCGCTTTCTCCACAGGCAGTGGCGGGGTTGTTTCGTACGCTCTACGTTTGGCGTTTCACAGCGTCAAACGTCCGGTTGCCAGCATCGTGGCGGCCGCAATCGCCAATAGACATATCAGCAGAAGGAAGGCCCACTCCTGGTTGACGAAAACAGGTTTGTCGCGCTGCTTTTTGGCCAGGATGTAAACCCCTGCCCCTGCTGCATAGAGCAGAGCACTGAGCAGCAGGTACTTCAAGCCCGCGGCATACAAAAGCCAAACGCAATATACGCTGGCAATGGCTGTGACGGGGAGATCGGTTGGACGTTTGGCACTGCTTTCACCTTCACCGCGTACCGCCAACCAGAAGCCATATATGGCACTGAACAGGTATGGCAGCAAAATCATGGCAGTGGACAGCGATATCAATGCCAAATAGGATGCTTTGGAAAACAAGGTCACGATGAGAAATAGCTGCACCATGCCGCTGGTCAACCATAACGCGTTGGCGGGCACATCATTGCTATTTTTCTTGGCTAGCCACGTTGGCATAACCCCACCCTTGGCGGGCGTGAAAAGTGACTCCGCAGCCAGCAAGGTCCACGCCAGAAAGCCGCCGCCGACTGAGATGATGAGTCCGACGTAAATCACGATAGCGCCCCAACTGCCCACAACCTTTTCCAATACGGGGGCCATCGACGGATTCTTTAGCGCGGCCAATTCGGGTTGCGAGTAAATGCCTAACGACAATAGCGAAACCCCTGTGAGCAATGCGAGGCATATTAAGAAGCCCACCACAGTAGCGCGACCCACATCTTCGCGTCTTTGGGCACGCGCCGAATACACGCTGGCGCCTTCAATACCGATAAACACCCATACCGTTACCAGCATGGTGCTTTTTACCTGGTTGAGTACCGAGCCGAGTTTGGCATCGCCCCAAAAATCGAGTTGAAATGTCTTGAGCTCGAAAGCCATAGCTACCAGACCAATAAAAAGCAGCAATGGCAGTATTTTGGCAATGGTTACGACAGCGTTCAACGCAGTTGCACCTTGTATGCCGCGCAGCACAAGCAAGTGCACCACCCACACAACGACGGACGCGCCGATGATGGCCGCTTGCGTATTGCCCTCGCCAAACGCAGGGAAAAAATAGCCCAACGCTGCAAATGCAGCGACTAAATAGCCTACGTTACCAATCCATGCGCTGATCCAATAGCCCCACGCCGAGTTAAAGCCCACATACTCGCCGGACAATGCGCGGGCGTAGGCGTACACGCCATTGTCGAGCTCGGGCTTTCGTAGCGCCAGCATTTGGTACACCATCGCCAATGTCAGCATTCCCACGCCGGTAATGGCCCAGCCAATCATGATGGCGCCCGCACCAGCGCCCGCAGCCATGTTTTGCGGAATACCAAATATGCCGCTGCCGATGATTGACCCTACCACTAACGCAATTAGCAGGCTGAGGCTGAGGGTGTTTGATTTGCTGAGGGCAATGGGTGCTGCAGGAGCGCCTTTATATGCGGAGATGGCACTGGTATCTGGCGGGGGCATGATGGCACTCCTTGATTACTGGGTGATTGACAAGTCGCCCGACACAGGCTGACAAACCGCCTGGCACAGGCTGACAAACCGCCTGACGCAGGCGGGAATGCACAAGCTTCAAGTCGCACGATAAATGCAATCGCATGCCACGATGTTGCGATTAATCAATAGATGGGCAATTGCGTGGCGATGCGATGCAACGCGCAGTTGCGTGCGGTGGCCGGTCTAGCTAACCGGCTTGGCCGCTTTGCGCGTAGAAGGGCGCGTGAGGGCCATTTTGGGGTTCATTGCAGCGATGATGCGGTCCAGGCTATCGACTTTTTCTGAAAGCGTTTCCCAAATATCATCGGCAGCCAAAATGCCCACCAAGGCACCTTGTGCAGAAATTACTGGCATGCGGCGTACACCGTGGTTGCGCATGCGTGCCAGTACAGCTATCAGATCCTCGTCCGGCCGGGCCGTTATCAGGGGCCGAGCCATGATGTCGCGGGCGGTAAAAACCTGCGGGTCCAGTGAGAACGCAACCACCTTGACCGTGATATCCCGATCCGTCAAGATCCCCACCGCAACCGGTAGACCATCGCGCAGTTCAGTCATCACCAAGCTACCCACTTGATCGTCATGCATTATCTTGGCGCATTGCACCAAACAGATGTCGTGGTCAACGGTCACCACATCCTGTACACACACCTGGTCAACCGTCATGCGCCTGGTTTTCAAAGCAAAGTCCTCGTGAATGGTTGTCCACTGTAGCTAGCTGCTTCAACGGTGGCGTGCTCGACCTGTGCGTCTTCCCCTGCGATGTTCCATGCGTATCCGTTAGAACGCATTAGTGCGCGCAAGTCAGCCTCGCGCTGATCCAGCAAAAGGCCAAAGCGTTCTTCCTGCCGGCCGTCATAATTTTTCATGGGAAGCCCCGTAGCAATGGTGGGTTATTTTGCATGGTCAACTCTGCGATGCTGCCTATACGCTATGTAATATATAGCATGTTATGCCCTGTTATATTGGGCTTTCGGCACTTTTATATACGAAATGTCATTTCTGGAGGTAACTACTCCAGAAGGGCAAACTTGAATGCTTCACAACGGCGTTTGCGCCCACTTCAGGCCAACACTGCCTGAACCGGTCTGCGTAATGAGGCAGGCATTTTTGGGCCTCGCCCAAACCGCACCACCAGATCTGGGCGCATATTGCCCACGCCTAGCCACGCTGCAAACTGCGGCCGAATGGTGGCCACTTCCACAGGTTGGTTCAAAAATGCATTGCGTATACCCAGAGCCGCCCCTTGCAGTGCAAAGCGCTCGTAGCAACGCCCGGCCTCCACCCAATGGGTTTTGTCGGCGGCCTCAGATACAAAAACCGCAATACCAGAAGAACTGCGAATCTGGCGCGTGTATTTTTCTGTTTCTGATTTTTCGGTAAAAAACAGGCTCATCAGTGGGCTGCCAAGCCACGGCGGCAGATTAGGGCTGCCCGATGAACCGGAGAACAATCCGTCGCCCGACAGCACCGCCTGATCTTTGCTAAAGCGAATCCATGCCTTGAGTTCCTTCATAAACGCGGGGTCACGCATTTGCGCGTCATTGCCGGCCACCACATAGTCCAGCACTTTTTCCATAGCGGGGCGCTGCGTTAGCAGCATGATACGTATCCCCTTGCCGCTTCCCGCCTGCTCCAGCAGCCGAAGCTCATCCGCGCTCACCGGCTTGCCGTCGTAGTCACCACGGGTGCACTGTCTGTCGACGATGGCCTGGTACAAAGGCGATGCCAACGCCGGGGCAGCGTCCAGGTTCAAGATAATGCCGCCCGTACTGGTGGCGCCAGCCATTGCCTCTGCCTTCAACCCGTTGGCAAGCGCAGCGTGCACGAGGTTCTCCGCCGCGCAGCCCAGCGAGACAAAAAGATGGTGATCATCGGGATCGACCGCTGGGCAGCGGCGTGACAGGTCAGGCTCGATGGTGATGGCACGCTCCTGAACGCGAAACTTCCAGCACTGGGTGTTGTGGCTCGACGGTGCCAGCGTGGCATAACGTACCAGTTCGCGCAGCGTGGCCGCCGCGTCTCCTGGTTTCGCGCTGCTGTGCCGCCAGATAGACGCCACCGCTTCGTCGTAAGTTACGGTAGATGCGTGCGCCACCCAGCCGGGCGACATTGTGCCCACAGCGGCGCCAAGAATGGTGTGTCTGCGATTTAACATGGTGATCTCCATATAAGCGTCCGATCGCTGGACGAGTGCTCAGTGGTCTAGCCGTAGGGGCTGCCTGGAGAACAACTTGCATTAGCGCGGCCAAAGCGTTGGGCGGTGCGTTGGCGTCACTCGGTCTGCAACTTCATCGGCATAAGTATGCAATCAGGCTGTACCGGGTCTATTGACGAAGATCAACCCTCGGTCAGATTGCAGTCGATAGGGAGTACCTTGGCTTGCTGAGCGTACTGATCAAGCGTTGACGTCGTACGAGGTGCTCGGCAAGATGCATCTGCTGCACATGAAGTCTTTGCCCGGCAGTTGGTCGGGGTGACTCGGTAACGGGCGGTGGGTACGCGGCAACTTGCGTGGGAGTGCGCCCACAGCCATATGCTTTAAGTACGCAGCATTTTCTTGCGTACCAAGTGAATGTTGTTGCGCAGTGCGTACAGCTCGTCTGCGTATGACAGCGGTATTTTTATTTTCTCTACGCGGGTTTCAAGGGCATTGAGTTCTCCCACCAGTGCTTTGTTAGCGTCTACATTTGAGCTTTCACGGTTTTCAATCTCACGCAGCTGGGCGTACCATTTAAAGATGCGTGAGCGCACCCGAAACTGGTACAAGGGCGGCAGCACGCGAGACAGAGGGAGCAATATGGCGATGATGATACCCAGTGCAACCCACATGCGGTCGATCAGGTTGGCCATGGCAAACGACAGGTAGCGTTGCAGCAATGGGGGCCCGGTTTTAAGTTGCCGCTCGGCCTCTTTGGCCATAGGCAATTCATCCCGGCGGTCATTGGGATAGTCGCGCGCTTTGTTAAACCAACCCGCGCCGCTATGGATTTTGTGGGCCGCCGTGGTAAACAGCTGCAGTAAGGCCGGATGGGTTTCGTTGCGCGCAATCAACGAAGTGGTCGGGCCGGCCAAGTGCACGTCCAGTGGCGGGCTGTCAATCGACAGGTCCACCACACCGCGCGGCAACACCACAGGTGACAAGAACGTAAAGCGGCGCGAATAGGCCTCGGCCTGTACAAAATTCATCAGCTTGATACCCGGCGTTTGCAACAGCATTTGCACCATCAGCGATTCTGGTGCAGAGGCAAACACAATGGCGTCGGTCTCACTGCTGAGCAACGCCATGGTGGCAGGGGTTTGGTCCAGCGTGGAGAGCTTGATACTTTTGGGCTCTACGCGGTTGCTTTCCAGCAAACGGTTCATCAGGTTGGGCACGCCACTGCCTTGCGTACCCACGTTCAAACGCCAGCCTTCCAGCTGCGTGAGCGAGGTGAGAATTTGCTGATCGGGGCTGCCTTTCAGCAAACGCTGGGCTGCGTCTTCACGGTAAAACAACCAGATCGGCTCTAAAAACAGGCTACCCAGGGTTTGCAATTTTTGCTCGTCGTCGGCGTTGGGTTCTGCGGTGCCGCCTTGCACAAAGCCTATGTCGGCCTTGCCGTCACGCAGCAATTGCAGGTTCGCCGAAGAGCCTTCGGTTTGCAGTACCACCACCTCAATGCCGCTGGCCTTGAGCTCTTTGACGTATTTTTTACTGAACTCGTCATAGGCGCTTTGTGCAGGGCCTGCGGCCAAAGTGACGGTTTTGGGTGGGTTGGGGTCGAGCCACCAATAGGCCAGAGCCAGCAGGATAACCCCGAGCGCAATAAAAGGGCCAAACGAGACCATCAGGTCGCGGATGGAAACGAGGGTGTAGCGTAGGGCTTGTGGCATGGCTGTATTACACAATAAATTAACGGCTGTCGCGCGTGGAGAATAGCACGAGCAGCTATTAATTTTGTAGTAAATTGCAGCAATCGGACGCGTTAGCCAAAAAGTGGCTGTACAAAGGCGAACCACCCGCCTACGCCGTACACCAGCACACTGAGCCACAGCATACGCCAAGACAGGCGGCGGGTGCGCAGGCAGGCGCTGCGCAGCGCAGGGTCGACCGGGCAGGGTGCCGTGCGGTTACGCCACTGCAGCCAACCACTGGCCAGCAGCATGCTGCCAGCAAAGCCAAACAGCGCTACTTTGTGCTCAGACAGCCACACCAGTTGCGGAAACACGCTGACCAGCGAGGACAGCGCCGCACCTGCCCCCAGCCCTACCAAGAGCGCCGGCAGGGCGCAGCACACCAAAGTAGACGAGCTGGCAAACAGCGACAGCAGCGAGGCTGCAAAGCCGCTGCTGCTTTCGCGCTGCCCGTCTTGCGATGCGAGCAGACTCATTTTTTAGCTTTGAGTTCGGCCCGTATGTCAGCCACGGATTGGGTGCTGGGCTCGAGTTTGACGACATCGTAGCCAGCGTCGGTAATCTCGCTGCTGATTGTTTTGTTGTCCAGCTTGTAGCCCTCTTTGGCTTCGACCGCCACCGTTTTTTGTTTCAAGTCGACCAACACGGCCTTGGTAGAAGGCAGCTTGGACAAACGCTTTTCAATACCTTGCGCGCAAAATGCACACACCATACCGTTGACCGTCACTTTGACCGATTCGGCTGCATAACTTATAGAAAATAGGCCACCAGCCCAATAGAATATAGCACAACTTGCTATAAATTTAGTAGTAAATTTTGAATTTGAGATTGCCATCGTAGTCACCTGCTAAAAAATATACATGAAGTTAAAACGTCCCTGCTTGGCATTGTTGATACCAAGCTCAATGAAGTAGCGCTTGTGAATCAGGCGCAGCATGGGTGTGACCTCTACTGTGTTAGACAGGTTCCGCATTCGCCGTGCCTCTAGCACCAGCCAAGGTTGAATGTCGTCATAGTCTACTTCGTACAACGAAAAGCCTGCCCGTGCAGATGCAAAGTCGTGGTTGATGCCTGGCGCACGGTACAAACGCGCGCTGCCAGAAAAGTAAACCCGCGTCGTCTCGAAGTCCACTGAGACACCTGGCGCCAGCATGGCTTTGGTACCCGAAAAGTCGTTACCGGTAACGCCCCCCGCGCCCACTACAAACCATACATTGGCCTGGGAATGTTCGCCGTTCCAGCGTTTGACCAGCCGCGTATAGGTAGCCTCGGCAAAAGTACGCGTGCGTAGTTTGTCGTCGGAGCGCATCCACAAGCCGCCAGCACCCACCGCGTCACGCGGGGTAAAGGCATAGTTGGCCCAGCCCTCGCGCCAGTTGGGGCTAAAGTCGCCCATGGCCATGGCGCTGTCTTTGAATCCCATGGGGCCAGCATGCCCCAGAGTACCCACACACGCAAGCGCTATCGCCGCGATGTGTATTTTAAAAATACCCATACCAAGCTCCTAAAAAGTATCAACCTGGCCCAGCTAAGGGCCAACGAAAAAACTGATCAGTCGCGCAAAATAGGTATGCGTTGTGGTACCGGGGAATAGGTAAAAAGCGAATACACCGCGTGCCATGGCGTATGCACTGGGACGGCTTGAAGCGAGGCGATTTGGGGATGGCTGGGCAAAAGCGGGGGTGCCGCGCAGCCCGCTTGCAGGGCGCAATGGCCATCTGCCGCGGACATGCCCAGGCAATCTTCATCCATGGCGTCCATGCTGTTCATCGCCTGGACCGCAGTGTTGGTGGAGCCTGCGCCAGTGACTTGGGCCGACAAGCCAGCCGCCATCCACGGGCATATTTGCGCCGCGGCCATGCCGCTACGCAGGGGTAGCGCGGCAACTAGAAGAATAACAATCCAGCGGAGCATGAGGCTTTGACGTGCAGTGCAACCAATAGGTTCAAATCTTAGATTCCAGCCTGCGTTAGTGCTCAGGCTTGCACATCTCCAGCAAGGAGAGTTGTTCGCGCCAGCGGCCAAACCAATAGCCCACCAGCGCTGCGCCAGCCATCAACGTCAACGCATATAGGCAGGGTAACCAATCAGTCATTTTGTTTCCACCTTTTCTACCCCCGTTATTACATATGCGCCTTGCATTTTTTCGGCGGTGAACATAATTTTGTCACCTGCAGCCATTTTGTCAAACAGCGCAGCGTCCCGCACTTGAAACACCATGGTCATGCCGGGCATGTCCAGGTTTTTGATGGGACCGTGCTTCAAGGTGACTTTCTTGGCTTCTTTGTCAACCTTGCGCACTTCGGCCTCGGCCATGTCTTTGGTGTTGGCTTGCGCCGCAGATGCGGTGGGGTTGGCTGGTGTAGTCGCAGTAACGGGAGCGGTTTGAGCCATTGCGCTGGAGAGGGCGAGGGCAGACAGGAAAGCGATAGTGAAATTTTTCATGGTGAAATCCTTTTTAAATTCATAGTGATGTAACGGGGACAAGCCAGTTGGCGATGACACGATAAGCGTGCCTATGTAACGTCAAGTTATGGGCTTTGAAACTTCTGGCAACTGAAGCTGCCCACGCCAGTTATTTTGAGCCACCTTGTTTCTCTGCGCTGGTCATGACCATTGCACCCTGCAGCTGCTCGGCTGTGAACGTGATCTTGTCCCCCACAGCCAGGTTGCTTAGCAGCGCCGGGTTGCGCACCTGAAAGACCATCGTCATGCCAGGCATGTCCAGGTTTTTGATGGGGCCGTGTTTGAGCGTGATTTTTTTAGCATCCAGGTCTATCTTGCGCACCTCGGCTTCGGCCATATCCGTGGCAGCCGTTGCTTTGGGCGAAGCCTGTGGCGTAGTTGGAGTGTCTTTGGCGGGCTTAGCGGCGGGGGCCGGCGCTGCAGCAACAGGGGAGGCGGGGCCTGCTGCAGCGGCAGAGGGCGCGGTTTTTCCAAGTGCAGCGACGTTGATGCTGCCGCGCATGCCCGCTTGGTAGTGGCCCGCGATCAGGCAGGCAAAGTCAAAATCACCGGGCCTGTTAAACGTCCAGATGATTTCACCCGTTTTGCCGGGCGGCACATGGGCCATATAGGGCTCGGAGTGCTCCATGTCGGGAAACTTCAGCATCAACGCGGCGTGTTCCGCATTTTCTTTTGGTGTGCCAATCACAAACTCATGCAGCACGGCACCGGTATTTTTGATGACGAACTTGATGGTGTCACCTTGCTTGACGCTGATTTTGTCAGGACTAAAACGCATCGTGTCCAGCATGCTGATTTTGACAATGCGTTTGACCTTCTTGGCATCGCCTGCAATGCCCCAGTCTTTTTGCTCTTTTTTAACCGCGCCTGCTTTGGCAGAATGGACGGCATCGCCGTGGGCCAATGCGGTTGTCGCCAATGCAAAGCCTAGCGCTGTTGCTATGACTAAAGTGTGTAGTGTTTTCATGGTTTATCTTTTTAAGTGGTAGCGGGTAGAAAATACAAGGTAATGGCGTAAGCCAGCAAGGTGGCAGCAATGGCCCCTGCCAAAGCCCACCAAAACGAGACCCCGCTGCGCAGCAGCAGGGCCAGCATGGGGAACAAAGCCAAGGATGGAATCACTAGCCAAAAAATATCGCTAGACAGAGTGGCGATTTTTTGCGTGTCTTTGGTGTCGGTATACAGCCACACAAAAGCCAGTAGCGATGTCAACGGCAAAGAAGCCACCAACGCAGCCCAGATGCTGCTGCGTTTGGCGATTTCGGACACCATGACCAGTACCGCGGCGGATAAGCCAAATTTGAGTACCAAATAGCCCAGGTTCATCAGGCCTGTCTCCTTAATGCGTAAGCGAGTGGCTTGTGCCACCCGCTTTGTCGTAGCCGCGCAGGGTAGCTTGCAGCACACCAATGCGCTGGGTCAACTCGGTAATGCGCTGCGCGTCGATCCGCGTACTTAGAAAAAGCACTGCTTACGCAAGCAAATACGGCGCAGCCAAAAAATAACTTGATAGTTTTCACTTCATTTCCTTGGTTATAAAATGTTTTATTGGCAGGGTACCCGTGACAACATAGGCGCTACCCCACAATGCCGTGTGTATGAGCTGCAAGCTGGCTCCACGCGCCTCTAACAACCGCCATGGGCGATCTAGATTGGCATAGGTAGTCATATAACGACGGGCGCGGTACATGTTAAAAAGATTCACTGGCCAGCCCCATAGCCACGGCAGAGTTTTCATACCCAAGATACTGATACGCGCGCCAGGTTTGGCGCTGGCAATCAAGCTATCAAGCGCTTTGAAGGACTGCAACACATCTTGCGTGTAGCACAGCAGCAGTGCATCGGCCTGTGCGGTGGGTTGAAAGTTCTCAGTAGCCACCTGCGCTACCGACACGTTGTCACAGCCGGGGAGGGTGGCAATGCGCGCGCGCGCCAGCGCCGCCATTTCTGGACAAAGCTCCACACCCACTACCTTGCCTGTAGGCCCTACCGCGCCGGCGAGCAATGGCAGGGTGGGGCCGGTGCCGCAGGCAATGTCAAACACGGTCTCACCTGGCTGGAGCGCTAATGCTCGCAATGCTACCAACCGAAGCTTTTCAATGCGCGTGCAGGTGGCATCGTAGTTAGCCGCCAGCGCGCGGTAGTTGCCCAGCGCGCGCTGGGCGCTAGGCTGGGTTGTGATGTTGTCGATTACGGCAAGTGTCATGCGGGCCTTTTGCGTTAATGCTTCATGCCTGCCATGGGCTTGCGTGCGTCTAAACCCAAGGGTTGACCAAGCGCCTTGCCAGTGTCAGGGTTGTTCAGGCCAGTCACGATGCCGTTGTTCGATGCCATTTCTGATTGGAAGCGCGCAGGCTCGGGCAGTGCGCCCGTCCACTCAAAGGCCTGTGTGCCAGGGGGTTGTTTGTACCAGCCGGGGTCACGATAGTCACCGGGTTTTTGGTTTTTGCGTACCTTCACGGTGTTGAACATGCCGCCCATCTCAATCGCGCCATAGGGGCCGGTGCCCGTCATCATGGGGGCAGTGTTCTCGGGGATTTGCATTTCCATCTCGCCCATGTCGGCCATGCCGCGCTCGCCCATGACCATGTAGTCGGGGATGAGTTTCTGGATTTTTTTCACCAGGCCCTTATGGTCTACACCGATCATGGTGGGCACCGTGTGACCCATGGCATTCATGGTGTGGTGGCTCTTGTGGCAGTGGAAGGCCCAGTCGCCTTCTTCGTCGGCTTTGAATTCGATTTGCCGCATTTGCCCCACGGCGATGTCCGTGGTGACCTCGTGCCAGCGCGTGCTGTGGGGTGTGGGGCCGCCGTCGGTGCCGGTCACTAAAAACTCATGCCCGTGCAGGTGAATCGGGTGGTTGGTCATGGTGAGGTTGCCGATGCGCACGCGCACCTTGTCGTTCAGGCGCACGTTAAGCGATTCAATGCCCGGGAAGACGCGGCTGTTCCAGCTCCAGATGTTGAAGTCCAGCATGGTGTTGACCTTCGGGGTCATACTGCCGGGCTCCACGTCAAAGGCGTTAAGCAAGAAGCAAAAGTCGCGGTCTACGGTGTCAATCAAAGAATGCTTTCCTTTGGGGTGCGTGACCCACATGCCCATCATACCCATGGCAATTTGCAGCGTGTCGTCGGCATGCGGGTGGTACATGAAGGTGCCGGGGCGGCGCGCCACAAACTCGTAAACGAAAGTTTTGCCCACGCCAATCTGCTTTTGCGTGATGCCGCCAGCGCCGTCCATGCCGTTGGGCAGGCGCTGGCCATGCCAGTGGATGGTGGTGTGCTCGGGCAGCTTGTTGGTGACGAAGATGCGCAGGCGGTCGCCTTCTACCACCTCGATGGTGGGGCCAGGGGACTGGCCGTTGTAGCCCCACATGTTGACCTTGAAGCCCGGCGACATCTCGCGCACCACGGGCTCGGCCACCAAGTGAAATTCTTTCACGCCGTTGTTCATGCGCCAGGGGAGGGTCCAACCGTTCAAGGTAACTACCGGGTTGTAGGGCTGACCTGTTTGCGGCACCAGTGGGGGCGCGGTGTCGGGCTTGGCCATAAATACCGGCTCGGGCAGGGCGGCCATGGCCACCTTGCTCACGCTGGCGGCGGCTACGGCTGTCATGGCTGCGCCGCTGAAAAAGTTACGTCGGTTCATAGGTTCTTTTTCCTTGTTGGAAGTGTCTGGCAGGCCGGGCATGTCATGGGTGTTCATGGTTCAGTGCCCCGCTTTCGATTCGCCAGCACCACCGCTGGCCGTGGTTTTCATGCTGCTTAAACCACCCGGCGATGTGCCGGTCAGCGTAGTTTGCAAGTCCGCATCGGCCAGCCAAAAATCACGCTGCGCCTCTATGGCGCCGTTCACCGCCATGATCTGCGTGCGCATGTCGCCCAGCAGGTCAAACACGCTGGCCAGCATGCCGTTGTAGCGCAGCAGCATTTCGCCCCCGATAAATTTGCGTAGCGGCACCACCTCATCGCGGTAGTGCACCGCCACGTCGTAGGCTGTGCGGTAGCCGTGGTAGGCCTCGCGCGCCTCGCTGCGCGCGTTGATAGCGGTTTGCCGAACCCGCGCGACCGACTGGAGGTATACGCCTTGCGCACGCGCATTGCTGGCACCGCCCCAGTCAAAAATTGGCAGCGGCAACTCTAGCTCCCAGCCAGTGCGCGTCTCTTTGCTGCCCGCCGCATTGTCAAACTTGGTGTCTCGGCGGTAGGTGGCATCCAGCGCGTTAATAAAACCACTGGCTTTGACCAAGCCCAGCGAATCGGCCACGTAGCCCGATTCGGCGATGGTGGATCGCACGTCCAGCCGCTCACGCAAGGCGCGCTCTTCTATGTTGTTGATGTCCAGTGGCGCTTTGGGCACATCGGGCAAGCGCTCGGTCAGTTTGAATTCTGTCTGCTGGCCCCACAGGCCCATCAGGCGAATGAGTTTCTCTCGCTCGGCAAAGGCGCTTTGCTGCGCGCGCGCCAGCTGGGTGGTGGCATCGGCCAAAAACACCTGCTCGCGCGCTTGTTCCAGGCGGCTCCAGTTGCCTACGCGGGCCATACGCCGGGCCAGCTCGCCACCGGCCTCGGCAGCTAGTTTGGCATCTGCCACGTAGGCCGCAGTTTGCTGCGCGGCTACCGCGTTTATCCATGCCTTGCGGGTGTCTGCGGCTAGCTTGATGACCTCTTGCGCCGCTTGCAGTTTGGCCAGCTCGTGCTGCTGGCCTTGCCATTTGGCACGCCAGGGCAGGGTAAGCAGGCCCACCACGTTAAAGCGCAGGGCGCGCTCAATCTCTACCGTATCGCCTGCCAAAAAGCGGCCAATGGCGAAGTGCGGGTTTGGCAGAGTGCCTGCCTGCACGCGGTCCGCGTCACTGATGCCCAGGGTGGCCATGGAGGCATGCAGGCCAGGGTTGTTCAGCAGGGCAATGCGCACGGCAGATTCGGCCGTGACGGGCTGTGCCAGCAGCAGGGCTACGGCACTGCGCGTGGCGGGCGAGTCTGCCGCAGCCACTTGTGCCGCGGTGCCCGCAGTCTTGCCCGAGGTCAGCGCGGCAATGTCTGCGGCATTGCCATCTGGCGACACGCTAGCGCAGCCTGCCAGCGCCAGCGCCAGCGCAGTTAACGTGAGTTTGTGAATAAAAATCATTTGGCAGCCTAATGTTTATGTGCTGGAGCAGCTATGGGTTTTGTAGTGCTTGGTACGGCTGGCGGTGGTGTTGCACCCGGCTCGGCCATGGACTTTTCCATGGGCGCCGCCGTCGCCTTGGCGCTGTCTTGCTCTTCCCACTTCAAAATATCCACATGCCCGCGTAGAAACTTTCCTACCTCGTCGTTGGCCTTGCGCCAATCGGTGCTGTCTTTCTCTAGGCCCAGCGCGGTTTCCTTAAACACCGAGCGGTAGCTGACGGCCGGCACGCTGGCCGCAGGGTTGGCGGCCAATTCTGCAGCAGGCGCCATGGAGGTTTGCGCACTGCTGGCCTGCCACGCTAAGGCGCACAACAGCGCCAGGCCAGTTTGGGTTGCTGTACGGTGAGATCTGAAAATTCGGTTGACTGGCATCTGCTTTGTCCCAAAAAGGAGGAAGGAGCGGTGCACCATGGCCTGTCGGCAGCCCTGGGGCGCGCACGTGTACCGAAGCGGCGAATCGGCAATCAGCTAGATTGCGGACGCACTACGGGCGTGACAACTCAAAGGACGGGGGTTTTAGCGAGCAGACGGACGTCTGCGCTGCGCCACTGGGCGGGGCGCTGTTGCGGCTGTGCCGCCGTGGTTTGCAAGAGGCTGTTGTGTAACTGCGCAGGGGCTGCCGTTACAAAATGGCAGGCTTGGCAGGTGCTGCACTGGTTTGGCGTTGCGTCTTGGTCGTCCGCGCTGGCGCCCGCGGTGTGACATGGGTGCTGGGGTGCCAGTTCTGCCGGGTTTTCGTGCTCCAACAGGCTGCTAGCCCAATAGAGCATAGCATGGGCAGCTCCTAAATCAGGAGTGGTTTGCTGCGCGCTGCTGGCTGCATGCGCTGCCGCTGGCAGCATACTGTAGGCCATGGCATCGCCCATCAGTGCCCGAATGGGCAGCAAGAAAAGCATGAAAATGACCAAGTAGCGTCGCATAGGTGAATGATAGTTTAAATCATCGGAAGTTCAATAAATCCGGCCTTTGGCGCTGATGGACGCCAAACTTAAGCGGTAACTTTTAGTTCGGCGCGCGCTTGGCGCAGCACGGCCCACGCGCTGCTGACGGCCAGCGCGCCCATGGCCATAGCCACCGCCAAGTCGGGCCACGCGCGGGCTGTGCCCTGCACGCCCAAGGCGGCCAAAAACACAGCCACGTTACCCACCGCATCGTTGCGCGAGCACAGCCACACGCTGCGCATGTTGGCGTCGCCCTCCCGCCAGGCATACAGCATGGCGGCCACGCCCACATTGGCGGCTAGTGCCAGCAAGCTGATGGCCCCCATGGTGAAGGCTTCCGGCGGCGTGCCTGTGCGCGCCGCCCATAGCGCCTTACCAATGACAAACAGGCCAAAGGCCAGCATGCACAGGCCCTTGACCAAAGCCGCCCGCGCCCGCCAGGCTAACGCCATGGTCAGTACCGCCAGCGACACACCGTAGTTAGCCGCGTCGCCAAAAAAATCAATCGCATCGGCCAGCAGCGACACCGAACCGGTGCCAAAGCCCGCCCACAGCTCGATGGCAAACATGAGGGCGTTGACGACCAAGGCGATCCACAGTACGCGGCGGTAGCGCGGGCTGGCATGGGCGGGCGCCGTGTGGTCATGGCCGTCGTGGGAGTGGTTGAGCATAGGCACCTTTTTATGGCAACTGCACTGGCGCTGGCAGGCTGCGGCCCGCTTTAAGCAGCAGGGCGCGGGCGCGGTCGGGGTAGTCGGATATCAAGCCGTCTACTTGCATGTCGATTACTTTGCGCAGGTCATTCTCCGCGTTAACTGTCCAGGGTACGACTTTCAGCCCCAGCGATTGCGCTTTTTTGACCAGGGCGGGCGTGATGTCGCCAAAGTAGGGTGACCAAATACGCCCACCAGCCGCTTTCACCATGCTGGGTACATCACTATGGTCTTCATAGCGCGTTGTGCCCGTCCAGCTTGGGCTTTTAGTGGTTTTTGGTGTAATGTTGTCAGTCCACGGCTGCTGCGCCGTCAGGTAGGCGGTGCGCACGCCGGGGGCGCGCTGCTGTACCAGCGCCAGGGTGCGCCAGTCAAAGCTTTGCACAATCACGCGCTCTTGCATGCCGTGCGCCCGCACCACGGCCAGCAGCTTGTCGACGAAGACCTCGGGGCTGACTGTTTCGCCAGGTTTTTCGGGGGAAATTTTGGTTTCGATGTTGAATTGAACGGATGCGCTTTTCATGCGCTCAAACAGCTCGGACAAAGCTGGCATGTGCGTGCCGTCGCGCGGCACCTGCGTGGCAAAGCGCGCGGCATATTCGCTGGCCGGGTTAATGCGGCCTACGTCGTAGCTTTGCAGTTGCTTGAAGGTGAGCGAATTCACCAAGACAGGCGCTGGCAGCCACTGGCCAGCCGCATCGCGGGTGATCTCCGGGTTAAGCGAGCGGTCATGGCTGATAACCACCACACCGTCGCTGGAGACACCCACATCCAGCTCCAGCGTAGTCACCCCAATGCGCAGCGCCTGCTCGTACGCGGGCAGCGTGTTCTCGGGCAAGAGGCCTCGCGCGCCGCGGTGGCCTTGCAGATCAAACGGGGTAGCGCATGCAGTGGTCATACAGATAGCGATTAGGTAAATAGGCCTGTAGTCCATATAAATAAAGCACAAGCAGCTATTAAATTGATACTAAGTTGGTGGCTGCTGGCGCGGTGAATGGATACCTAGTGTAGGTCTTCGTGGACCAAAAAGTGTCGCGCAAGGCTTAACGCTTTGCCCATTGGGAAATTATCCCAATATTTACATTAAATTACTAAAAATACAATTAGAAACTACTTAAGCCAACCTGAATTATGGCTATCGGCATCAGAAAATATTATTTAAAAACATAGACATTTTTTCAAAGTGTTTGCCTCGGCTAGTCTGATTTGAGTAGCCCATATGAGGTATTGAGTTGCCGGTGGCCCCACACGAAACTAAATACAAGTCGCAACAGACCGACATGTTTGCTTTTATCCAAAACCAAACGTTTCGATCAAGTTGTACCCGAGCTGCCTATCAATGAATAAATTAGTAGAACTAATGAACGCATTGATAGGTTAATTTTTAGTATCGTTTTGTATCTTGATTTTCGGCTATTTCGCCTCCACCACCGCACTGACTAAGAGGAAGAAAAACCTATGGCTTTTCAAAGCGTCACCGGTCTTCCGTGCCACTTGTGGCAAATGCACTCCCATCAGGTGCGGCGCCTGTCCCGCCGCCCTTACATCATCAGCCAGAAATGCAAATGCCGTTTTGGTTTACCGCAAATTGCCTTTAGTACCCAGCCTTCACACCCATCCATTCACCAAGGGAGCCCATTATGAGCACTACCAACTTCAAACTCAAGCCGTTCGTCATCAACCTGGACGACATCAACTACCTATACCGCCAAATCACCTTCAAGCCCCTGTTTGATGCGGCCGACAATGCTTTGATCAACTGGAGCGGTAGCGGCGCCATCTATGACGGTCACGGTGCCCAGATATGGAACGGCGTTGGCCTGGATGCCGCAGCAGCCATAGCAGCCTACGGCACCTCCTATGCATCCACCACAGCATCCCAGGGCCTGCGCGACGTAACTGGTTTGAACAACAACCTCAACCTGGCCCATGCCACCTGGGGCGCTGCAGACCAACCCTTTCTGCAAACGGTAGCCCCCAATTTTGACAACTACCTCAAGCCGCTAACGGCTGGCGATTCCAATGCATATTACGCGGCCAGCACCTTTAACCTGTCCGCATCGCAGCAAGCCATTGTGAATTTTCAAAACCTCCACGGCGGGCCTGACTACACCAAAGATGCTGGCAATACGGGCGGCGCTACCTATATCCCAGGCACAGTCCCAGGCACGGGGGCAGCAGTAGCAGGCGGCGGCAACATTGTTGACTACACCCCGCGCATGATCAGCCGCACCATCACCACGGGTGGTGCAACCCCGCTACAAGACCACAACGCTGTGATTGCTGACCGGGTCGATGGTGGCCAGCCGCTGCATTGGAGTGCAGACCGCTATGCGGCAGATACAGCCTATGCCAGCGTCATCAATGCATCCGGCGTGATTCCAGCCCAATTGATTGAAGGCGCAGCCATCATCACCAACTACGGCCTGCTGGCCGAGCTGGGCCAGCTAGACCCGCAAAACCCCACCCACGGTGAATACTTCGTAGGCGCCACCAACCCGGGCGTGGCACCGGGCAATAGCTGGTTGGCTTACTTTGGCCAGTTCTTTGACCACGGCTTGGACTTCATCGATAAAGGCGGTGCCAAGATCACCATTCCACTGGCTACCGATGACCCGCTGTACCGCGCGCCTGGCACCTTTGGCACGGGCGACCTGGGTAACACCAAGATTACCGTGACCCGCGCAACAGTCAGCGGCTTTGACGCCGCTGGCAACCCGCAATGGGTAAACCACACGTCGCCTTACATTGACCAAAGCCAGACCTATGGCTCGCACGAGCAAATGACCACCTTGCTGCGCGAATGGGTACAAGACCCCGTAACGGGCCAGTACCATGCAGGCGCGCAGATGCTGGACGGCAACACCATGGCGCAGTGGAAGAACGGCTTTGGCGAGATGACCAACGCCACCCTGCCCACCTTGAACGAACTGCGTGCCCATCTGCTGGCCACAGGGCGCGATGACATCACCTGGCAGGATGTACTAGACCTGCGCAACCGCGACGCCCATGGCCACGTGATCGATACCGATGCCACTACCGCAGGCATCCAATCCACCGGCTCCGGCCAGGCCCTGCTGCTGGACATGAACCCGCACTTTGATACGGCGCACTTTTCGGTTGCAACGCGGGCTGCACTCACCGCGCTGGGAATTGTGGCCGACGGCAACGGGAATTACGCCCTCGGTAGCTTGGGTACGATTATTGATTTCAGAACCTTCACACCACTAAATGCGTTGGCATCTGAGGTGCTGCTCGAATCCGTCGGCGACCACTACCTGGCTGGCGATGGGCGTGTCAACGAAAACATCGGCTTGACCACCATCCACCATGTGTTCCATGAAGAGCATAACTACCAAGTGCGCAACCTGGAAATGAGCATCTTGGCGCAAGACGAAAATGCTGCGAACTATGCGAGCGATGGCGGTCAGCCCTATGACCACCACATTGCACACGATTGGCAGGTCGCCGTGAGCGATGGAGCAGGTGGATTCTTCACCGATGCAAACGGCAATTATCTGGTGTCCGCTGGTGGCGCCATCTCGTGGGATGGCGACAAGGTGTTCAATGCGGCCAAGCTGGTGGTGGAGATGGAATACCAGCACACGGCGGTTGACCAATATGCACGCTCTGTCACGCCCGACTTGCCAGAATTTGTAGGCTACAACAGCGGCGAAAACGCCACCGTGTCACTTGAATATGCGCAAGGCGCCTTCCGCTTCGGACACTCGACCATGCGCGAAACCATCGACACCATGGACCCGAACGGCAGTATCACCGGCAAGGTGATGAGCATTGCACTGGAGCAGGCTTTCCTGAACCCGCAATTGTTTGCAGAAAAAGGCGCCGCCTCCATCGCCCTGGGTATGACGCACCAGCAGATGAACGAAGTGGACGAGCTGGTCACACCGGCGTTGAACCAGGGCCTGCTGGGGCAGCCGCTTGATTTAGCCGCCATCAACATCGCCCGTGGCCGTGACTTGGGCTTGCCAACACTGAACGATTTCCGCGAAGGCGTGCACTTGACACGCTATGGTAGCTGGGCAGACTTTGGCAACAACATGATCCACCCGCAATCATTGGTGAATTTTATTGCGGCCTATTCGTTTGACGGCAATATAGCCAAAGCTGCTGCCATTATTGGACTTGAAAACGGCACTATCGTAGCGGGAACTCTTGCCGCAGAGGGGTACACGCTCAACCAAGCCATTGACTTCCTCAACGGCGGTGATAAAGGCTACAACCACATCGACACCTGGATCGGCGGTTTGGCCGAAGCCCACGTCATGGGCGGCTTGCTGGGAGAGACCTTCAACCTGGTGTTTGTAGACCAGATTAACCGCCTGATGGACGGTGACCGTTTCTATTACCTCTACCGTTTGAACAACCTCAACCTGGGTGACGAAATTGGCAACGCCCAGTTCAAAGACCTGATAGAGCGTAACACTGGCTTGGAGCATTTGAACGGCAGTGCATTTGCGTATGCAGACCAGTATGTAGACTTGACCGAAAACGAGACACTGGATGCCAAGACAGAGCACAAGTACGCGGATGCGCTGGCTGCAAACCCCACGCTGGGTGTGTGGTCAGGCGGTGGCAACAGCACCAATAGCAATGGCTCCGTGGTCACTATCAATACCGTGACCGGCACACATTCGTATATTCGGGATATTCGCCCGGAGAGCGTTTATGGTGTCAACAACATCAGCCCGGGCGGCTTGGCGCTGGACGGCACACCGCAGACGGGTGCCAACTCCAACGAAGTGCTGGTGGCTACCGACAGGAACGACTTTATCCTCATGGCCGGTGGCGACGACACGGCTTATGGTGAAGGCGGCGACGACATCATCTATGGCGGCGCTGGCATTGACCGCCTGTATGGAGGTGATGGCAACGACATCATCCACGGCGACGACAGCGGTGATTTGATCGACGGCGGCGACGGTGACGATATTCTCTATGGTGAATCGAGCGGCTCTGCTGCAGCAGGCGTAGACCAGATCATCGGCGGTGCGGGTAACGACATCCTCTATGGTGGAATTGGCATCGACAAGCTGTCGGGTGGCCAGGGCGACGACGTCATTTTTGGTGGCGGCGACACGGATGCCTTTACCCATGGTGGCGACGGCAATGACTACATCGATGGTCAGTCGGACGGCGATATTCTGTGGGGCGACGCTGGCGACGACCTCATCGTAGGCGGTAACAACCAGGACATTGTGGCCGGTGGCGACGGTGACGACATTTTGCGTCCCGGAAATCCATCAGCCGCCTCGGGTGGCGGCCCCGACGAAGTATTGGGTGGCGACGGCGCAAGTGACAGCGGTACCGGAGGCTTTGGTACTGGTTTTGACATGATCGACTTCAGCGACTACGTGCTGAACCCCAAAGGCGTCGTCGCCAACATGGCTACCCAGCAAAATCCAGTAGTAGCCATCGATGGTACGACACCGTTCCCAGCGTGGGTTGGTATTGAAGGCGTTATCGGTTCACGCAATAACGATACGGAGATTGGCGATGGCCTGGGCAACTGGTTGATTGGCGGCAGCGGCAACGACCAGCTAGAAGGTGGCGCAGGCAATGACGTGTTGATCGGGGATGGTATCCGTTTGGACAGCCTGATTGGCACCTACGCCTCGGGCAATTACACCAACTATGTAGAACTGGAAGGCGCCAACAACCGCGCGATTGACCACGCCATCAGCAACAACGGCTTGCTGGGCAATGCAGCCATCGGTACAGCGGGTTTTGAGAAGCATTACACCGAGATGCTGCGCTCCAAAATTTTCCAGAACCTTGAGTTGGGCAGTGGCGGCACGCAAAACCTGATTGGTGGCGGCACTACGGGCGACGGTGGCGTGGCCGGCAGCGATACTGCGGTGTTCTCTGGTAATCGCGCTAACTACACAATCCAGACAATCAACTTTACAACAGCCCACCAGGGCGCGATTGTCGCTTACAAGGTAACCGACAATGTGGGCAGCGACGGCGCCGACATGGTGGTGGGCGTGGAGAACTTCAAGTTCGCCGACGTCACCCTCACGACTGCGCAGTTAGGCAACGTGGCACCCGTTATTACGGGCGGCGCAACGGCTGCAAAGAGTGTGGCAGAAAATTCAACATTAGCCGCCACAATTGTGGCGACTGATGCGAACAACACCGTTGGCGATCCGCTAAACCCTCAAACTTTGACCTATTCCATTGTGGGCGGTGTTGATGCAGTTCGATTTGCAATAAATGCAGCCACGGGTACCTTGAGTTTTGTGAGTGCGCCTAACTTTGAAGCACCTACAGACGCTGGGACTAACAACACGTACGATGTAGTTGTGCAAGTAAGCGACGGCATCATGACCGACACGCAAGCCATTGCAGTGACCGTGACCAATGTCAATGAATCAGCAACAACCTTGCCTGTCATTAGCGACGCAACACCAACGGCTGGGCAGGCTCTTTCTGTCGGCTTGCCCGTAGATCCAGATGGGGCGTTAAGCGGCGTCACATACCAATGGGCATCTTCCAGCAACGGCACCACTTGGACTGATATTGCAGGTTCAACTGGCGCAACGTTTACACCGGTGAATGCCCTTGGCAGCCTTGCTGACCCACAAGCTGGCCAACAATTGCATGTTGTTATAAACTACACAGCAGGTGGTTTTGCCAGCTCTGTAACGTCTGCAGCCACAGGGCCAGTTGGTGCAAACTGGGATGCGACACCGGTTGTGGCAAATACATTTAATGGGACCGCTGGTGACGACATTGCCAACGGCACCAACGGTGTATTACTTTTCGGCGTAGTCGTCGGCGCTGATGACACCCTCAACGGCAATGCTGGCGACGACATTCTGAACGGCAATGGCGGCAACGACACCCTCAACGGCGGCGCTGGCAACGACACGCTGGATGGCGGCGCCGGCACTAACGACGTAGCGGTCTTCGCCGGTGCGGCGGCTAACTTCAGCTTCGCTACCGGTACTGCCAATACCGACATCACAGTCATCGACAACACCGGCGCAGAAGGCACCGATACGGTTATTGGCGGCACGGTCGAGACGCTCCGCTTTAACGGGGTAAATTACGCTGTTGTGAACGGAACGCAGGCTGCCAACGCCAACCTCAATGGCGCCGCTGGTGCCGCGGGTTCACAAGCTATCTTTGGCTTTGATGGAAATGACTCCATCAATGGCGGGGCAGGCAATGACATCGTTCACGGTGGTGCCGGCGACGACACAATCACCTACACCGCAGGATCGGGTGGCCGTGACTTCATTGATGGTGGTGCGAGCACCGCCACCGGTGATCGGTTCATACTGAACGGCGACGCATCGGCTGAAACCTTCAACATCTATGCCCGCGCAGCCTGGCTGGCAATTGCCGGCAATACAGCGGCGCAGCTGAACGCCAACACCGAGATTGTGGTCACGCGCAACGGCACGGGTAATGCTGCAGTCGTTGCCGAACTCGACAACATTGAGGAAATCACGATCAATGGCTCGCCAGTTTCCATACCGCTTATTCCAGGCTCCGCCGGTGGCGACACTATCCAGGTGATTGGTGACTTCAATGCTACCAGCTTGAACTTCAATACCGTCACGATCAATGGCAGCCTGGGCACCGACACGGTCGACATCTCTGCCCTGACCTCGGAGCACCGCGTTGTCTTGAACACCAATGGCGGCGACGACACCATCATCGGGGCGCTGCGTCCGCAGGACGTGATCAATCATACAACTGTGGCCGCGATCAATACCGTCACAGGCACTGCAGGTGACGACTACCTCACCGGGCTTGCTGGCGATGACATGATCAACGGTGTTGCCGGAAATGACGTCCTGATCGGTGGCGCGGGCGACGACACCATGGCTGGCGGCAGCGGCAACGATGTCTATGAGGTGACCGATGCAGGCGATGTGGTGATTGAAGCTGCAGACGAAGGCACAGATACCGTCTGGACCTCCGTGGATTACGCTTTGGATGCCAACGTCGAGAACCTGGTTTTCGGCGGCAATGGCAGCTTTATCGGTAACGGCAATGATCTTGACAACCAGATCGTGGGCGGCGCAGGCGACGACATAATCAACGGCTGGGGCGGCAACGACTGGCTGCTCGGTGGTGCCGGGGCAGATACCTTAGCCGGCGGTACCGGCGACGACAGCTATGTTGTTGATTCGGGCGACGTGGTTGTAGAAGATGCAGGTGAAGGGTCTTTTGACACTGTCTATAGCGCAGGCAACTATGCGTTGAGCGCCAACGTCGAACAACTGGTCTTGATCGGTACTGCCGCTGTCAGCGGCACGGGCAACGATCAGAACAA
>JAYUHM010000248.1:0-22121 GCA_043766985.1 Polaromonas sp.
TTCTGATCCCCATTGCTGCGTGCTTCGAGCCCGGGGCTCTTTATGGGCGGCTACTGCACAGCGCCGCAGCAGTGCGCTTTCACTTGGCTGAGGTGTATCGCCAAGCTTGGTTGCGGCTGCGCATCGGCGCGTGAGGAGTTTGCGGATGCTATGACTTTAGTAGCAGCTTGTGCACTGGTATATTGGGCTTATGGCCTAAAACACTGTTAAAAAGCGCAAAAGGCACAAAGCGCAGCGTGCGGGCTGTTTCTGTCCCGGTTCCCGTCCCCGCGTTCACCTGCGCACATCCACCAACCCAGAGCACACGCTTCGCTGCAAGGTGACAAAGGTAGTGCGAAACAAGGCACCAAACTACCCAAAAACTCAAAACAAAGTGACCAAGCTAGACAGAAACGAGCCTTCAACCAGCAGCAAACCTAAGCTGAATAGGCCACACGCATTTCCGACGCGGCTAATCTGTCGAGCTCGGCACATACATCGGCAAAGCGGCCCGACACCACCATGCGGCCTGCGCGGTCGGCGGGTAGTGAGGTGTCTACATTGCGCACTACGCGCACGCGGTGAATGGGTTTGGCGGCTACGGCCGAGCGGGACTGTGGGTAGGTAATGCGAGAGGCGCGGCTGGCGGTGCCTAACGCAGCACCACTTTGCGCGCTATGGGGTGCTGCGGCCTGCGAACCCGCTGGCGAGCGGGCGCTGGTGGGCTTGTAGGCGCCTGCATGCGGTGCAAAAAACAGCACGACCGTTTGCAGTGGGGCGATGAGTAACGAGAGCAGGTTCATGGGGTGACTCCTTCGTGTGTTCGCGGATAGGGGCGGGTAGGTGCTGGGCTAACGGCCTACATCAGCATGTTTTTGCGGATGAGGCCGACCGCCAAGCCTTCAATCTCAAACGGCTCACCGGGTTCGACAATGATGGTTTTAAAGTCGGGGTTTTCGGGGTGCAGCTCGATGAGGTGCTGATTGCGCTGAAAACGCTTGACGGTGACCTCTTCGCCCAAGCGGGCCACCACAATTTGGCCGTTGCGGGCGTCTTTGGTGCTTTGCACGGCCAGCAGGTCGCCGTCCATGATGCCCACATCGCGCATGCTCATGCCGCGCACCTTTAGCAGGTAGTCGGGCTTGGTTTGGAACAGGCTGCTTTCTACGTAATAGGTTTGCTCTACGTGCTCTTGCGCCAAGATGGGCGAGCCTGCAGCCACACGGCCAATGAGGGGCAAGGCCAGCTGCATGAGGCTTTGCAGAGGCAGGCTGAACTGCTTGCCCAAGCCGTCGGTGCGCGAGGCGTTGATGCTGCGCAGCGCATCGCCGCGCAGGCGGATGCCGCGTGAGGTGCCGCTGACCAGCTCGATCACACCTTTGCGCGCCAAAGCCTGCAAATGCTCTTCGGCAGCGTTGGCCGACTTAAAGCCCAGCTCAGTAGCAATCTCGGCACGGGTGGGGGGCGCGCCGGTGCGGGCGATAGCCTGCTGCACTAAATCTAAAATCTGTTGCTGGCGGGCGGTAAGTTTTGGTTGTTCAAACATGTCAAACTCCTAGGCAAATAAGGTGTGGACAAGAAACCCGTGTGCAGGGCAACTGCGATGCTGAGACTGCACACTGATTTCTTATCCAGTAACTGTATATTAAACCAGCTTTTTAAAAAGTGCAAGCGGTATGCAGAAAAATATGCAAAAGATCGTGGTGTTAGGTACCGGCGGCACCATTGCAGGCACCGCCGCCAGCGCGTCAGACCATACCGGCTACACCGCCGCACAGATCGGCGTGGCACAGCTTTTAGGGGGCATTGCGGGCCTGGCAGAGGCCGCGCAAGGCCGCGAGCTGGCTGCCGAGCAGGTGGCCCAAATAGACAGCAAAGACATGGACTTTGCCACCATGGCGCGCCTGGCCCAGCGCTGCGCCCACTGGTTGGCGCAGGCCGATGTGGCGGGCATCGTCATCACCCACGGCACCGACACTCTGGAAGAAACCGCGTGGTTTTTGCAGCTCACCTTGCCCGCCGCGCTGCTGGCCACCAAGAGCGTGGTGCTAACCTGCGCCATGCGCCCCGCCACCAGCAGCGAGGCCGACGGCCCGCGCAACGTGTGCGACGCCGTGCGCGTGGCCCTGGACAGCCAGGCTCGCGGCGTGCTGGCAGTGTGCGCAGGCGACGTGCACAGCGCCCAGCAGGTGCAAAAGGTGCACACCCACGCGCTCAACGCCTTCAGCTCGGGCGATGCCGGCCCCGTGGCGCGGGTCAGCCAGGCGCAGGTGGTGTGGCAGGGCTCAAAAAGTACTTTTTATAAAGAAAAAGTGCCACCAGCCCAATGGAACATAGCACAAGCAGCTATAAATTCAGTAGTGCCTGGCATGCCGTGGCCACGTGTAGAGATAGTGCAAAACTACGCGGGCGCCAGCGGCGCGGTGGTGCGCGCCCTGTTGCAGGACGCGCAGCAGCCGGTGCGCGGCATCGTGGCTGCGGGCACTGGCAACGGCACACTGGCTGGCGACCTGCAAGCCGCGTTGCTGGCGGCGCAGAGCCAGGGCGTGCAGGTGCTGCGCGCCAGCCGTTGCGCTTGGGGCGGCGTAAGCGCCACGGCCAACGATGTGCTGCCGTGCACCACGCTGTCGGCGGTAAAGGCCCGCGTCAGCATGGTGGTGCAACTGGCTGGCGTGGCCTGAAGCTCACACCGCCAGCATCTGCAACGCATCCAGCGGGCTGGCCGTGCCGCCCGCTGCCACCTTCAGCAC
Source organism: Polaromonas sp. (assembly GCA_043766985.1). GTDB lineage: Bacteria > Pseudomonadota > Gammaproteobacteria > Burkholderiales > Burkholderiaceae_C > JAAFIP01. Next base: position 2,730 of record JAYUHM010000248.1, read on the forward strand.
ATGGGTATAAATCATCGTAGTGCTTACATCAGATGGCGGCGTACCACGCCAGAACGCGGATCTGTGGAATAGGTAGGTGACGGAAACATCCAAAACCAGCCCCAGGTGCTGCCGACCTGCGGGTACTTGACCGCCAACGCGTGCGGCGTTTCGACCCCGCCCCGCTGAGCCTGGCGGTCTGCCTCCCACACAGCGCGGGCCGCGTACATCTGAGAGCGCAGTGCAGGTGCCAACGAGCGAGGCAACATGACCACGCGGTCTTTGCCGCCCTTGGCTTCCCGAACGATGATGACGTGGCGCTCGAAATCGACATCCTTTATGCGCAAGCGCAGGCTTTCCATGAGACGCATGCCTGTGCCATACAGCAAGCGCGCCAACAGTGCGGCGTCACCCGACATCTGCGCCAACAGACCCGTGACCTCGTTCTGCGTCAACACACTGGGAATACGCCGCTTTTGTTGCGGCCTGCCGATACTGTCAAGCCATGGCAGTTTGATAGCCAAAACCTCGCGGTACAAAAACAAAATGGCACTCAAGGCCTGGTTGTGTGGAGGCAGACACATTGCGTTCCACCGCCAACATGGTTAAAAACGCCTCCACCTCCAGCGCACCCATCTCCCGCGGATGGCGCATTTTGCCCTTGCGCCCATTCCAGCGCACAAAAAATTTCACCCAGTGCACGTAAGTGGTCTCCGTGCTCAAGCTGTAATGAAGATAGCGGATGCGCTCGCGCACTTGGTCCAGCAAACGGGTGGATTGGAGGGGGATGGGGGCACCTGCGGCCCTGCCGGGTTTCATGGATCCTATTATAACTGTATATTTATACAGTTATTTTGAAATTCATGATACTCATCAATCGCTTACACTGACTACTATGATCCATGTAAACCGCAAAGCCCAGCATATTTCGCAGACTTTGCGGGGGACATTACGTTAAACGGCAAAGTTCAATGCGATCGCTCTTACTCGTAATCTGCTTCTTCGGCGCTTCTTTTGCGCACTCTCAGGTCGTGCACTTCGAGCGTCAACTTGCACAGTTTGAAGTACCTAAAGGGTATCGATATGGGTTTGAAGACGGACGGCGCACGCTGTCTCTTTCGCCGGAAGCGCCACATCACATCGAGATTCGCCTTACTTTCAACTCAATGAAGGAATACGCCAGCCAGCGTCCGACGATTGGAAAGGACTTCGTCCGGGATGCTGCAAAGAAGAAGGGGAAAGAGCTCTTTGATGTACCTGGCAACGGCGGGGTCGCATTTCTTGACTACGCAGAATCACGACAGGCAGGGTCGGATCGAATCCGGGAAACCTATGGGATGATGGGTTTGAACGACGGCTACGTGACATTCACGGTCACAGCCGAAGAGAAGGACGCTGATTCCTCCACAATGAAAGAAATTTTTGCTCGCGCGCTTAAGGATCTACTTGGGAAGGTAAAGAGTCGTGGTGTTTAACTTGCCAGTCGAACGGAACGCCTTCGGCGTCCGCTCACCTTTACGTTATACGTCATGACGCGCGCGAGATTAGGGGATGGTTTGCCTACGACTCGGATTTCTGTCCCCCTCGTCTTATTGTTCATGCTTTGCGCATGTGCGCCCATGGTGTCGTACAAGGACATGGGGGCTGCATTGGACCAAAGCGTTGGATTGCCAATTCCAAAAGGTCCTTACCCGTTGGAGTGGTCGTTCCGGAAGGGAACTGTTGGTGCAGAATCCTATGAGCTTTTCAGCATCAGGCCCGATGACTGTAATTACGTGCTGACTGTGAGAAACATCGATGACGTTGTTTTGAGTTGGAGGTACCTTGAGGCAATTCACGCAAAGCCATGCCGCTTTCAGCACGTCAGACAATTGATGTGATAAACCGATTCAAGGTCATTCATGCAACACATGACGCATAACACTCCGCCCAAGCCGGACGCTTGCAGCGCCGCTTGGCTTCGACGTTAAACCCTTCCCATGTTTGATCGACTGCGCCTTACTCTGGATCGCGACACAGATGGAACCGGTGGCCTTGTTGCAGAGGCTTCATCTGGCGGTTTTTCTGGTGTCGGCATGGCTTGGTTCAATCTGAGTCAGATCTCTGCGTTTGGTGAATTACTTGCAAATACGTATCCGTTGGCTATCGACGGTAGCTACAAGTTGCAGGGTGGCATTTGGACCATGGAAACTCCGAGCACCTTATCCAAGCTCAAGCTGGGTTTGCAGTTCTACCCGGTTGGCGCACTCGGCGTGGTTGGGTGCCGGGCACATCTAACGAGCGACGATCAACCCGATGGGGTGGCTACACACTCCGCCGTTATTGAGTTACGCACGCACTACGAGCAACTCAGGAACTTTGGTATCGCCGTGTCAGCTTTAGCAGAAGGGAAAGTTGATGAAGCAGTGCTGTAGCTCCCCCGGGTTTAACTGGTCAACCAAGGCGGATGCCTTCGGCTCCGCTTGTTTTCGACGTTAAAGCGCATGGATCAAGCTCCCGCTCCCCTTCTTCTTCGTGCGTATTCAGGGCGCGAGAACGGCCTCATGGTTATTGGGACGGCGGGCGAACTGCATCGTTTAGGCCAGCAGTTGCTCGCCGTCGGCCAGTTCCCGGTACGGGAGGGTAGCTGGCCGGCAGAAGTAGCGCATCCGATGGTCATCGGTCCATACCGCGATGCTCCAAACTTTCAGCTTTCATTCCATGTAGCGGGCGAGGAGCCAATGCCAAAGTCATTGCCTCTCGTCCGCCGAAGTCCACGTGGGGCGATCACAGTTGGCACCCTCGTCCTCGCACTTATTGGCCTACTAAGCGTGTTTCGATGGGTAGTCAGCCATGCGCTTTAACATGTCGGTCAACTCGGACACGCAACGGCAGGCGGCCGATTCGCGGCAAGTCGTTGCGTGCCGGTCACCTTCACGTTAAACATCGCGCGCCTATGAATCCAGAGTCCGTACCTGTCGAGGAGTTTGCTGGCGGTGAAGTCGTGATGTGGCTTGATCCAAGTGGCGCAATTTGCCTCAAGACTGTGAACCCGCACAATGATCCTGTGGAATTGGCAGAACACGACGCCATTGCGATTGCTGAGGCGCTTTCTCGCCTCGTTCGAGCCCAGAGGTAGTCCCGTTAGTGTTTAACATGTCAATCGAACCGGACCCACAACAGCAGGAAGCGGCTTCGCCGCAAGCGTTGGTGGCCCGGTCATTTTTACGTTAGGCTCTTTACTCATGCGCGACTTACTCCTTTCAATCGTTGGAGCGCTTCTGTTCCAGCACGGTGCCTATGGCCAAGTTCAGGGACTCCCTGTCGTTGACTTCCAACGTTACTTCCCGCATCTTGTTGCGGTGTCAGAGGAGATCCAAGATCAGAAGTCTCCGCAGGGCCTTCAATGGAAGTTCATTTCTGTTCGAGATGAACAAGACAAGCTAGTTTGGGTCACGCTAACGCGTCGTGAGGGCCAGGACAGGATAGTCCGTGTATTCTTGGCAAAGGGCCCGCTTGAGGGTTCCGAGACCACATTTCGAGGCGTGGTCGCGAAGTTCTCTGAAACGGAAAAAATCAAGTTTGAAATTGTCGACCTTCGCGATGTACTCAGCCTCGATACATTTACCCAGCGTGCAGCCAGTATCGGCTGGGGGCTGCAGGCGCTTCCCAAATGAGGTGCCTAACATTCGCCTGTACGCGGACGCGCGCAAAAGCCGCGCGCGCCGGTAAGGCGCGACGTTAAACCACAGAAAAGTCATGCGGGCCAAAGTACCTCATCCTCTAAACGTAGCGGGTGACTTTTATGTCGAAGACGGCTGCTGCACCTCTTGCAGCATGCCGTTTACAGTTGCTCCGGACCTATTTCAATCTCATCCAGATGGACATTGCTATGTGAGCAAGCAGCCAACGATCCCAGCTGAGGTTCATCGGATGACCATGGCTTTTGAAGTACAAGACGTGGGCTGCATTCGCTACAAAGGGCAGAAACGTGTGATAAAAATTCTTCTAATTGGCAAGGGAGAGGGAGACCAAATTGACCATCTTGATGCAGACCTTGATCTGCTGAATCGGGAAGTCAAGGCTGACAGATGGGGGCTTAAGTGAATTTGGTGGTTACTTACAGTCTGTGGTTTAACACTTCGCCCAAGACGGATGCCTGCGGCTCCGTTTGGCTTCAACGTTAGCCCGCACATCCACGCCAATGCTTCAAACACGCGTTATCGTCCCCGTCTGGTTGGCATCCGCTCTGTCATGCGTGTTATGGCCAATTTTCTTCACGACACAACGTGATTGGCCATTGGAAGCATTGACCTATGCCCGATGGGTCGAATATCAATTTTCGCTGCTAGCCTTTTCAAGCCAGGCAAAGTTAATTGGTGCCGTCCTCTTGCTGGGAGGAGCTTCGTTGGTCTTTTGGCGCATTCGCCTCGGCGCTGTGCCCTTTGCCGCAGGTCTTTTACTTCATGGCTACTCCAGCTTCGATTTACTGCCAACGATCGCGGCAAGCACCACACTAGCTGTTTTCGCTTTTTTCTACGTAGTGTCTGGCCTAGTCATCGGAATCTCCTTGTCGTCACATGCACCTCCTCTACCAAGCGCTGGCTAACAGGTTCGTCGATTGGACCCACAACAGCGGCCAGCGTGGTCGCCACACTTAAATGCTGAGTGCGCCGTTGCGGCCCATTCACGGCCAACGTAAGAGAGACCGTCGGAATCGACGGCTTCGTTCGGCAGCAGGCGGCTGCAATGGGCGACTTCCTTGCGTCCTGCGAATCCTAGCCTGCCATTGAACCGCCCAGTATCCGTACCGGCCACGATACGGGATGCCCGCCCTGAGCTGAGTCCAGCCAGCGTTAACCCGCCCAGCGCAAACCAGCGCGAACCCAGAAAACGGTCGGCCGCCTGCAAGCCATGGGAACTTTCCGGCTATTGCCGTCTTCAATGCGCTACGCCTGCGCATGTTCCTGCCACAGGCGGCCCGTCCTACCAACGATACCGACTGGAGACCCCTCATGAAACGCAAAGTCTTTCTTGCTGGCGCCCTCGCCAGCGCTGCCCTGCTTCTGGCCTCTTGCAGCACCCCCGGCACTAACAGCGCCCAGCCTGCAGGTGATGTTCTTAAAAACGCTGAGCGCGCCATGGGCAGCGCCGACCTGAAAACCCTGCGCTTTGCTGCCAGCGGCAAGGGCGCTATTTTTGGCCAAGCCTACCAGCCCGGCACCGTGTGGCCGCAACTTAACGTGAGCAGCCTGGCGCGGCTGTACGACTACGACAACGCGGCCTTGCGCCAAGACCAGGCCATCAGCCGCGCTGAACCCCAAGGCGGCGGTGCGCTGCCCTTGATGGGCCAAGGGGAGCAGCGCACGGTAGCCATGCTGAGCGGCACCAGCGCCTGGAACATGGTGGGCCCCGCCCCGGTGGCCTCGCCCGTGGCGCTGGACCAGCGTATGCACGACCTGTGGACCAGCCCGCACGGCGTTATCAAAGCGGCCATGCAAAACAACGCCACTGTGACGACGCGCAACTTGGAGGGGCAAACCATCAATGCGGTGTCATTTACCCAGCCTGGGCGCTTTATGGCCACGGCGTTTATCAACAGCCAAGGCCTGGTTACGCGGGTGGAATCGCGCCTGCCCAACCCGGTGATGGGTGACACCGACGTGGTAACCGAATACAGCGACTACAAGGACTACAGCGGCGTTAAGTTTCCCAGCCGCATCACCCAAAGCCAGGGCGGCTCGCCAGTGCTGGACCTGCAAGTGTCTGAGGTGCAGATTAACCAGCCCTCGGGTATTGCTGTGCCTGAGCTGGTGCGCGTAGCGGTGGAGAAAGCCGTGGCCGAAAAAGCGGCTGAGGGGGTATGGTTTATTGGCGGCGGCTCGCACAACAGTGTGGCCATCGAGATGAAAGACCACATCATGCTGGTAGAAAGCCCGCTGTACGATGGCCGCGCCGCCGCCGTGCTGGCCGAGGTAAAGCGCGTGATCCCCGGCAAGCCGATCCGCTACGTGGTCAACTCGCACCACCATTTTGACCATGCGGGCGGCCTGCGCGCGGCGGTGGCCGACGGTGCGACGCTGGTGGCCAGCGCCAAAGCCAAACCCTACTACGAGCGCGTGCTGGCCAACCCCAACAGCATCAGCCCCGACCTGCTGGCCAAATCAGCCGCGGCGGTGAGGGTGGAGGCCGTAGACGGCAAGCGGGTGTTTACCGACGGCGCGCGCACGGTAGAGCTGTATTTGATAGGCCAAAGCGTGCATGCAGATGGCTTCATCATGGTCTATTTGCCGGCTGAAAAGCTGTTGGTTCAGGCCGACGCCTACACCCCCTCGGCGCCCAATGCGGCGCCACCTGCGGTGCCCAACGCCAACAACCTCAATTTGATCAGCAATATGGAAGGGCTCAAACTCAATGTGGAGCGCATACTGCCCCTGCATGGGCGCATGGTGCCCGTGGCCGAGCTGTACACCACGGCGGGCCGCAAACTGTGAGCTAACGTTGTGCGCTAGTGCGCCCCGCGCTTGTGGCAAACTCAGCGCACATGTTTGCCGCACTTAAATCTCACCCTTGGGCTTACCCGGCGCTGGAGGTTGTGCACATTTTGGGCATCGCTCTTTTGCTGGGTAACTTGTTTTTGCTGGAGCTGCGGGTGTTTGGCAAAGGCGCTGCCCTGCCGGTAAAAGACTTGGCCCGGTTGGGCCTCTCCATTGTGGTGGTGGGCTTTTGCATGGCGGCGGCCTCGGGTTTGTTAATGTTTGCAACACAGGCGGCTGAACTTTTGACGAACCGCGCGTTCACACTCAAAATGCTGCTGTTGTGCACTGCGGGCTGCAACGCGGCGTGGTTTCATGGGCGCGGGTCGCTTGACAAGCTGGACGGCACCGCCAAGCTGCAAATGCTGGTCTCCAGCGCGTTGTGGATTGGCGTCGTCATCTGTGGCCGGTGGATCGCGTACAAGTAGCTGGCTGGGGTAGCAGGTTGAGTGCTACCTGCAGCGAAAGACAGCGGGTTTCGTCCATCGTCAACACCAGGAGATTGCCATGCAACGCAGACCGTTCCTCATCGCCAGCCTGGCGCTGCCCGTGGCGGGCATGGCCCACGTCCACCACGGCTGGAGCAGCTTTGACCAAGACCGCCCGGTGTACCTGGAGGGCAGGGCGCGCAAAGTTATTTGGCAAAACCCGCACGCCGAGCTAGAGCTGGAGGTAGCCAGCGGCTTAAAAATACCGGCTGACCTGGCCAGCCGCACCGTACCTGGCCAGTCAGCCCCCGTGGACGGCAAAGCCCTGCTGGCCAAAGCCGCCCTGCCCAAGCGCGCAGACAAAGTGTGGGAGATTGAGCTGGCACCCCTCACGCGCATGCAAGCCTGGAATGTGCCCGAGATCAAACCCGGCGCCGCGTTGGCCATGCTGGGCTTTACCTTTACGCAAGAAAAAGGCGAAGCGGTATTGCGTGTGGAATACCTGTGGCTGGACGGTAAAACCTACGCCATGCGGTCGTCCCCCGCTTAAAACTGCGCCGGGCGTGCGGCTCGTGCGGACGCCCGGAGTTTAAAGAGATTTAGCTCTTCAGCGCCGCCAAGGCCCGTGCGGTAATGTCTTCCACACTGCCGGTACCGCTGATGGCGCGGTACTTGGGGGCGGCTAAGGTAGACGCAGATGGCGCGGCCTTGGCCCAGCTGCCGTAGTAGTCCACCAGCGGGCGGGTTTGCGCGCTGTACACGTCCAGGCGTTTTTGCACGGTGTCGGCTTTGTCGTCGTCGCGCTGGATCAGGGGCTCGCCGGTCACGTCGTCTTTGCCTTCTACCTTGGGGGGGTTGAACTTGACGTGGTAGGTGCGGCCACTGGCGGGGTGGCTGCGGCGCCCGCTCATGCGTTCGATGATGGCTTCAAAGGGCACGTCTATCTCCAGCACGTAGTCCAGCTTGACGCCAGCGTCTTTCATGGCGTCGGCTTGGGCGATGGTGCGGGGAAAGCCGTCAAACAAAAAGCCATTAGCGCAATCGGCCTGCTGAATGCGCTCTTTGACCAAACCGATGATGATGTCGTCCGACACCAGCGCGCCAGAGTCCATCACGGCTTTGGCTTGTACGCCCAGTGGGGTGCCTGCCTTGACGGCAGCGCGCAGCATGTCGCCGGTGGAAATTTGAGGGATACCGTATTGTTTGCAAATGAAGGTGGCTTGTGTGCCCTTACCAGCGCCCGGTGCGCCCAACAAAATCAGTCTCATGAATTGTCCTTGGATGAATCAGTAATGGTTGGCGTACTGTCTGTGCAGTGTCTCAAAACGCCTCTGAGTCCAAGGATAGCATGGCGCACGGGCCGCTTGGCTTACGGCAAAACACAAAAGCTTGCAGTGAGGGCGTTTTACCCGGTTAGTTTTGGCGTGTTGGCCAGGTTTTGGGTGTTTGCAGCTAGCGTGCCTGCGCTAGACCGCTACCTAGCGGCATCCAACAGGCGCCGTACCCGCTCCAGGTCTTCGGGCGTGTCCACGCCCGGCCCGGGGGCGCTGGCGGTGATGTGTACGGCGATGCGGTGGCCGTGCCACAGGGCGCGCAGTTGCTCTAGCTGCTCGCTTACCTCAATGGGCGCTTGCGCCAGCTTGGGAAACTGCTTCAAGAAGCCCACGCGGTAGCTGTAAATGCCCACATGGCGCAGCGGCTGGGGTGCCAGCGGATGCGCGTCGCGGTTGTAGGGAATGAGGCTGCGGCTAAAGTACAGCGCGTTGCTGGCCGCGTCCAGCACCACTTTGACAACGTTGGGGCTGGCCAGATCTGCTGCGTTGTCAATAGCGTGCGCGGCTGTACCCATGCTGGCATGGGGGTGGTTGGCCAATATGTCGGCGACGGCGTTGACCAGCAGCGGGTCGATCAAAGGCTCGTCGCCCTGCACGTTCACCACCAACGCGTCGTCTTTTAAATTCAGCATATTGCAGGCCTCGGCCAAACGGTCAGAGCCCGAGGGATGGTCGGCCTGGGTGAGCACGGCATGCACGCCGTGGGCTGCGCACACATCGACAATTTGGCTGCTGTCACAGGCTACGACTACGCGGCTAGCTTTTGAGAGCATAGCGCGCTGGGCTACCCGCACGATCATCGGCAGGCCAGCAATGTCGGCCAGCGGTTTGTTGGGCAGGCGGGTGGAAGTGAGCCGCGCGGGGATAAGGACGGTAAAGGGCATAGGGTGAAAAAGTTCGGGCGGTAGGACAAGCCGGGTGACTTGCGCGAGGGGTTTAGCCCAGGTCGGCGGGCCGGGAGCTGCTGGCGTGCAGCGCGTCAATCTCGTCGTCGGTCAAGGTGCGGGCCTCGCTCTCCAGCAAAATGGGGATGCCGTCGCGCACCGGGTAGGCCAGGCGCGCACTGCGCGAGACCAGCTCTTGGCGGGCGCGGTCAAAGCTTAAGGGGCCCTTGGTGACGGGGCAGACCAGCAGTTGAAGTAGTTTGGTGTCCATGGGGTAGCGGGTTAGTTGTGCTCTGGCAGGGATGATAACTTTTCGAGCAGGGCGGTGAAGAAAGCGGCGGGGATATCCACCACCAGCGGTACGGCCAGGGCCTGGGGATGGGCGGCCCACAGTTTCACAGCGTCTTTTTGGGTGCAAATTAGCGTTTGGCCCAATGGAATATAGCACGACCAGCTACTAAAATTATAGTGATCAGGCAAGCTGCTGGTGCCAGCCACCGTCAAACCCTGGGCGCGCAGCATGGCAAAAAACGCCTCGGGCTGCGCGATGGCGGCTACCGCGTGTACTGGTTGCTGCGCAATGGTGTGCATGGCTACTTGCGAGCCGTCAGAGCGCAAGGCGTAAGTGGCCAGATGGCGCTGAATGACGAAGGCCGGCGGCGCCTGTGGGGCTGCATCACTTGCTGCGGCGGCAGCGGCAGCGGTGGACGCTTCAGGCAGGGCAAAACTTGCGGCCGTGTGCAGCACCAAATCGACCCCGCGTCCAGCCGCACGCGGCCAAGGCTCACGCAAGGGGCCAGCGGGCAGCAGCCAGCCATTGCCTACGCCGCGGTCGTCAAACACGCAGACCTCAATGTCGCGCTGCAGGGCCAGGTGCTGCAAGCCGTCGTCACACACAATGACGTTCACCTGCGGGTGCGCGGCCAGCAATTGGCGGGCTGCTGTGATGCGCTGCGCGGCGACAAAAACTGGGGCACCTGTCTCTCGCCGGATCAAGGCGGGCTCGTCGCCAGAGTCGGCCACCGGGGTGGTATCTGCCACCTCAAGAAAGCCACTGTCGTTGACGTCTTCCCGGCGCACAGTGCGCCCGTAGCCGCGCGACACGACGCCCGGCTGGTACCCTTGCGCCAAAAGATACCGCACGATCTCGATCACCACGGGCGTTTTGCCAGCCCCACCGGCCACCACATTGCCCACCACAATGACCGGCACGCCGACGCGGTAGCTTTTGAGCATGCCGCGCGCGTACAGCCAGCGGCGCATGGCCACGAGTGCGCGGTAAAGGTAGGACACGTCGAGCAGCGCGTAGGCCAGCCAATCGCGCTGGGTCCAGCTGCGTTGCAGGCGGGCGGCCCACCGGGCGCGCCAGGTGGGGAGGGCACCCGCGCTGCGGCTAGGGGGCAGCGCGGGTGGGGCAGGCCGCTCACTGCTGGTGGCGGGCGGCTGCATAGGGCGTTACTTGGCCCCAGCTTGCGCCGAGGACTGGGTAGCAAAGGTAATTTGGTTCAGGCCCACGCGGCGCGCGGCCTCCATCACGGTGATCACGCTTTGGTGCGAGGCCAGCGCATCGGCGCTGACGATGATGACGCTGTCTTTGCCCGCTTTGGCCGCGGCTGACAGCGCAGCGCCCACGATGTCAACACTGCGGCCTTCCACCATGGTTTTATTGATGCTGTAGCGGCCGTCGCTGCTGACGGCGACGATGACTTCTTTGGGGTAGTCGCGCTGCACATCGGAGTCAGCCACCGGCAGTTTGAGCTGCAACTCGGTGAACTTGCTGTAGGTGGTGGACAGCATTAAAAAGATCAGCACCACCAGCAGCACGTCGATAAACGGGATGAGGTTGATCTCGGGTTCGTCGCGGTTGGCGCGTCTAAAGTTCATGGCCATCGCTTTACTTAGCGCCCACTGCGCAGGGCGATGAGGTGGTGCGCCATGCGCTCGGCGCTCAGCTCCAGCGTGAGCAGATAACCATCCACCCGCGCCCGGAAATAACGCCAAAAAATCAGCGCCGGTATTGCCACCATCAGGCCAAAAGCCGTGTTGTACAGCGCCACCGATATGCCGTGGGCCAACTGCGCCGGGTTGCCGCCGCCTACGCCACCGCCCGAGCCCTGCGAGCCAAAAATCTCAATCATGCCGATAACGGTGCCCAAAAGGCCCAACAATGGGGCCGCAGAGGCGATGGTGGCAATGGCGGGCAGGTAGCGCTCCAGCCTGTGCGCCACTTGGCGGCCCGAGCCCTCCATGGCGCCGCGCAGCTCATCTTCGCTGCAACGCGGGTTGATGTTCATGATGCGCATACCACTGGCCAGCACCTCGCCCAGGGCCGAGTTGGCATGCAGCTGGTTGATCACGTCGGGGGTAGGCAGGCCCTGGCGCGACACGGCGATGGCTTCCTCGAGCAGCTTGGGTGGGGCGACTTTGGTGGTCTTCAGGCTGACAAAACGCTCAATAATGAGGGCCAGCGCCGCAATGGAACAAATGACAAGTGGCCAAATTGGCCAGCCAGCGGCTTGTATGATCGATAACAAAACTTATTCTCCAAACGTTGCCCGGGATACTGCCACAGATTATGCGCGAAGCTGCTAACCACGAAGGTGATGAATCACACGCCGCGCCAGATTTTTCTGCCGTCTTGGGCGCCAGCCCGCGCGTCTGGGCGGTGGGCGCGCTGTGCCGCGCCGTGGCCGACACGCTGGACGCCCGCTTTAACCCGGTCACGGTGCGCGGCGAAATCACCGGTTTTAGCCGCGCCGCCAGCGGCCATTGCTACTTTAGCCTGAAGGACGCCAGCGGCCAGATCCGCTGCGCCATGTTCCGCCGCGCGGCCTCCATTTTGGGCTTTAGCCCGCGCGATGGCGAGCTGGTGGAGGTGCGCGGCAAACTGGGCGTGTACGAGCAGCGCGGAGATTTGCAACTGATTGTTGAATCCATGCAGCGGGCCGGGCAGGGTGCGTTGTTTGAGCAGTTCTTAAAGCTCAAGGCGCAGTTGGAGCGTGAGGGCTTGTTTGACACCGCCCGCAAGCGCACGCCGCCCATCAGCCCGCGCGGTATTGGCGTGGTGACCTCGCTGGGCGCTGCGGCTTTGCACGACGTGGTGAGCGCCTTGCAGCGGCGCGTGCCACACATCCCGGTGTACATCGCGCCTGCCTCGGTGCAAGGCGCACAGGCGCCGGCGGAGTTGTGTGAGGCGCTATGTAAACTGTATCCTCTTGCACAGGCAAACAATGGGCTTTCGACAGATTCAAGCGCTAAAAGTGCAAATACCAGCGCCGCTGATAGTGCGCCCTCGACGGCACCGTGCATCGACGTCATCTTGCTGGTGCGCGGCGGTGGCTCGCTGGAAGACCTGTGGGCCTTTAACGACGAGCGCCTGGCCCGCACAATAGTGCAAAGCCCGGTGCCCATCATCTGCGGCGTGGGGCACGAGACCGACTTCAGCATCGCCGACTTTTGCGCCGACCTGCGCGCCCCCACGCCCACCGCCGCCGCCGAGCTGTGCGCCACCGACCGCAGCGTATGGCTAGGCGCCGTGCGCCTGATGGCCCAGCGCCTGCAAAGTGCGACGCACGACGAGTTGGACGCGCAGTCCCAGCGCCTGGACATAGCCGCCCAGCGCATTGGCCGACCCAGCGACGCGGTGAGCCAGCAGCGCATGCAGTTGCAGCGGCTGGAGCACCATTTGCAGCGCAAAACGCTATCGAAAAAAGAGCAACTTGTGCTATATTTTAATGGGCTAGAGCGTGATTTCTCTATAAAAACCCAAGACCACCTGCGCCGCGCCCACGAGCGCCTCGCCCGCGCCGAACGCAGCCTAGAGCTGCTCAACCCGCAGCATGTTTTAGAGCGCGGCTACGCGGTGCTGCAAAACGAAGGCGGCCATGTAGTGGCCAGCGTAAGGAGCGTGACAGCAGGGCAACGGTTGACGGCGACTTTGGCGGATGGGCAGGTGGGGGTGACGGTGGGCTGAGGTTGCGCTCTTGCCTTTGTCTTTGTTCTAGCTCCACGGTGCTCTTTGCTCAGGCTACGCGCACTGCTGCGGCGCTGTGCAGTAGCCGCCCTGAGCCCCGGGCCTTCGGCAAGCATCTGCAGTGCTCAAAATTTGGGTCAATGTGCAAACTCGCTGCGCTCAGACAAGCACATTGCCTGATCCAAATTTTTCCGCGCTTCGAGCCCAGGGCTCTTTATGGGCGGCTACTGCACAGCGCCGCAGCAGTGCGCTTTCACGGGGTTGACGTGTATTTCCAGGCTTGGTCGCGGCTTTTGCATCAGTGCGTTCCGGGTCTGAGGACACTATTACTTTCATAGCTGCTTGTGCTATGTTCTATTGGGCTGACGGCCTAAAACACAGTTGGAAAGCACAAAAAGTAGCTCGCGGGCTGTTTTGTCTCCTTGCTCCCTGCCCGTTTCCCGTTTCCCGTTGCCCCCCGGTCTTCATCTCCGCGGACCTTCCAACCCGGTACTCGCAGCGAAGCGTGTGCTATGCCCATGCGCCCCAATCAGGGCTAAGGGCTCGAAGCACGCAGCAATGGGGATCAGAAAACGTCGTTGTCTGAGCGTAGCGAGTTTCGACGTTTTCCCCCATTGCGAGTACTGCAGATGCTCACCCCGAAGGGGGCCGCAGACCGGGGCGCATGGGCATAGCACACGCTTCGCTGCAAGGTGACCAAGGTAGCGCGAAACAAAGGACTCGCCACTCCACTGACCCACACGCAAAGCAACCAATACAAGCGCAAAAAAGAGACCTAAGACCGCCACATCCGCGACACAACGCCCTTGTCAAAAGCGCCCCCCGCACCGTGCAGCGCGTCTTCCAGCTCCAGGCTGTATTCTTCAATCTCCGCCTGCTCGTAAGGCATCAAACTCACGTCATGCGACAGGCCATACAGGTGAATCCACATACTGGGTGGCAGCAGCAATTGCTGGGCAGTGCGCAGTGTAAACACAGCCGATTTGTCGACATTTCCCATACAAACTCCCTATGGCAATAGCAGGCACAAAACAACATTCTAGGCCTCTACCAAAGCCCGCGCTACCAACCAAGGTGTATCAGTTTTGTCGCAATTTAAAGCGCTGAATTTTGCCCGTGGCCGTTTTGGGCAGCTCGCTGACCACCTCAATCCAGCGCGGGTATTTGTACGGGGCCAACTGCGCCTTCACATGGGTTTTCAGCTCCTCAGCCGTGGCGCTGTGCCCTTGCTTGAAAACCACATACGCTTTGGGTTTGACCAGCTGGTCCACATCGGCCACGCCAATCACCGCCGCCTCCAGCACCGCGCTGTGCGTCATCAGCGAGGCTTCCACTTCAAACGGCGACACGTATATGCCGCCCACTTTCAGCATGTCGTCACTGCGCCCGCCATAGGTGTAGTAGCCGTCGGCATCTACCGTGTATTTGTCGCCACTGCGGGTCCACTCGCCCGCAAAGGTGGCCTTGGTTTTGGCGCGGTTGTTCCAGTACATCAGGGCGCTGGTGGGGCCGCTGATTTGCAGCTCGCCAATCTCGCCTACGGGGCACTCTGCGCCGTCGTCGGCCACCACGCGCAGGGCATAGCCTGGCACTGCCTGGCCCGTGGTGCCGTAGCGCACCTGGCCGGGGCGGTTACTTAAAAAGATGTGCAGCATCTCGGTAGAGCCAATGCCGTCCAAAATCTCGCAGCCGTAGTGCTCGGTCCAGCGGCGGCCCAAGTCGGCGGGCAAGGCCTCGCCAGCGCTGGCGCATACCCGCAGATTGAGCGCGGCTTTGGCGGGGCGGGCGGTGTCGGCCAGCAAGCCGGCGTACAGAGTGGGTACGCCGTAAAAAATGCTGGGCTGGTATTTTTGCAAAATGCCAAACACGTCAGCGGGGGTAGGGCGGCCCGCCAGCAGCACCGTGGTGGCGCCTACGGCCATGGGGAAGGTCAGGGCGTTGCCTAAACCGTAAGCAAAAAAGAACTTAGCCGCTGAGTACACCACGTCATCTTCCCGAATGCCCAGCACTGCTTTGCCATACAGTTCGGCCGTTTGCACCAAATGCGAATGCAAGTGCACGGTGCCCTTGGGTTGCCCGGTGCTGCCGCTGGAGTACAGCCAGAAGGCGGCATCGTCGCTGCAGGTAGATGCTACATGTTTTGTAGCTGGCTGTGCTGCATTCAATTGGGCTAACGTGTGTTTTTGTTCAAATACTTCGTCTGCAGCAGCGCCGCACACAATGACGGTTTTCAGGCTGTCAATCTGGCCAATCAAACCGTCAAAAGCAGGTAGCAAGGCTTTAGAGACGATCAAACCCTGCGCGCGTGAGTCGCGCAGCATATAGTCAAAATCTGGCGTGGTGAGCAGGGTGTTGGCGGCCACGGGCACCACGCCGGCCAGCAGGCAGCCCAGAAAGGCGATGGGCCATTCGGGTGTGTCCAGCGCACACAGCAGCACGCGGCTCTCGGGTACAAAGCCCAGGGCGCGCAGGGCGTTGGCAAACTGGTGGGCCTGGTGGGTCAGCGCGCCATAGGTGAGCGTGTGGCCGGTGGCGCTGTCGATGAATGCGGCTTTGCCTGCGCGCGGGGCGTTGCGCTCTAGCAGGTCGTGGGCGGCGTTGTAGTGGCGCGGGATGGTCACCAGCGGCGGTGTGCTGCGGTGGTCGGCGTGGCTAAGCTGTAGCCGCACGGGCGCCGATGTGGTGGCTTGAAGGCTCAAAATGTGTCTCCTCGGGTCGAACGGGGCAAGCAGCAATGCTATATTTATAATAGCTGCTTGTGCTATATTCTATTGGGCTAGTGGCCTGAAAGGCTAAATATCAGGCGGCTGCCAGGGCGGTAGCCAGCCATTCACGGCACCAGGCGGTGCCTTCGGTTTCGGGCATACCACCGCTGGACGCGTTGTGGCACCACACCTCGCCGATGCGCTGTGCGCCCAGGCCGCTGAGGCGCTCGTCAAACTTTTTGCCGCCGAAGCAGAAGGTTTGCATATAGGTGCTGTCGCCCAGTGCAATGACACCGTAGCGCACATGCCCCAGGAACTTGGGGTGGGTGTCCAGCGAGTTGTACAGCGCACGGGCGTTGTCGGGCACGTCGCCACTGCCGTAGGTGCTACTGCAAATCAAATACAACGGCTCGGGGTCGTCAAAGGTGCTGATGTCCTGGTCGTCCATCAGTACCACCTCAATCTCGTCCACCAGATCAGCGCAGTCCATCTGGATGGCTTGCGCTACGTAGTCGGCA
Organism: Polaromonas sp.; assembly: GCA_043766985.1. GTDB lineage: Bacteria > Pseudomonadota > Gammaproteobacteria > Burkholderiales > Burkholderiaceae_C > JAAFIP01. Next base: position 19,066 of record JAYUHM010000248.1, read on the forward strand.
GTGCTGGTCATGGTGCCGACGAGGATCTTGAGCTTGGCCATGGAAGGGTCCTTCAAAATATTTAAGTGCAATAAACTGCTTGACAAAAGCAATTTGTGAACTATACTGCATTTTAGAGAAAAGTCAATACCGCATTATTTCAGCATCGATTTCAGCACTTACTTCAGCACCTACTTCAGCACCTATTTCTGCTCATTACACCGTAATTTTAAAACCTAGAGCCATGTCCAGCATCCCACCCACCGCTAACACCAGGCCACAAGACGGCAACGCCGCTGCCACGCTGCTAGAGCTTGGCAGCCGGGTGCGGGCTTGGCGCGCGCGCCGGGGCATGACGCGCAAGCAGTTGGCGGCTGACTCAGGGCTGTCTGAGCGGTTTTTGGCCGACATGGAAAGCGGCAAAGGTAACGCGTCGCTCAACACGCTAGAGGCCGTGGCGCGGGCGTTGAACATCACCACGCTGGATTTATTGCAAGACACGCCGCGCCCCGCACTGGCGCGGGTGATGTCGCTGGTGGCGCGGCTGGACGACGCCGAGCTGGACAGCGCGTATGCCACGCTCTCCAAACAGCTTGGTTTGGCTGGCGCCGAAGGCCGCGAGCAGCGCGTGGCGCTGCTGGGCCTGCGCGGCGCAGGCAAAAGCACCTTGGGCGCACAACTGGCGGCAGAGCGCGGCGTGCCCTTTGTAGAGCTGGACCGCGAGATTGAACGCGAAGCGGGCACCAGCATTCAAGAAGTGATCTTGCTGCAAGGCCAGGCGGGCTACCGCCGCTACGAGCGGCGCGCGCTGCTGCGTATTGCCGAGCAGCATGCGGCTGGCGTGGTGCTTACCACCGGCGGCAGCATCGTCAGCGAGCGCGAAACATTTGATTTGCTGCAAAGCCACTTTTATTGCGTGTGGGTGAAAGCCAGCCCCGAAGAGCACATGGGCCGCGTGGTGGCGCAGGGCGATATGCGGCCCTTTACCTCAGCCGACGGCGAGCCCAGGGGCGCGTCGGTACAGGCGCTAGACGACATACGGCGCATTTTGGCCAGCCGCGAGACGCTGTACGCCCGCGCCGACGCGGTGGTAGACACCAGCGCGCGCAGCATTCGCCAGAGTTTGAAAGATTTAGAACGCGCAATTGCCTGACCGCTTTTTTTCAAAACGTATTGACCCAACGGAGACAACCGATGAATGCCATGACAGAACCGAAACTCTTTATGCTGGACGACCGCGAGATGGTTAATTTTCAAACCCATCCCAGCCGCTACCAGCATTGGACCCTGAGCGTGGACGGCGACGTAGCGCGCCTCAAGCTAGATATCAACGAAGACGGCGGCATCAAGCCCGGCTACAAGCTCAAGCTCAACAGCTACGACCTGGGCGTGGACATCGAGCTGCACGACGCCATCAACCGCGTGCGCTTTGAGCACCCCTCGGTCAAAGTCATCGTCTTTGAAAGCGGCAAAGAAAAAATTTGGTGCAGCGGCGCCAACATCTACATGCTGGGCTTGTCTACCCACGGCTGGAAGGTGAACTTCTGCAAATTCACCAACGAGACGCGCAACGGCCTGGAAGACTCCAGCAAGCACGACGGCTTAAAAGCCATTGCCTCGGTCACCGGTGCCTGCGCAGGCGGTGGCTACGAGCTGGCCTTGGCCTGCGACCGCATCATCATGGTGGACGACCGCAGCAGCACCGTCAGCTTGCCTGAAGTGCCCTTGCTGGGTGTACTGCCCGGTACGGGCGGCCTGACCCGCGTAACCGACAAACGCAAAGTGCGCCGCGACCTGGCCGACATCTTTTGCACTACTAGCGAGGGCGTGCGCGCCGACCGCGCCAAAGACTGGAAGCTGATTGACGCATACGCCAAGCCGCTGCAGTTCAACGACCTGCTTGCTGCAGAAATAGAAGCAGCCCGTGCTCTATCTACAAGGGCTAGTGGCTCAAAAGGTATCCAACTGACGCCTTTGAACGTGACCATAGATGCCACTGGCTACCACTACGAGACGGTGGACGCGCAGGTGGACCGCGACAAGCGCATTGCCACCATCACCGTGCATGCTCCGAAGACCGCGATTGAATCTTCACCAGCGGCGATAGAGGCAACTGGTGTGAACTGGTGGCCCCTCAAAATGCAGCGCGAACTGGACGACGCCATCTTGAACCTGCGCACCAACGAGCTGGAAGTAGGCACCTGGGTGATCAAGACCCGTGGCGACCATAACCTGATCATGCTGGCCGACGAGGCAATGGCCAAAAATGCAGCACACTGGTTGGTGAAAGAAACCACCGGCGCGCTACGCCGCACCCTGGCCCGCATCGACGTCACCAGCCGCTCACTGATCGCCCTGGTGGACCAAGGCTCGTGCTTCAGCGGCATGTTCTACGAGCTGGCCCTGGCCTGCGATCGCATCTACATGCTGGACTTGCCCGACTCGCCCGACGCCGCGCCCACCTTGCAACTGAGCAGCGCCAACTTTGGCACCTACCCCGCAGTCAACGGCCTCACCCGCCTGCAAACCCGCTTTAATGAAGACGCGGGCACGATTGCCCAGCTCAAAGGCCTGAGCGATTCGCAACTGCGTTCTGACCAAGCCCTCGGCCTGGGCCTGGTTACCGTCACCCCCGACGACATCGACTGGGACGACGAAATCCGCCTGATGCTGGAAGAGCGCACGTCCCTCTCGCCCGACGCCATGACCGGCATGGAAGCGTCTTTGCGCTTCCCCGGCAAAGAGACCATGGAGACACGCATCTTCGGGCGCTTGTCGGCTTGGCAAAACTGGATCTTCATTCGACCCAACGCCGTGGGGGAAGAGGGTGCTTTGAAGCTCTTCGGCACGGGGAAGAAGGCCAAGTTTGACTGGAAGCGGATTTAAACAGCCGAATACAAAACTTCCGGACGCAGAGGACGCAAAAGTTACGCAAAGGACGCAAAAGAAGATAAAAGAAAAGACAAAAAATAAAACCAAAAAAGGAAATCGTTTTGAAATTTGAAAGTAGTTAAATTTCTTTTTAAAATTTTCTCCTCTTCTTTGGTATTCCTTTTGCGTCCTTTGCGTAACTTTTG
>JAYUHM010000249.1:0-22056 GCA_043766985.1 Polaromonas sp.
CACATCAAGCAGCGCATTCTGGAAGACCACGCAGGCCGCAAAGCCCTGTGGGAGCGCCTGCAGTTTGCGCTGGACGGCGAGCCCGACCCCTGGTTTGACTTCAAAGATGCGCAAGTGGACACCCGGCAGTTCACCGCTTTGGCCTCCTAAATTTATAAAAATAAGGGCTCCAGCGCAGGCAGTACCTGCGCTGGCAGCTACGAAAGGAATAGCAACATGAGCGAATGGAAAATCATCTGCCGCGTCGATGACATCCCGGTCCTGGGCGCGCGCCGCGTCACCCGCGCCCAGGGCATGGACGTAGCCGTATTCCGCAGCGCCACGGACGAAATCTTTGCCGTACTCGACCGCTGCCCGCACAAAGGCGGCCCACTGAGCCAGGGCATCGTCTTCGGAACCAGCGTGGCCTGCCCGCTGCACAATTGGAATATCGAACTAACCAATGGCTGCGTGCGCGAGCCCGACGTGGGCTGTACCCAAAAATTCAGCGTCAAGGTGGAAAACGACAGCGTACACCTGATGCCCGTGGAGTTGGCCACGCTGGCACTGGACTTTGTACCGCCCACGGCCGGACCCAAGACTGAGCAAACCGATTAAATTCCTCGCTACATGACCAGCCCCAAAGAAACCAAGTCCACCTGCCCGTACTGCGGTGTCGGTTGCGGCGTGATCATCGAATCCACCGGCGCGCAAATCACCGGCGTGCGGGGCGACCCCGACCACCCGGCCAACTTTGGCCGCCTGTGCACCAAGGGTTCTACCCTGCACCACACCGCCACGGCGGCGGTGACCATGCAAACCCGCCTGCTGCACCCCATGCAGCGGCTGCAGCGCGGCCAGCCCCCCCAGCGCGTGTCGTGGAGCCATGCCTTGGGTATGGCGACCCGCAAGTTTGCCCAGGTGATCCGCGACCACGGACCGGACGCGGTGGGCTTCTACATATCGGGCCAGTTGCTTACCGAGGACTATTACGTCTTCAACAAACTGGCCAAGGGGCTGATCGGCACCAACAACGTCGACACTAACTCCCGCCTTTGCATGAGCAGTGCGGTGGCGGGCTACAAGCAAACCCTGGGGGCCGATGCTCCGCCTAACTGCTACGACGATGTCAACCACGCCGACTGCATCTTCATCGTTGGCAGCAACACCGCCTATGCCCACCCGATATTGTTTCGCCGCATTGAAGACGCCAAGAAGAACAACCCGGCACTCAAGATTATCTTTTGCGACCCGAGAAAGACCGACACCGCCGAGATCGCTGACCTGTACCTGCCCATTCAGCCCGGCACCGATGTCGCGCTGTTCAACGGCATGCTGCACATCATGCTGTGGGAAGGCTGGCTGGACAATGCGTACATCGCCGCGCACACCAAAGGCTTTGACGATTTAAAAGCCACCGTACGCGAGTACACCCCAGAGCTGGTAGCCCAAACCTGCGGCATTAAAAAAGAAGACCTGTTTGCCGCCGCCAAGCTGTTTGCCACCAGCAAGGCCACCCTTAGTTTGTACTGCCAAGGCTTGAACCAGTCCAGCAGTGGCACCGCCAAAAACGCCGCCCTCATCAACCTGCATTTAGCTACGGCACAGATTGGCAAACCCGGTGCTGGCCCCTTCTCCCTCACTGGCCAGCCTAATGCCATGGGTGGGCGCGAAGTGGGCGGCTTGGCCAATTTGATCAGCGCCCACCGCGACATGGCCAACCCCGCGCACCGCGCCGAGGTAGCCGCGCTATGGGGTGTGGCAGATGTACCGAGCAAGCCCGGGAAAACAGCCGTAGAGATGTTCCAGGCCGCCGCCGATGGCGAGATCAAAGCGCTGTGGATTGCCTGTACCAATCCGGCGCAAAGCATGCCCGACCAGGCTACCGTACGCCGTGCGCTAGAACGTGCAGAGTTGGTCATCGTGCAAGAAGCCTTTGCCACCACGGAGACCTGCCAGTACGCCGACCTGCTGCTACCCGCCACCACTTGGGGTGAAAAAGAAGGCACCGTCACCAACAGTGAGCGCCGCATCAGCCGCGTTCGCTCCGCTGTGGCAGCTCCGGGTGAGGCACGCCACGACTGGAGCATCGCCGTTGAGTTTGCACGACGATTGGAAAAACAAACTACGCTATTCCCCTACCAAACCCCCGAAGAAGTCTGGAACGAGCACCGCGAAAGCACAAGAGGCCGCGATCTGGACATCACCGGCCTGACGTATGCAAAGCTGGAAGCCACCCCTGCCCAATGGCCTTTCAGAGAGGGCGACTCGGTGGGCAAGCAAAGACTCTACGAAGACGGCATTTTCCCCACTAATGATGGCAAAGCCCAATTTGTCAACACAGCCTACAAACCCACGGCAGAACAACGCGAGTCGCGCTACCCCTTTAGCCTGAACACCGGCCGCCTACGAGACCAATGGCACGGCATGAGCCGCACCGGCACCCTGGGCCGACTGTTTGGCCATGTCGCCGAGCCCAGCGTGCAAATGAACCCGCAAGATATGGTACGCCGCCTGCTGAAAGCGGGTGACTTGGTGCACGTCACCAGCAAACGCGGCTCGATCATGCTGCCGGTACAGGCCAGTGACGAGATTGGCATGAGCCAAGCCTTCATTGCCATGCACTGGGGTAGTGAATTTTTAAGCGGTCGCAGCAGCACAGGCGAGCGTTTGGGCGGCGTTAACGCCATCACTACCAGCGCTTACTGCCCCAGCAGCAAACAACCTGAGCTCAAACACGCAGCAGTCAAGATTCTGAAAGCCGAGCTGCCCTGGACGCTGCTAGCGGTAGCGTGGTTGCCTGAAGACACCGCCCACACTGCACGCGCAGCGCTGCAAAAGCTGATGGGTCGTTTTGAGTTTGCCACTTGCGTGCCCTTTGGCCGCGAAGAGGCTGGCGTGTCCCAACGCGGCGTCCTGTTCCGCGCCAGCGCTACTTATGCCCCCGACGACGACAGTTTGGCGCAAATTGAAAGCCTACTAGGCCTGAGCGGCACAGATTCCCTGCGCTACGAAGACAAAAAACGCGGCCAACGCCGGGCCGCTCGCTTGGTACGCGCCAGCGATGGTACAGCGCAGCTGCACGGCTTCATGCTGGCTGGCGACGCCAGCGCCGAGGTGTGGATCAAAACCTTGCTGCAAGACCAGCTAGATTCCAGCGCCTATGGCCGCCTGCTGCTAAGCCCCGGCGCCAAAGCCCCCGTCGCCATCCAAAGCAAAGGCGCGCAAGTGTGCGCCTGCTTTAACGTGACCGAGCCGGAGATCAACCGCTTTTTGCAAAGCTGCTCTGGGACTGACGAGCAGAAATTAAGCGCACTGCAGGCGAATTTGAAGTGCGGTACCAACTGCGGCAGTTGCTTGCCACAGGTTAAACGCATGGTGCGCAGTATGGCTGTGGTTGCTGCTTGATCTGTCGTCCTGAGCTTTCACTCTGAGACCGCCGCTTAAGCTCATAGCCAAAAGTCATCAACCATCGCCGACAATAGCTGGATGGGCATTGCCAAATACATCAAAGAAATCGGTCGCGGTAAAGACGGTGCGCGGGCGCTGCCGCGCGAGCAGGCGGCTGACCTGATGGGGCAAGTGCTGGACGGCCAAGTGACTGACCTGGAAATTGGCGGGTTTTGCCTGGCGATGCGCATCAAAGGCGAAACGCCTGAGGAGATGGCTGGGTTTTTAGACGCGGTGCATGCGCGGCTGGCCAAGGTGCCGGCTGACGGCCCCGTCGTCGTCATCCCCAGCTACAACGGTGCGCGGCGCTTGCCGGTACTTACGCCGCTTCTGGCCGCGCTGCTGGCGCGCGAAGGCGCTACGCACGGTTTTGGCGTGCTGGTGCATGGCTGCGCCACCGAGGATGCACGCATTACCAGCCAAAGCGTGCTGGAAGCCCTGAATAAGCAACAAAATGAGCCTGTAGCCCAATGGAAAACAGCACAAGGTGCTACTAATTATATAGCGCGTGGCAGCCTGCACTTTGCCCCCACGGACACGCTCTCCCCTGCCCTTAAACGCCTGCTGGACGTGCGCCGCACCGTGGGCCTGCGTAACCCGGCCCACAGCATGGTCAAGCTGATGAACCCCACCACCAGCGCCCAGGCCTTGCTGGTGACCAGCTATACCCACCCCGAGTACCTGCACAGCATGACGGCCACACTCACGCTGACAGGCGCGCACGCCATGCTGCTGCGCGGCACCGAGGGTGAGAGCGTGGCCGATGCGCGGCGTGCCCCAAAAACGGACGGTTTTGTGCACGGCGTGCGCAGCACCTTGAACGAGGGGCAAGCCGGCTCGATTGCCGCACTGCCTGATTTACCCAAAGAGATCGACGCCACCACCACCGCCAGCTACATCAACGATGTGTTAAGCGGCGAGAAAAGCGTGCCAGCCCCAATTGCGCAGCAGGTGGTACACATCTTGCGGTTGCTAAAGGCAATTACAAATGGATGAAGGCCAGGCAATGACAAATTTCACGAAGCACGACTTAACCAAGCGGCTAGGCAAGGTAACGCTGGTAGGCGCCGGGCCGGGCGACCCGGAGCTGCTGACGCTGAAAGCCGTCAAGGCAATTGCGCAGGCCACCGTCATTTTGGTGGACGATTTGGTCAGCGACGAGGTGCTGGCCCACGCCCGCGCAGGTGTGCGCATTGTGCACGTAGGCAAGCGCGGCGGCTGTAAATCTACCCCGCAGGCGTTTATTGAAAAGCTTATGCTGCTGGCTGCCCGCGAGGGTGAAACCGTGGTGCGCCTCAAAGGCGGCGACCCGTTTATTTTTGGCCGCGGTGGCGAAGAGATTGAGGCGCTGCAAGCCGCGGGCATTGAGGTACAGGTCATCAACGGCATCACCTCGGGCCTGGCCGCCCTTACCTCGCTGAACGTACCGCTCACCCACCGCGAGCACGCGCACGGCGTGGTGTTTGTTACCGGCCACGCCAAGCCCAACGGCGCAGGCACCGACTGGGCCCAGCTGGCCGCTACGGCCGCGCAAGCCAAGCTCACTTTGGTGATCTACATGGGTGTCAGTGGCTCGCAGCATATTCAAGACGACTTGCTGCTGGGCTTGCCGGGCCACACGCCCGTGGCCATTATCCAAAACGCCAGCCTGCCAAACCAGCGCTACGCCGTCAGCACGCTGGCCCAGCTACGCGCCACCATTGAGCAGCACCAGCTGCTCAGCCCCAGCGTGATTGTGGTGGGCAACGTGCTGCAGGGCTTGGCGGCACTGCAGGCACCTGAGCAGGCACCACTACTGGTGTTGCGCAGCGCCTGCTAGCGCGGCGCCCGGGCACTGCGGGGGTGCTCCAAATTTTTACTTTCAGAAGCAAAATTTCAGCAATAGTTTCACTCGTAACGAGCAACTAACACACGCCTGTCACATAACTTGCACACTCTAGAGGCTTCAACAAGGAGACCTCCATGCAGTTGCATAACCACCCCTCGCGCAATTTCTTGCTGATTGCACTATTGGCAATCATCGCAGCAGTTTTTTTAATGCTCATGGCGCCCGCGCCCGTGTACGGGCAAACCTCCAACGCGGCGCAGCGCAATAACTACGACAACCCGCACAGCAAAAAAACGCGCATCCCCATACTCATCGCGCACCGCGGTGCCAGCGGCTATTTGCCTGAGCACACCTTGCAGGGCTATGCACTGGCTATTGAGCTGGGTGCCGACTACGTAGAGCCCGATTTGGTGGCCACCAAAGACGGCGTGTTGATAGCCCGGCATGAGCCCAACATGGTCAACACCACCGACGTGAAAACCCGGCCGGAGTTTGCGAGCAAAAAACGCAAGGCGGTGGTAGATGGCGTTGAAGAAGAAGGCTTTTTTGCCAGCGACTTTACCTTGGCCGAAATCAAAATGCTGCGCGCCGTGCAGCCCTTTGCCAACCGCGACCAAAGCTTTAACGGCCTGTACCAAATACCCACCTTTGACGAGATTTTGCAGCTGGTACGCCGCAAAACCGAAGAAGAAGGGCGCACGATAGGCGTGTACCCCGAAACCAAACACCCCAGCTACCACCAAAAAATCGGCCTGCAGCTGGAAGACCGGCTGCTCGACTCGCTCACCCGCCAGGGCTTTAACCACCGCGGCGCCCCGGTGTTTATTCAAAGTTTTGAAGTGGCTAACCTCAAATACTTGCGCAGCCGTACGCAGCTCAAACTGGTGCAATTGATTGACGGTGATGACGTAGCGCCCGATGGCACGGTAACCTTGGCACCGCCGTTTGACAAACCCTATGACTTTGCATTGGCCAACGACCCGCGCACCTTTAAAGACATGCTGACACCCGCAGGCCTGAAAGACATCGCCACCTACGCGGACGGCATTGGCCCTTGGAAGTATTACCTTATCAGCACCCGCTGCATCAAGTTGGGCACCGATGGGAAATGCGTGGATACCAATGGCGACGGCGCGGTTACCGAGCAGGACAAGGTATTGAACACCCCCACCAGCGTAGTGACCGACGCGAAAAAGGAAGGGCTGCTGATTCACCCCTTTACCCAGCGCAACGAGCAGTCGCGCCTGGCCAGCAACTATGGCGGCAACCCGGTCAATGAATTTATCAAGTTCTATGAACTGGGCGTGGACGGCTTTTTTTCTGACTTTACCGAGACCGCCCATGTAGCCCGCACCATGTACCTGCTAAGAACCTACCCCGAGGCCGCCAGCTGCTTGGTGGCCGCGCGCGGCGGCCACGACGACTCGGCGCTGTGCAAAGCCATACGTGGCAAGCGCCGGTAAGCTTGGTTCAATACCGGGGTGCTGAACCTGCCCCACGAGGGCACTAGGGCACGAGGGCGCACTAGGCTAAACCAAGCCGCAATTGGGCTGGGGTAAATTGACCATAGGCTATAGCGTGGCCAGCCGTGGCACGAACACCCGCTACACTCCCTATGTCGTATTTTTACCCCTCTGTGGCAGGCCCGATGCTAGAAAAACTCAACCAACTCACCGAAAGCCACGGCGCGCTCAAACGCGGGCATGGGCTTATTAGCGGCATCATTGCCCTTAGCCTGGCCATTTTGTGCTTTTTGGGCGTGCTGGCTTTCCATTTTCCGCAGTACCTCACCACGCCGCAGCTGCGCCAAAGCTACAACGTGGACGTGATTCGTACCGTCATGCTGGTGTCGTTGGCCATCGCAGGCGGCATCAGCCTGGTCAACATCATTTTTGGCCGCGCACGCTGGCTGAGCGCCGCGGCCTTCTTGCTGGTGGTGATAACAGCCTTGTTGGGCGGCCACAAAGTGCCCGTAAACGACTTTGCCGACAACACGCCCTACATTGGCCTGGACTGGTTCATTTTGGATCTGCTGGGCTCGTCCTTGATATTTATCTTTATTGAAAAGCTCTTTGCCCACCGCAAAAACCAGCCGGTTTTTCGCCCTGAGTGGCAAACCGACTTTCACCACTTTATCGTCAACCACATGGTTGTGGGCTTTGTGCTGCTGGCCACCAACCTGATGGTGCACAAAGCCTTTGGCTGGGCCGTTAAAAACGACCTGCAGGCCTGGATTCAACACCTGCCCTTTGTACTGGAGCTGTTGCTCATCATTCTGGCCGCTGACCTGGTGCAGTACTGGACCCACCGCGCCTACCACGAGACCTGGCTGTGGCGCCTGCACGCTGTGCACCACAGCAGCAAGTTTATGGACTGGCTGGCCGGTTCGCGCCAGCACATCCTGGAGCTGTTGATCACGCGCACCTTGGTGCTGGGCATCATCTTCGTGCTGGGCTTTAGCAAAGAAGTGATCGACGCTTACATTGTGGTGGTGGGCTTTCAGGCGGTGTTTAACCACTGCAACGTGAACGTGCGCCTGGGCCCGCTGCGCTACCTCATCGTTACCCCCAACTTTCACCACTGGCACCACAGCCAGGACAAAGAGGCACTAGACACCAATTACGCAGCGCACTATGCCTTTTTAGACTACCTGTTTGGCACAGCGGCCAAGAGCGACAAAATTTGGCCTGAGCAGTATGGGGTGCTGGGTGACTATGTGCCCAATGGGTTTGTCAAGCAGTTCAAGTTTCCGTTTACCTGGAAGGGCTGAGCACCTTAATGCAGTTCGACGTTGTCATCATCGGCGCAGGCGCTGCGGGCCTGTTCTGCGCGGGGGTAGCGGGGCAGCGTGGGTTGAAGGTTTTGCTGATTGACCACGCCGAGAAAGTGGCCGAGAAAATTCGCATATCTGGCGGCGGCCGGGCCAACTTTACCAACCGCGACCTGGACGTGCGCGCGCCCGAGAAGCATTTCCTGTCGGAGAACCCGCGCTTTTGCCGAAGCGCCCTGTCGCGCTACACGCCGCAAGACTTTCTGAGCCTGATGCAAAAGCACGGTATTGCCTGGCACGAAAAGCACAAAGGCCAGTTGTTTTGCGACCGCTCGGCAGAAGACTTGATAGCCATGCTGCTGGCCGAATGCGCCGCGGGCCACGTAGAGCGCTGGCAACCCTGCAAAGTGCAGTCGGTGCGGCTTTTAGATGCCAAATTACCACTAAGCCCAATAGCACAGGGCACAAGATGCTATGAAGTTAATAGTGACCGTGGGGTAGTGCATGCACGCAATGTGGTGGTGGCCACAGGCGGCTTGAGTATTCCAAAAATCGGCGCTACCGATTTTGGCCAGCGCCTGGCCCAGCAGTTTGGCCACCGCATAGTGCCGCTGCGCCCGGCCCTGGTACCCCTCACGTTTGACGAGCAGCAATGGCAGCCCTTGCTGCCCTTGGCGGGCCTGTCGCTGCCCGTGCAGGTCAGCACCGGCGAAGGCAAAACCAAAGGCCAGTTTGACGAAGACCTGCTGTTTACCCACCGCGGCCTGAGCGGCCCGGCCGTGCTGCAAATATCCAGCTATTGGCAGGACGGTACCCCCATCCGCATTAACCTGCGGCCAACGCACGATGTAGCCCAGCTGCTGCAAGCCGCCAAATCCCGCTCGCGCAAACTCATTGCCAACGAGCTGGCTAGTGCGCTTTCCACACCAGAGGCCCCCTTCCCCGCCCGCCTGGCCGACACCTGGACGCAGCAGGACAGCGCCTGGCAGCGCCCCATCAACGAGGCGTCTGACAAAGCCTTGAATGCCCTGGCGATGAGCCTGCAGCGCTGGCAACTTACCCCCAACGGCTCGGAAGGCTACAAAAAAGCCGAAGTAACCGCAGGCGGCGTAGACACCCGCGAACTGTCTGGCCAAAGCATGGAAAGCCAAAAATCCCCCGGCCTGTACTTTATTGGCGAGGTGGTAGACGTGACCGGTTGGCTGGGCGGCTACAACTTTCAGTGGGCCTGGGCCAGTGCCTACGCCTGCGCGCAGGCCCTGTCGCCATCCCTCCTGCACACGGCTAACGCATAGGTAGCGTTAGCCTGACGCGCGTTCCTTTGCCCACCTGGGTAGAGATGTTCAGCTCAGCCCCTATTGTCTTGGCACGTTGGTGTATGCCCGTCAAGCCCTTGCCTACCAGCGCATTTTGCGGCCCCTGCACAAAGCCCACGCCATCATCCTGCACCTCCATAAGCAAGTGCGGTGTTGGATCTGCTGCGTAGCGGCACAGTAGACGTACTTTAGTAGCTTCGGAATGGATCAACACATTTGCAAAGCACTCTTGCGCTACGCGCTGTATTTGGGCTACGGTTTGTGAATTGAGTATTAAGAGTGGTGCATCCAAGTCTACTTTCCAGACCATGCGAATTTTGGCGCGTTGCAATGCGGGTGCAATTCGATAGCGCAAACTTCCCAAAGCCTCAAAAATATTCAACCCACTGGTATCAATATTGTCAACCGTCGTTTTTAAATCCAACAAGCAACATTCGAGCCCAACGCGCATTCGGCGATGTAGCGGTGAGTCTTCGTCCAAGCTGCCAAGCAAAGCCACCAGTTGCGCGCCCACACCGTCATGTATATCTTGCGCTATGCGATGGCGTTCATCTGCCACAGCCGAATCCGCATGCCCCTTGGGGTACTCTTGAATGCTGCTGTGCAACTGGGTACTTACCTCAAAGTTGCTCAACGCTGTTGCGGCCCCGTAATTTCCAGGCTGGCTGGGGCGCGGCATATCGTCAACCAAGTAAGCCCACATGACCCGTCCAGTAATTGCCAACCAGAGAAACAGTAGAAATGCAAAAAAGAACACGTGCGATGCACTGGCGCTGGGCCTGAGCATGACACCCGTGTGGGTGATTAAAAGATCCTGCGTAACCAGGCCCAACCCCCACAGGCCACCTGCAGCTACCAAGAAAGTTGTGGTTCGGTTATCGTTTTTAAGTTTTATAACCAAACCTGTAAACACCAGTGACATACTCAGCAGGCTTATTGCAGCCCACGCGCTAACAAGCCCGCCGCCTGCATTGCCCATAACAAAACCGTAGACCAAACCCAAAGTGCCAATCAAGGCGTACGCACTTATCCACCAGCCAAAGATTGACCGGGATAAATTGACGCAAGCCAACAAGAATATGGCAGAGGAGACGCACAGTGCATGGTAGGCCAGCAGCGCAACCCATTGGTTTGCAGTCGATTCGCCAGACTGGTGTGCCTGCCAACCAACAAAAGCGGCCAATAACCACGCCGCAGGTACACTCAAAAAAACGCGGTCAATAAGACCGCGCAGGCGCCTTGGCGGCCACCACCACAGGCTGGCAATGCTGCCTATTGCAGCGACGGCAACCAGTAAAAACGACGCACTATTCCAATCCCAGTTGTTAAGCATGGCAAGCTTAATTCATCAACCCCTCATTCGCCGCAATCAAAACCGCCTGGGCTCTGGTGCGTACTTTAAGTTTGCGATGGGTATTTTTAATGTGTGTGTTGACCGTTTGGATGCTTATATGCAGCATATCGCTGATCTCACCGCTGATATACCCCGATGCCACCAGCTTAAGCACCTCACGTTCACGCTCTGACAGCTCGGCGAGCGCGCTTTGCTGAGCTACCGGAACTTTAGGGCTGTGGCTGTAATCAAACTTTTTGAGCAAACGGCGCGCCAAACTTGGCGTAATGCTGGCCCCCCCATTGACCACCTGTAAAACTGCTTCGGGAAAATTACCAAACCACGAGTGCTTAACAAAATACCCAGTAGCGCCCAAGCTAAATGCTTGAATCGCATGGTCTTCATCTTCCATCACCGAGATAAGAATGGACTCCACCATAGGCTTGGTTGCTTTAGCCAGTCTGATCAACTCAAAACCCAATCCATCTCCCAGATTCAAGTCAACCAATAGCACGTCAAAATCAAGGCTAGCTATCAGGCGGCGGCCCTCTTTGATACTGGCGCCCTGTTCCACCAAATGAATTCGGGGGTCAGCCAGCAGTTCATCAGCAATAATTTTTCGCACATGGACATCGTCGTCAACCAGCAGAACCCTGGTTGGGCGCGCGGCCTGCCCCAAAAAGAAAGTGGGCCACGTTGGCATATCTTTTGCGGCCAGAGGCGACCCACCTTTAAGAAAAGGTGCGTCACCGCCTGCATAACTAGAATTGAAATTCGCACTCATGGTTCTATCCATCCCTTCTAACGTTTGAATGTCGTACCGGTATCAAAAATAAACTTTGAATAACTGAATACCACCTGAAGATAAGTATGTGTGCACGTAGCGTTGTGTGTCAATCCTACATACTGACTAGTACCCTCAATAAAGCGGTGTGTGCAGTAACTTATTGAACTGCACGCCAACACAAAAGTAGCAACGACGCGTTACTTTTTGAAGCTCCAAGTGCGGTCGATCACTTAAAACCATCAACGGAACTGATGCTATTTGTTATTTCCGACAACAATATAGTTATTTAGTATTATTAACAAGCTGTTTACGCTGCAATCAACAAAATTCAGCTTCAGTTGAGAATGCGCCAGCACACAATGCGGGTTGATTAAAAAATTTTAATATCACACAAGTTACGCAAAGTAACAATATAGTAACTTAGCCCAAGATTTATTTATAACGTTGCTAAATTCCCAAAAATCCCTTTGTTTGCAGCTGTTTGAGGCGGCAAATGAACCTACCAGCCAGGTACACCCCGCCTAAAACTACGCTGGAATGGGTAGAAATTTATGGTATTGCTGCGCGGCAGCTTTAAGCGGAAACTTATTTTGCAAATTGAATCTATTGTGATTCTTTTGAAGTGCAAAGTAAGGAGAGGTGTCATGACCACTAGTGAACAGGTTCAAGCTATCAAGCTCAATCGGCGGCAGTCGATACAACTAGGCGCTGCCACTGCTACCGTAGGTATAGCAGCAACAGCGCAATTAAGCAGCAAGGCTATCGCCAAGGATTTGCCTGCAGGCCCCTACACAACGCCGTTTGTGGTGCCACTACCGGTATACACGGCAAAACTACCAGTCAGCAGCCTGAGCCCGCCATCTGTGTCTGCAGCCAATACTGGCGGCGGCGAGTGCGGAAGGCTACCGCACCAAAAACGAGATTACCTCCAGCCGCAAAAGTTCTACACACTGCGGGTTAAAGAAGCTCAGCACTCGTTTCACCCAGAGCTACCGACACAAACCGTGTGGGGCTACGACGGCATAGTGCCTGGCCCCATATTTGTGGAGCGCTACGGGGTGCCTACCGTCGTTCGAATCTACAATGAATTGCCCCCTTTTGCCGTAGGCTTTGGCTCTCCCGAAATCAGTACCCACCTGCACAACTTGCACAGTGGCTCTGAAAGCGATGGCTATGCCGGGGATTACTACAGTGCTACAAAATGGGGCCCCACTTTAACCGGGCCTGGCAGCTACAAAGACCACCACTACGCCCACGCATATGCTGGTTTTGATAACCCCGCCTTTGCCGCTACCAATGGTGACCCACGCGAAGCCTTGGGTACATTGTGGTACCACGACCACCGCGCAGACTTTACTGCCCCCAATTGCTACAAAGGCCTAACAGGCACCTACCTGCTCTTTGATGAAATTGATTCTGGTAACGAGCTGGACACCAACCCCAAAGCGCTGCGACTGCCCAGTGGGGTAGGTAAATACGACATATCTCTGGGGTTTCAAGACCTGCAGTTTGACTCGGGCGGTTACTTGGCCTACGACCAATTCGCCACCAAAGGAATTTTGGGCAGCAAGTTTGCAGTGAATGGTAAGGTGCAACCCTATTTTGCCGTTGAGCGACGCAAGTACCGCTTCCGCCTGCTCGACAGCAGCCTGTCACGCTTTTATGAGTTTTACCTGGCTACGGCAACAGGTGCCAACCAAAGCTTCACTCAAATTGCCAACGATGGCAATTTACTGCCCGCGCCGCTGACCACGCGCAAGGTGCATTTAGCACCCGCAGAACGTGCTGACATTGTGATTGACTTTGCACAGTACCCGATGGGTACCAAGTTGTACATTGTCAACCGCTTAGTGCAAGTTGACGGTCGTGGCCCAGAGGATGCGTTGGTGAATATTCGCGACGCTAACGGCCTGCTAACTGGCCAAGGCACATCCATCTTGCGTTTTGATGTGGGTGGTTTGCCGCCCACGCGGGATTTAAGCCAAGTACCACCGGTATTACGGGCACTTCCCCCGGTCAACCTCGCTGAGGTAGTCAAAACTCGGGTTTGGGAGTTCGATAAGACAAATGAAGTTTGGACAGTGAACGGACAAATTTTCGATGTCGACACTCCCGCTGCAACTGTCAAACGTGGTACGGCAGAAATTTGGGTCTTGCGCGGCAAGGGCAACTGGCATCACCCCGTACACATCCACATGGAAGAAGGGCGCATTCTGTCGCGCAATGGTGTGCCACCGCCACCACATGAAAGCGGCCGAAAGGACATCTACGTT
Organism: Polaromonas sp.; assembly: GCA_043766985.1. Taxonomy (GTDB): domain Bacteria; phylum Pseudomonadota; class Gammaproteobacteria; order Burkholderiales; family Burkholderiaceae_C; genus JAAFIP01. The sequence continues at coordinate 13,737 of JAYUHM010000249.1, forward strand.
CTCGAGCCCGGTGAAGAGTTACGGCTGTTCATCAAGTTCAGGGAGTTCACAGGTAAGTACATGATGCATTGCCACAACCTTATCCATGAAGACCACGCCATGATGGTTCGCTTTGATGTTGTTGAATAACCTAGGAGAAACACCATGAACAACCACAACACAAACACGAGCCCTCAAAATACAAAACGGGATTGGCTCAAGTGGGCTGGCGGCGCTGCACTGGCGCCCCTGCTTGCCTCAACCACGACGGTGCAGGCTGTCAAAACGGGGCCCAGAGCGCGCTACTTTCCTAACGCCATAGTGCAAACGCATACCGGCAAAAAGCTACGCTTCTACGACGATGTCGTGCAGGGGAAAGTGGTCGTGTTTAACATGATGTACTCTGTTTGCTCGGGCATCTGCCCTGGTAACACAGCCAACCTTCAGCGTGTACAAGATGCGCTGGGGGATCGCCTGGGCAAAGACGTTTTTATGTATTCCATGACTTTGCAGCCGCAGCTGGATACCCCTGAGGCCTTGCACGACTACGTCAAGCGTTACGCCATAAGGCCGGGATGGACTTTTTTAACGGGGCAACCTAAAGACATGGAGCTCATTCGCCGTAAGCTAGGGTTTTTTAATGACGACCCCAGCATTGACGCAGATCTTGCAAACCACACGGGCATGGTTCGCGCAGGCAACGAGTCTTTAGACCGCTGGTTCATGATGCCCGCGCTAAGTCAACCTAAGAGAATGGCACGGGCGATACTGGAACTGCAAGCGTAAAACCCTCCCGAAGCCACAACCCCCGCACCAGTCTAGTGACCATTGCCGGTCACTAAAAAGCCTAATGCAAGCCGCATGCATTAGGCTTTTTTTTGCTTCAACTTCATCTGTAGTCCTGCACTTTTCGAAATAAATGTCATTTATAAAACAATATATACAGCTTACTTAAAAATTACATTTAGGCATTTAATTTCAATAATTGAAGTTACTTACTAAAAAATTGTCTTAATAGCAACATTTTTTCATGGTGGCGTTTCCATAGAGCGGCTCTGAACCGGCGCTTTCTCAGCATCAACGATGTTGGATTCATGAAGCTGTTACAGCGAAACGATTGCAAGGTTTACTTAATATCTCCTGAATTTATTACATTTAAATACTATAGTTTCATTTTGAAACACAAGAAATGCGCCCATCAAGCTCAATCGCCATCGTGAAAAAACCTTAACTAAATCAATAATTTATAGACATTTTCTTGTGCTGGGCGCACTAAATTTCAGTAAATTATCCGAAATAGTCATCTGAAATGAGCAGAACAACGCGGTATTGCAGGCAAGTTGCAGTGGGCTGAAACTCACGCCTAAGTAGCAAAAAACAACGATACATCGGCAGCCTGTGTACAAGTGTAGTCAAGTGTTTCTGCTACTGCTCTGCTGGATAACCCATGCAATCCGAGTACCAAGGTTGCAGCGATTTTTCAGCTTCATTGAATGCGTATTTTGGAAAGGGAAAAAATGAAATTTTCTATTCAGCTATTGATGTGCCTCGTGCGACGCGCGTGTACTTCATCGCTCACGGTACCACCTGGCATTTAGCCGATCCGGCAATCCATTCACTGACAGTCAAATCATTTTTCTACATCATCATTTTTAATTTTTTTGGGAGCAACTATCATGGCCGCAAACTACACCACCAGCTTCAACATCAACGTTGACGATCTGCAATACATCCTCAAGCAAATCAAAATCGCCGAGGCGAGTTCGGTTGCATACAAAGGCACTGCAGCAGTCTCTATCGTGCAAGCCATTATGAATTCCTATGGCGCTACAGCAGAAGCGGCGGCCTTGTTGCCCGCTGGCCTGCGTACGGTTGATGGTACTTTTAATAATCTGTTAATTGCACCCACTGCTACTAGCCCTGGTACCAGTGAATTTGGCGCAGCAGATACTTTGTTCCCTCGCCTGACGGACCCAGTGTTTCAGACCGTCAACGGACCCGGCGTTGATTTTAACGGCGACGGAATTATTGATGTGATCAATCATAACTATGGTGATGCAAGTACATTGCCCGGTACACAAATCAGATCCGTTGCAGATGTGGATCCACGCGTTATCTCTAACTTAATCGTCGATATGTCGGTTAACAACCCAGCCGCGATTGCAGCGTATCTTGGAAACCCATTGTCGCTCGAACAATTCGAAGCTGACCATGCTGGCAAGACACCGGTTGCTCCCACCGATATTGACACTCCGGCAGAGCTGGCTGCCTGGTTGCTGGCCAATCCAGGCCTCACGCCTTTGGCAATCACTACCGCTGACCTGCAAACCATGCCTAACCAATCGCCAGACATTGGCCTGTCTCCTGGTTTTAACTCCTGGATGACCTACTTTGGCCAGTTCTTCGATCACGGTTTGGACTTAGTGACTAAAGGTAGCAACGGTACGGTCTATATTCCGCTCAACGCTGATGACCAGCTTTACGACAAGGGCGCGGATGGCATTGCAAACAATGTGGTCAATGCATTCTTTGTGAGCAATCCAGCGCTCTCGCCTGTGGGAGGCCCACTGCCGAAGGTTTCAGGTGTTTCCACCGCTTGGCAGGCATTCTATGCAACCGATCCAGCTGATCGTTCGACCTATCCGCCTGGCGCATTTGCGCCGGCAATGACAGCGACGCCAACCGCCTTCGTGGTGCGGATCAACGACGATGGCGCTGGCGCTGATGGCATTTTCAGCACAGCCGACGACACCCCTAACTTTATGGCATTGACGCGCGCCACAGCGACCATTGTGAATGGTGTTGCGCAACATGAAAACACCACAACCGCATGGATCGACCAAAACCAGACTTATACCTCACACTCTTCGCACCAAGTGTTTTTGCGCGAATATGTGATGACAGCAAATGGTGCGGTAAGCACCGGGCATTTAATCGATGGTACCGCCGCTTCTGGCTCATCAGCAGGTGCAATCGGTAATTGGGGTGAAGTCAAAGCCCAAGCAGCGTCTATGCTTGGGATTAAGCTCAATGATTTCAATGTCCACGATGTGCCGAATCTTGTCACCGACCAATATGGCAAGTTCATCGCTGGCGCCCACGGCTTTGCCCAAGTGGCTGTTAACGTCACTATTGTCAACTCTACCACTGGTGCGCTAATCTCACTTGTTGGCCCAACCTATATCGAAGGTGTTGCTGGCGGCCTTGATATCAACGCGCTAACATCAGCCAACCTTCCAGGCACCTTCACACTACCAGCGCTCGGCGCAGGTCAAGCTTACAGAGTAGCTACGATTGGCACTGGTCATGCGTTTCTGAACGACATCGCCCACCACGCAGCCCCCGGCATGTATGACGCTGATGGTGACGGCTTCAAAGAGTCCAAGCAAGTTGCCGACAGTGATCCAGGCGTTGGTGACGATGGTCTGGCCAGCACCTACGACGACGAAATGCTGAACGCACACTTCGTCACGGGTGATGGTCGTGGCAATGAGAACATTGCACTGACAGCCGTTCACAGCATTTTCCACTCAGAACACAACCGTGCAGTAGAGGTAAATAAAGCAACACTGCTCGCCAATGCTGCTAATGCAACGCTTAACTCTGCAGACCATGCACTCGCCGTGGCTTTTCTAAATGAGTGGTTGGTGGTCGACGTTGCGGCAGCTTCAACGGTTGGCCAAATAGCTGCGCTGAACCCTGCCAACTTGGTTTGGGATGGCGACCGCTTGTTCCAGGCCGCACGTTTCTCTACCGAAATGCAATACCAGCACATGGTGTTCGAAGAATTTGGACGCCGCATTCAGCCAATGATTGACCCCTTCATTTTTACTAACACCGCTGAAATTAATCCAAGCATTGTGGCAGAGTTTGCACATACAGTTTACCGCTTCGGTCACACTATGTTGACGGGTACGGTGGATCGTTTGGAAAATGATTTGACCACCGTGAACGGTGCTGCTGCCCAAGATACGCTGCTCGCCGTGTTCCTTAATCCGCAAGCTTATACCGCTGGCGGTGTGGATTCAGCAACCATCAATGCCAACCTCGTGCGTGGTTTGTCACGTGATGTAGGTAATGCCATTGATGAGTTCATTGTTGATAATGTGCGTAACAGCCTGGTAGGCTTGCCGCTCGATTTGGGTGCGCTTAACATCGCACGAGGCCGTGAGACTGGTATTCCGTCACTTAACGAAACCCGTGCCCAGCTTTACGCTGCCACTGGACTCGCCGATCTTAACCCCTATGCAAATTGGGCAGATTTTGCAGCCCACATCAAAAACCCGGCGTCTATCGTTAACTTTATCGCCGCTTACGGAACACATGCCAGCATCACCGGCCAAACCACTACAGCTGGCATGCGTGATGCTGCCATGAAGTTGGTGTTTGGCGATAGCACACTGACAGACCCAGGCCAAATCGCGGCGTTTGAAGCCGATCGCTTTGATTTCCTTGGCGCTACTGGCATTTACGCTACGCCATCCCTTGGTGGCATGAACAACATTGATTTGTGGATTGGTGGCTTGGCTGAGGCACATCCAGAGTTTGGCGGCATGCTGGGCACCACCTTTAACTACGTGTTCGAGTACCAATTGGAAGCCCTGCAAAACGGCGACCGTCTGTACTACTTGAGCCGTACCCAGGGGCTTAACTTCCTAAACCAACTTGAACCCAACACCTTCAGTGATATTGTCATGCGCAACTCTGAGCTGGGTGACATTTATGCCACCCACTTGAACGGCTTCTTGTTTGTCACACCAGATCACTTCCTGGAGCTGGATCGCGGTATTGCGCAAACTGACTACGATGCAGGTGCAGGCATTGACCCGCTATGGGCTGCAGGCGAGGCGCATTCACTGTTAACACCGCTTAAAGTTACACGTAGCTACACTGGCGCAACCACCACGGTTGATGCAGAAACTGGCATCACGCATGACCTGGGCGGCACGCTCAAGTATGTAGGTGGTGAGCATGTGGTGGTGGGCGGTACAGAAGGTAATGACAAGATTTGGACCGACAGAGGTATCGACACTTTGTGGGGCGATGGTGGTAACGATTACCTGAATGCGGGCACCGAGTCTGATAACGTGTTTGGTGGTGCCGGCGACGATATTATCGAAGATCCTTTTGGCGATGATTTGTTGCGTGGCAACCAGGGTAATGACGTGATCAGCAGCGCACGTGGTTTAGATATTATCTTCGGCGACCAAGGCCAAGATTACATCATGCTTGGTCAAGATGCATCAGAAGTATTCGCTGGGCAAGACAACGACTTCATACTGGGTGGCGCTGGCACGGATGGCTTGTTGGGTAATGAAGGCAACGACTGGATTGAAGGCGGTGATGGCCTGGATGGTATTTCTGGTGAAAACTCACAGTTGTTCTTTAACAGCACGATTATTGGCCACGACGTATTGAACGGCCAGGGTAACGACACCGATTACGACGGTGAATCTGGTGACGACATCATGGTGCAGGGCGCTGGTATCCAGCGCAGCAACGGTATGTTCGGCTTCGACTGGGGCATTCACAAAAATGACTTGGTGGCAGCCGACTCTGACTTGGGTATTCCCAAATTTGCCGCGCAAGCTGCGTTCACTTTGCGTGACCGCTTTGACTCGGTAGAAGGTTTGTCGGGCTGGAGTAATAGCGATATCTTGACTGGCGCAGCATTACTGAAAGGCGGTGCGGCTGGCTTTGGTGTAGGCCCAGGCAACCCAGTGGACGAGAGTGATTTGAAAGCAAAAAATGTCAACCTGATTGATGGGCTTGCCGACTTACTGGGAATCACCCAAGCACAACTTAGTGTGTTAGTAGCACAAGAGCTGGCGCAAGAAGCGGTAACACCCATTGACCCAACGGCCGCGCGATCCAGCTCTATCATTAATATTTCAGGCGGCGCTGAAATTATCATTGGCGGCGACGGTAGCGACTTAATCAGAGGTAATTTGGGTAACGACATCTTGGATGGCGATGCCTGGTTGAACGTGCGTATTAAAATCGTTCAAGGCGGCATCACTTACTCAGCTGAATCAATGAATGCAGACACCTTGGTCATGGGTCAGTTTGCCGGCAAAGTCTTTAATACCTTTGGGGATGGCAGCCCTAATTTTGCTAGCCCAGCCTTTGGTGGAGCCTCACTTAACTCCTTAATGCTGAACCGCACCATTAACCCCGGTAGCCTCAGCATTGTGCGTGAAATTTTGCGGCCCGCGCCAGATGTCGACCTCACTGGGGGCCTTAACGGTGGCCCGGATGGACGCATTGACGGCTGGGTAGCGGGCGTCAGCGCCGACAAAGACGGCTTTGTGGATATAGATACCGCTGTGTACACCGGTAACCGCAGCGAATATGACGTTATCTCCAATACCAACGGAACGCTGACTATCAGCCATACCCGTCCAGCGGGTGTGATCTCAGATGGTGTTGATACGATTCGTGGATTTGAACGCCTACAGTTTGCTGATGTGACCGAGAGCCAGGTCACCTTCAACTCGGTAGCAACCGGTACGGTAACGATCAGTACGGGAGTGATCGGCAATACCACCCCCACTGAAAACCAGACCTTGCTTGCCACCAAGGCTTTCACCGATGCCAACGGAGTCAACTTCGCATCGATTGTTTACACATGGGAAGCACAAGGCGCGCCAGGTGGCGTGTGGACTCAAGTAGGCACTGGAACCAGCTATTTCCTTGATGACCCGATAGTAGGCCAGTCATTGCGCGTCAAGGCCACCTTTACCGACATGATGGGGGTTGTTGAAACCGTCTATTCCGCCGTAACCGCCCCGGTTGCAGGGGTAAACGACATACCCACCGGTGCGGTGACGATTGGCGGCGTTGCTGTAGAGGACGGCACGCTGACGGCGGTAACCACCGGCATTGCTGACCCAGATGGCATTATTGTCAGCACGTTCCAATACCAATGGTTGCGAAATGGTACCCCGATCATTGATTTCGTGCTGCCCAACCTCAACTCCAACAGCGCCAACTATGTTCTGACAGATGCAGATGCTGGCCAGCTCATCAGCTTTCAATTGACTTATACCGACGGCCAGGGCTTTACCAATACCATGCTCAGCGCACAGACTGTGCCTGTAGTCAACGTCAATGACGCGCCCACCATCGCCGCTGCAGCCGCTGCCACCATCAATGAGGACACCGTAGCCTCTGGCACCGCTGTCGGCGCTGACGTGGATACGGGCACGGTGCTGGCCTACAGCGCAGGTGTCGCCGCCCATGGTGCGGTCAGCATCAACAACACCAGCGGTGCCTGGACTTATACCCCGGTACTAAACTACAACGGTCCGGACAGCTTCACCATCACCGTCTCCGATGGTGCCTTGACCGCCCAGCAGGTGGTCAGCGTGACGGTCAACCCGGTCAATGACGCGCCCACCATCGCCGCTGCAGCCGCTGCCACCATCAATGAAGACACCGTAGCCTCTGGCACCGCTGTCGGCGCTGACGTGGATACGGGCACGGTGCTGGCCTACAGCGCAGGTGTCGCCGCCCATGGTGCGGTTAGCATCAACAACACCAGCGGTGCCTGGACTTATACCCCGGTACTTAACTACAACGGTCCGGACAGCTTCACCGTCACCGTCTCCGATGGTGCCTTGACCGCCCAGCAGGTGGTCAGTGTGACGGTCAATCCGGTTAATGACCCAACCACCGGTGCAGTCACTCTGAACAACACCGCGCCGGACTTGTTGCGCACTCTCACAGCGGATACCAGCACCTTGGCAGATGTCGATGGCACCTTGGTGGTGACTGGCTACCAGTGGCAGTCCTCACTCACTGGCACGGGCGCTTGGAGCGACATCGCCGGAGCAACTGGCGTGAGCTACACCACCACCACCCCAGGTCAGTTTTTACGCGTAGCGGCTAACTACACCGTGGGCGGCGGTGCGCAAGAAACGATGTTCTCCGCCAGCACAACCGCTGCAGTGGGCGCCTTCCACCTGATCACCGGCACTGACGCAGGCGAAACCCTTACTGGGACGGCTGTAGCTGACCAAATCACCGCCCTAGGTGGCAACGACTGGCTGCTCGGTGGTGCCGGTGCGGATACTTTGGTGGGCGGTACCGGCGACGACAGCTATGTTGTTGATTCGGGCGACGTGATTGTAGAGAATGCAGGCGAGGGGTCTTTTGACACTGTCTATAGCGTAGGCAACTATACGTTGAGCGCCAACGTCGAACAACTGGTCTTGATCGGTGCTGCCGCTGTTAGCGGCACGGGCAACGATCAGAACAACAACCTGTACGGTAACTCTAACGCTGCAGCCAACACGTTGACAGGTGGCGCGGGCGATGACACTTATTTCGTGGGCGCTGG
>JAYUHM010000250.1:0-8377 GCA_043766985.1 Polaromonas sp.
TCGATACAAAGTTGGTGGAGGTAAGCAGGATCGAACTGCTGACCTCTTGCATGCCATGCAAGCGCTCTCCCAGCTGAGCTATACCCCCTTGTTGTGCGCTGCTAATCACTTAGCAACACACGTCACCTGTTCGGTATCGAGCCTCAAATTATAACCCGAATTTTCAGAGTTTTCCCAACCTTTGCAACACAACATCGCGATTGCACAGCTCGAGCACGGCATCCAGTGCCGGGGTTTGCGCCTTGCCCATCAGCAAAACGCGCACGGGCATGGCCAACAGCGGCATTTTCAGGCCTGTGGCGGTCAGTACTTCTTTGATGGCGGCGGCAATGCTGGGCTTGTCCCAGTCGCAGTTGCGCAGCTTGTCGGCCAGCGCGGCGATGGCGGGGCGGGCGGCATCGGTGACGTGCAGGGCAAACTCTGCCTCGTTGCGCGCGGGCTCGGTGTAAAAAACTGCGGCCCAGTCGGCCAGCGCCACCGTGGTGTCGCAGCGGTCTTTGAACAGGCCACATATCTTGGGCAGCCGGTCATCGGCGCAGATGCCGCGCTTTTGCAATTGCGCGTTAACCAAGGCCGCCAGCGCCGTGTCGTCCAGCGCCTTCATGTGCTGTGCATTAACCCAATTGAGCTTGGCCGCGTCCCACTGCGCCGGGCTTTTGGCCAGGTGGGTGCCGTCAAACCATTCAATCAGTTTTGCAGGTGTATAGACCTCTTCGTCGCCATGGCTCCAGCCCAGGCGGGACAGGTAGTTCATCATCGCGCTGGGCAAGTAGCCTGCGTCGCGGTACTGCGTCACACTGACGGCGCCGTGGCGTTTGGACAGCTTCTCACCATCGGGGCCGAGGATCATTGGCACATGGCCGTATTGCGGCAGCGGTGCGCCCAAGGCTTTCAAAATATTGATTTGCCGTGGCGTGTTGTTGACATGGTCGTCGCCGCGGATGACGTGGGTTATGCGCATGTCCAGGTCGTCTACCACCACGCAAAAGTTGTACGTGGGTGTGCCCACCGTCTCACCGCGAGCAGCGGCCTCGTCAGACACGGGGCGCGCAATGACCAAATCGTCCAGCTCTTTGTTGTTGATGCTGATGGTGCCTTTCACCGTGTCGTCCCACGTCACGTCGCCGTCTATTGGGTTGCAAAAGCGCACCACGGGTTTGACACCGGCTGGTGCTGCGGGCAGCACCTTGCCGGGCGCAGGGCGCCAGCGGCCGTCGTAGCGGGCTTTTTCGCCGCGCTTCATTTGTGCCTCACGCATGGCGTCCAGCTCGGCGGGCGAGGTGTAGCAGTGGTAGGCGGTGCCAGCTTGCAGCATTTGCGCGATGACGTCGCGGTAACGCGCCATGCGCTGCATTTGGTAGAACGGGCCTTCGTCGTATTTAAGCTCCAGCCAGTCCATGGCCTCGATGATCTGGTCTACCGCGGCTTGGGTGGAACGGGCTTCGTCAGTGTCTTCAATACGCAAAATAAATTGCGCGTCATGGCCCAGCGCTTTGTGGTGCTGCGCAAAGGCCCAGCAAAACAGCGCGGTGCGGGCGGTGCCCAAGTGAAGAAACCCGGTAGGGGAAGGCGCGATGCGGGTGCGGATGGTTGTCATATCAATTTGATAGCAGCTTGTGCTATGTTCTATTGGGCCAGAGGCTAATTTAGTACAGGAATACGTCTCTACCTGCTCAGGCCAAGGTGTCAAAGCCCCGGTTCAAATCCGTCTGCAAGTCGCCAATATGCTCCAGCCCCACGGCCAAGCGGACCATGCCTTGGGTAATACCTGCGGCCATGCGCTGGTCTTCGGTGAGGCGGCCATGCGATGTGCTGGAAGGGTGGGTGATGATGGTTTTAACGTCGCCCAAATTCGAGGCAACCGTCATCAGGCGCGTGCTGTCGATCACATGGAAGGCGTTTTTACGCATCGCCTCGGGGCTGGCGCCCTTCAGCTCAAAGCTCAGCACTGCGCCGCCCAGGCCTGTGCCGCTGGCGTTTTGCTGGCGCATAGCCAGCGCGTGCTGCGGGTGGCTTGGCAGGCCGGGGTAGTACACACGCGCTACCGACGGATGCGACTCCAGCCACGCGGCTATCTGCAGGCAACGCGCGCTTTGCGCCTCCATGCGGATGCCCAGTGTTTCCATGCCTTTGTGCACCACCCAGGCGTTAAACGGCGACAGGCTCATGCCCCCACTGCGCATCACGGGGATGAACTTGTCTTTGATCAGTTGCTCGGTACCGCACAGCGCGCCCGCGATCACGCGGCCCTGGCCGTCCAGGTACTTGGTGCCCGAGTGGATGATGATGTCAGCGCCAAACACAATGGGCTTTTGCAGCGCCGGCGAGCAAAAGCAGTTGTCCACCGCCAGCAGCGCGCCAGCGTTGTGCGCTATGTCGGCCAGCGCTTGTATGTCGCACACTTCGGTCAGCGGGTTGGTAGGCGTTTCGGCCAGCAACAGCCGCGTGTTGGGCCGCATCGCCGCCTGCCACTCGGCCACATTGGTTTGGCTGACAAAGGTGGACTGCACGCCAAACTTGCCAAACTCGCTGCCAATCAACTTCATGGTGCTGCCAAACACCGACTGCGAGCACAGCACGTGGTCTCCGGCCTTGAGCAGGCCCATGCACAGCATCAAAATGGCACTCATGCCGCTACTGGTGCCAATGCAGGCCTCGGTGCCTTCTAATGCAGCAAGGCGCTTCTCCATGGCAGCCACCGTGGGGTTGGTAAAGCGGCTGTAAATGTAGCCGTCTTCCTCGCCCGCAAAGCGGCGCGCCGCTGTCTCAGAGTCAGGCTGGGTAAAGCAGGAGCTGAGGTACAGGGCCTCGGAGTTTTCGCCATACTGCGATTTGTCGATCGAGGCGCGCACGGCCAGCGTGTCCAGGTGCAGGCCTTCGGGCAAGGGGTGTTGAGTTGTGGTTTTCATGATGGACTTTTGTAGCCGACTTCGCGTTGGTGTCTGATGCGCAAAACGAGCACATCATCTGCCACCGGGTCATAAACATAAAGCGCTAAATAGCCTGATTTTCCCTGAGAGATGACCAATTCTCGCAAAGGCAGTGAATAAGGTCTGCCAATTTCTGGGCTGATGCTGAGAAATTTCAATGCGTGAAAGATATTTTGACCGACTTTACAGGCAAATTCGGGTTGGCTTTGCAGTAAAAATTGCGTTAAACGATCAAGATCCTGGTCCGCTGCTTTGCTGATCGACAGCGATGTCATGTACGCTTTCTGGATCGAGTCGTGATGGGTGCAGCCTGATCGCGCTCGGGCTGCCACTGCGCCATGGGCGGTTTTTGAGCCTTTTCGCCGCGCAGCCTGGCCAGGTAGTAAGCCTCAATGTCATCGCCTCTGTAGACCTTGTTGATACGCACCGTCTCTTCATAAGCCGCCAAGGCACTGTCATGAAATGCACGCATCAGCGATGCTTCGTTCATCGCCGTTTGCAGCGCCTCAATCATCAAGGCATGCGCCGTCTTGCCCTCCCGTGCGGCGGTTTGGGCAATTTGCTCTTTCAAAGCATCAGGCAGTTTGAGCGAGGTCGTGATGGTCATAGTACAACTCCAGAAGGTAACACTATGGTAACACTAACCCGGCGGTCCCTCCAAATTTCAAAAGCTTCCCGTGGCTATCTATCAGGTAAAGCTCCTTCATGCCCCAACCACGCGCGATCGGCCTTGCTGTTTTCATTCCTGCTGCTCACCTGCCGCTCAATATCCATCGAAGCTAATACAGGAACGGTCGATTGCAACCTGGCTGCCATGGTGGCCATCAACTCGGGTTGGGCAAAGCCAGGCGCGAGGTGTCGTCTTCGCTGTCTTGCGTGCCCACACGGTTTTCGTTGATGCGCTTCACGTCGTCGTTGTTGATGTCGCCGGTCACGTACACGCCGTCAAAGCAACTGGCGTCAAAGTTTTGGATGGCGGGGTTGAGCTTGCCGATGGCCGCTTTCATACCCTCTACTTCCTGGTAAATCAGCGCATCGCAGCCGATGATCTGGCGAATCTCTTCCACGGTGCGGCCGTGGGCTACCAGCTCTTCGCTGGTGGGCATGTCGATGCCGTAGACGTTGGGGTAGCGTACCGGCGGTGCGGCGCTGGCCATGTAGACCTTGCGGGCACCGGCGTCGCGCGCCATTTGCACAATCTCTTTGCTGGTGGTGCCGCGCACAATGCTGTCGTCTACCAGCAGCACATTGCGGCCTTTGAACTCGCTGTTGATGGTGTTGAGCTTTTGGCGCACCGACTTTTTGCGCACCGCCTGACCGGGCATGATGAAGGTGCGGCCCACGTAGCGGTTTTTCACAAAACCTTCGCGGTAGGGCAGGCCCAGCAAATGCGCCAACTGCTGCGCGCTGGGGCGGCTGGACTCGGGGATGGGAATGACCACGTCAATCTGGTCTGGCGGCACGGTAGAGATAACGCGCTTGGCCAGCGCCTCGCCCAGGTTCAAACGCGCCTGGTACACCGAGATTCCGTCCATCTCAGAGTCGGGCCGGGCCAAATACACGAACTCAAAAATGCAGGGGTTCAGCTGGGTTTTGGCGGCGCATTGCTCGGCATGAATTTTGCCTTGCAAGTCGATAAACACGGCCTCACCCGGCGCGATGTTGCGCACAAAGTGGTGGCCGGTGCCCTCCAGCGTGACCGACTCACTGGCCACCATCACGGTGCCGTCGGCCGACTGGCCCATGCACAAGGGGCGAATGCCAAACGGGTCGCGAAAAGCCAGCAGGCCATGCCCGGCGATGAGTGCCACCACGGCGTAGGAGCCCTTGATGCGCGCATGTACGCCGCGCACGGCGGCAAACACGTCAGCGTGCGTCAGCGACAGCCCGCGGGTGGTTTTCTCCAGCTCATGCGCCAGTACGTTGATCAGCTCTTCGGTGTCGCTGTCGGTGTTGATGTGACGGTGGTCCGTGCTGAAAAGTTGGTCTTTCAGCACGGGCACATTGGTCAGGTTGCCGTTGTGCACCAGCACAATGCCAAAGGGCGCGTTCACATAAAAGGGCTGCGCCTCTTCTTCGCTAAACGCGTTGCCCGCCGTGGGATAGCGCACCTGGCCCAGGCCCATATTGCCGGGCAGCGAGCGCATGTTGCGGGTGCGAAACACGTCACGCACCATGCCCTTGGCTTTGTGCATATAAAACTTGGTGCCCAGCTGGGTAACGATACCCGCTGCGTCTTGCCCACGGTGCTGCAACAGCAGCAGCGCGTCATAAATTAACTGGTTGACTGGCGCGCTGGAGGCAACGCCTACGATTCCACACATACACTTAACTCCTAAGCCGCGGCAAACCTGCCGCAGCATTGATATATTGCCCCAATTGCGCAGGCAGCACGGGCTTCAAGGCCTTTAGCGCTGTCGACAAAACACCGGCACCCAAAGACTGTTGCCACCAGTCTGCGCTTTTGAGCGGCGTCATTAAAACCACGGTGGCAACCGCCAGCAAAATAATGGCCCCACGCAGCGCACCAAAGGCGGCGCCCAAAGTGCGATCGACCGGGCTTAAACCTACCGAGGCCACCAGCTTCTTTACCAGCCAACCCAGCAGCCCTGCCGCAAACATGGTGCCGACAAACGCCACCACAAAACCTGCTGCGTAACGCAGCGGCGGGCTGGCACTGTCCATCGGCAGCCACTGGCCTACCGCACCGGCGTACAACTGCGCCAACACAAACGCGGCAATCCAGCCCAGCACCGACAGCACCTCCACCACCAGCCCGCGCCATGCGCCCAAGGCCATGGACAGCAGCAGCACCGCCAACACCACCCAATCAAACGCGGCCAGGCTCATGCGGCGCGCAGCCCATTAGCCATCACAGCATCAGCACCGATGCTGGCAAATTCAGCGATTTGATCTTGGCCGCGGCTTTGTCGGCCTCGGCCCGGGAGGCAAACGGCCCTACCCGCACGCGAATACGGTCGCCATCGGCTGTTTTGGCCACTTGGCTATAGGTTTTCAGGCCAGCTTTTTCCACCTTTTGGCGCACCTCGCGGGCCTTGTCGGCATCGCTGAAAGCACCAAACTGCACAATGTAGCGGGTGCCATCTGCCGCCGCTTCCGGCGCCGTTGCCGCGGCCACAGCCGGCTTGGCACTGCCTTCCAGCAAGGCTTTGGCGCGGCCAGCTTCGGCGGCTAGCTTGGCTTTGTCAGCCTCGGCTTTGGTTTTTTGCGCCTTGGCCTTGTCATCTTCTGCCGCTTTGCGGGCTTTCTCGGCATCGGCCAGCTTGGCCTTCTCGGCGCTGGCTTTTACCGCCGAGGCTTTGTCGGCCTGTGCGATATCGGCCAAAGCCTTGGCGCGGCTGGCTTCCTCGGCATTGACTGCAGCGGGGCCTGCGGAAGCGGCATTTACTGCGGCAGCGGTAGCCGCTTTGCCAATGTTTTTGATAGCAACCTGTGCATTGCTGGCGTCAACAGCAGCCTGTTTTTCACCTGCTTTGCCAACAGGCTTGCCGCTAGTGACAATTTCTTCCCTGCCCGACAAGCTGGCGTTGTCCTCTACCTTGGCAGCCGGTGCAGCGGGCGTGGGCACGGCGGGCGCGCCCAGTGGCCGCACTTTGGCTTTGTCCGGAATGTCGATCGGAATGTTGACCGACACGGGGCGTGGCTGGCTGTCAAACAGCAGCGGGAACCCCACCACACCCGCCAACACCAGCACCACAGCGCCAATCAGGCGGTACTTGGCGCGCTGGCGCATGGCTTCTACGGTTTCCATCGGCTTTTGCACCGCTGCTTTGGCGTTCATGCCACTGTCTTTTTTGCCAAAATTAAACCAAGCCATGAAAATCCTGCCCAAGAGTGCTGCATAACGCGCTTGCGTTGTGTACTAATTTGTTGCCGCATCGGGTGACGCGCCCAGGTGTTTGCCGCTCAAGCGCGGGGTGCCTTTTAGCAAAACCCCGCCTACGGTAAAGAACGAGCCAAACACCACGATTCTATCGGTTGCGCTGGCTGCGCCCACCGCCGCGTCCAGCGCGGCTTGTGGCGAGGTGTAAACGCTGCTTTGCGTGTCGCTACGCTGGTTTTGCGCTGCCCATTGCTTTTGCAGGGCCAAGGCCGTAGCCGCGCGGGCCGTGGGCAGGTCGGTAAAGTACCATTTGTCGATCATCGGCGCCACTTTGGGCCACATGGCGGCCAGGTCTTTGTCGGCCATGGCGCCAAACACGGCGTGGGTGGTGGGGTAAAAGCCCATCGCGTCCAGGTTAGCCGCCAGCGCCGCCACCGAGTGCGGGTTATGCGCTACGTCCAGCACCAGTGTGGGCTGGCCGGGGACGATCTGAAAGCGGCCTGGCAGTTCAACAAACGCAAAGCCATTGCGCACGGCCTGCGCCGTGACGGGCAGTTTTTCACGCAGCGCTGTCACTGCGGCCAGCACGCCACTGGCATTGATGAGCTGGTTTGCCCCCCGCAGCGCGGGGTAAGCCAGCCCGGCGTAGCGACGCGGCTGTAGCTCCCCATCGCGCCCGGCCCAGCCCCACTGCTGTTTGTCGCCGCTGAAGTTAAAGTCGCTGCCCATCAGGTACAGGTCAGCGCCAATAGACTTGGCATGCTGGGCAATGCTGGCCGGCGGCAGCGGGTCGCTGACGATAGCGGGCTTGCCAGCGCGCAAAATGCCCGCCTTCTCGTAACCAATGCTCTCACGGTTATCGCCCAGGTATTCCATGTGGTCCAGGTCAATGCTGGTGATGATGGCGCAGTCGGTGTCGATGATGTTCACCGCGTCCAGCCTGCCGCCCAGGCCTACTTCCAATATCGCTACGTCGATCTGCTGCTGGCACATCAGCGCCAAAAAAGCCAAGGTAGTGAATTCAAAATACGTGAGGGCGATGGCTGGGGCATCAGAAACGCCAATTACCGCATCAAATCCGGCTCTAGCCCTCTCAACAATAGCACAAGCTGCTATAAATTCAGTAGCTTTAGCATTTTCACCCGCAATGCGGCAACGCTCCAGAAAATGCACCAGGTGTGGGCTGCTGTACACCGCCGTGCGGTAGCCCGCCTGCGTGTAGATCGACTCCAGCATGGCGCAGGTAGAGCCCTTGCCATTGGTACCCGCCACGGTGATCACCGGGCAAGCCAGCGCCAAGCCCACGCGCTGCCACACGGCCCGCACACGGTCCAGGCCCATCTCGATATTTTTAGGGTGCAAGCCCTCGATGTGGCTGAGCCAGTCTTCTAAAGTGCGCGGTGAGGTCATAGAGGGCTATTGTCGCAAATGTGCATTGCACAGGGAGAAACCGGGGAAACCGACTACAGTCCTGTGCTCGCTCTGGCGCTTGGCGTGGACGGCTCCGCGGCCAATACTGTTCTATTAACCAGAAATTGACAATTTCTCTCTGCCCCATTTGCTAAGTGGCTTAGGCTGCAATATGCGTGGCGTTGCGCAAATC
>JAYUHM010000251.1:0-3151 GCA_043766985.1 Polaromonas sp.
CCGCGAGCTGGACCGCATTGAGATCGGCAACCGGGGCGATGGCGGCGCCCGTGGGCCCGTCACCGAGAAAATTCAGAGCGCGTTTTTTGACATCGTCAACGGGCGCAATCCGAAGTACGCGTCCTGGCTGTCCAAGGTGTGACAAACCCATCATGACCACATCATCCCTGGTTGAACTGCTGGCCACAGACCTCAACCACCAAGGCGGCGTGTACTGCCCCAGCCCCCTGGCCCACATGAAAATCTGGAACAGCCACCCCAAGGTGTATCTGGACGTGGGCCTTGCGGGCGAGGCCAAGTGCCCCTATTGCGGCACGGTTTACAGGCTGAAGGCGGGTGAGCATTTCGACGGTGGGCATTGAAAATGGTTACCCAGCTAGGCCAATTGGGGTAAATTCCTGACATGTATAAATCTACAGTGTCTTTTTTGCCCCTGTTGGACGATATTGCGCATGTGGAGGCGACAGAGCCATTGCAACTCACGCGATCAGTGCTGTTTGAGGGCAATGCGCTAACGGTATTGCAAGCTTTGCCAACTGAATCCGTGCGTTGCGTGATCACGTCGCCACCTTACTGGGGCTTGCGTGACTACGGCATCAAGGGGCAGATTGGTCTGGAGCCGTCACTGCCACAATTTTTGAATCAGCTAACCCGGATTTTTTCCGAGGTCAAGCGGGTGCTGACACCTGACGGCACTTTGTGGCTCAACATTGGCGATGGCTATACCAGCGGCAATCGCGGTTACCGGGGGGCCGACAAGAAGAACCCGGCGAGAGCCATGAACACCCGGCCTCCGACGCCTGACGGGCTCAAGCCCAAAGATTTGATTGGGGTGCCATGGCGACTTGCTTTTGCCTTGCAGGACGATGGCTGGTTTTTGCGCAGCGACGTTGTGTGGAACAAACCTAACGCCATGCCTGAGAGCGTCAAGGACAGGCCCATACGGTCACATGAGTACCTCTTCATGCTCACAAAATCAGAGCGTTATCACTACAACCACGAGGCCGTCAAGGAACCTACCGACAACGGACTGGAGAAACGCAGTCGGCGTTCGGTCTGGAACGTCAATACCAAGGCTTTCAGCGGCGCACACTTTGCGACCTTTCCTCCGGAATTGATTCGCCCGTGTGTGCTGGCCAGCACGGAGCCGGCAGATTTTGTTCTGGATCCCTTTTTTGGTTCAGGAACAGTTGGATTGGTCAGTCAGCAGGAAGATCGCCAATACATCGGGATTGAACTGAACCCCGACTATGTGCGCATGGCGGCGTCAAGGCTTCACGGACTTCGCAGCAATGTGCTCCGGTTGGTGGCGAATGGGTAAACCATCTGCGTTTCAGCTTGCGCCCCCTGAATTGCAAGTCGTTTTTGCCCATCGGCTTGTCGCCTTGCAGCAAACGCACTTGCAATCTGCGTTGTTTAAAACAGTCGCTGGTCTGGACATTGCCGCGCTTGACAAACAGCTTGCCCAGGTAATGCCTGCCCGAGCGCTGCAAAAACTGGCCTCTTTTGGATTGCGTGGTGAAGCGCTGTTTATGGCTCCCATGGTGCTGCAGGCAATGCCCACCCTGCTGACTTATTACCGGACTTTGCTGGGTTACAGCCAAAAAGAGTTTTACAAAACAGGGACGGGGCTTGGCATGTTCAGACGTGCGGAGGACGCCAGCGAATTGACTGCCACGGCGTTGGGTCTAACACCGCAGCTATGTCAATTGATGAACCTGCATGCTTGGCATTTGCTCCAGGGCATAGGCACGCTGTCCATCGATCAGCAGTTTTTGAATGAACTCAGTCTTTTGTCGATTGGCCCCCAATTGCGCGGCGGGCGTAACAATGAGCGCGGCGAAGCGGGGATTGAGGAGGTCTTCCAACTCATCTTGGAAGCCGTAATGCATGCTAAGCCAGTCGTATCCGGGAGGTCGGCGACGCTGCACAATGCTGCCGGACGGCTGGTCGCCATCAACGTTGCGGCCGACCCAGATATCGTTATCGTCGAAAAGTCACCTGGACACGGCGACAGGCCGTTGGTTGCGATTGAAGTGAAGGCTGGCACTGATGCGTCAAACATCCACAACCGGATTGGGGAAGCCGAGAAAAGCCATCTAAAGGCAAGAGCCCGCAAATTCACCGAGTGTTGGACCATCGTGAACGTCGCTCGCCTTGATCCTTTGCTGGCTTCTCAGCAGTCTCCAACGACGCATCGGTTTTTCACGCTTTCGACGCTTATGGATGCAACTTCAAGCGAGCGGGCCGATTTTGTGGCCTCTATCGCGGCGTTGACGGGCATTAAAACGAAGGCCAAACCGTCAGCTCGTACCAAATCGTCGTGATGTCCTCTGGATATTCGAATCAAAGTCTCGTCATCGCGCCCCAGTGGATTGGCGACGCCGTGATGACCGAGCCGCTGCTGCGCCGCCTGCACGCGCGTGGCGAGCGGCTCACGGTGGGCGCGCTGCCGTGGGTGGCACCGGTGTACCGGGCCATGCCGCAGGTGGCCGAAGTGGTTGAATTCCCCTTTCAGCACGGCGGCGTTCAGTTCAAAGCGCGGCGCAGGCTGGCCAGCGAGCTGGATGGCCGCTTTGACATTGCCTACGTCTGCCCCAACTCGCTCAAAAGCGCGCTGCTGCCCTTCATGGCCAGCATCCCCAAGCGGGTAGGTTATTTGGGCGAGGCGCGCATTGGGCTGCTGACGCACCGCCTGAAAAACCCGCCCAAAGACAAGCGCCCGCCGATGGTGGCGTTTTACTCGGCACTCAGCGGTGATGCGGATGTGGCGGATGACCGCCCGCATTTGCAAATGGCCGAATCTGATGTGGCTGCCGGGCTGGCTGAACTGGGTTTGCAGCGCGGGGGCTACCACGTGTTTGCGCCCGGTGCCGAGTATGGCCCGGCCAAGCGCTGGCCTGCGACACACTACTCAGCGCTTGCCAGCCAACTTGACCTGCCGGTCGTGCTGCTGGGCTCCGCCAAGGAGTTTGCGCTGTGCGAAGAGATTGCTGCGCCCGTCAACGCCGTGCAGCCCGGAAAATGCCTAAATTTGGCAGGAAAAACGTCGTTAGCCCTTGCCCTGATTGCAATATCAGCTTCTAAAAACATAGTAAGCAACGATTCTGGCCTGATGCACGTTGCCGCTGCCTTCGGCGTGCCGCAAGTC
>JAYUHM010000252.1:0-3149 GCA_043766985.1 Polaromonas sp.
CGCCAGCTTGGGGGTGTCGTTTAACGCGCGGGCAAAGCAGATGGTGACGGCCGAGCCAATGTGCAGCCACTTCATGGATTGCACGATTGAAAAACGCGCCTGTACGGGCACGGTATCGCACTGGGCGTCGCTGCCCATCATGAGCATGGGCAGGGCTACGCGTTGTGCGGTCATGCCGGTTGCCGTGATGGGCGCTACGACCAAGTTACCCGGCACCACGCACACACAGTCTGCGGTGGCCTTGCGTTTAAGCAGCAGGGTGTAGATGGCAAACCCCAAGCCAGCCGCCAAGATGGGACTGAGCAGCATGGGCACAAAAAAAGTGTTGACCAAATTGCTGTAATTTACAACACCCGCAGACTGACCCAGACCCGCGCCGACCAAGCCACCAATCAAAGCGTGCGTGGTAGATATGGGAAAGCCCAGACGGGTCGCTAAAAACACCGTCAGTGCGGCTGCGGTGGCCACGCTGAGGATGAAATTGGTGGAGCTTGCCACAGAATTGGGCACCAAGCCGCGCCCAGAAAACTGCTGCACCAAGGTGTCGGCCAAAAACAAGGATGCCAGACTGCCAGCGAGAGTCGCCAACGTGGCGAAAATCAAGGCCTGCCGATAACTTAAAGTTTCTGAACCCCAGACTGTGGCAAAGCCCTTGAAGTTGTCGTTTGCGCCGTTATTAAAGGCTAAAAATAGGGCCATTGCGACCAGTGCGAATTCCATAGGATCGAATTAACAGCAGGGGGTGGCAGACGCACCATTTACATCGGCATCGTAGGGCAGTGCCGTACCGCAGCCTTCAAAAATACCGTAGTGGCGGTCAAAATTGCCGATGAAATCAAAATGCGCTGCAAAGCGTGTGCCGTGCAGCATGCGCCAGGTGTTGCCACACACCGGGAAGACGCGCCCGGTGGCTATGGCGTGGTGCTTGTCCAGATCAAAGCGGTCGCGATGGTCGGCAATCGTGCCTTTGTACACCACGGCCTGGCCGTAGTCCTCGCAGGCGGTCTCTAAGTTGTCGATTTTGAACAGACGGTAGGTGGCCGAGTAAAACTTGAGGTTGCCCACGCGAGGGGCCAGCGCCGGGTCGGTGATTTCCAGCGGACGGTCGGTGACCAGGCGCGGGTCGGCAAAGCCGTGTTGATGTGACAGGCGAATAAAGTCGTTCCAGTAGAGCGCGCCGCCCAAACACTCGCCGTACAGCACAGCGTCGTTGCGTACCGCGTCGGGCACTCGGCGGTCGGCATAGACGTCTGAGAAGAAAAATTCCCCCCCTTTTTTGAGTAGACGCTGCACGCCGCGCATCACCGCGTCTTTATCGGGCGAGAGGTTCACCACGCAGTTAGACACGATCACGTCAAAGCTGCCGGGCTCTAAATCCAAATCTTCTAGCCGTTCGATATAGCCGTGTAAAAAGCGCACATTCTCGTAGCCAAACGCATGGGCATGGTGGCTGCGGTATTTTTCGGCGATGGCCAGTTGCTCGTCTGTCATGTCCACACCCACCACATGGCCGGTAGGGCCAACCAGCTGCGCCAGTGCGTATACATCGCGGCCCGAGCCGCAGCCCAGGTCCAGCACGCGGCAGCCCTTGAGCAGCGGCGGGCACACCAGGCCACAGCCGTAGTAGCGCGACAGCACCTCAGGGTGGATGCGGCCCAGCAGGGGCTTGAGCCACTCAGGGATGGCGCTGATATCGCAGCAGGCGCTGGTCTTGAGGTCGCTGGTGCTTTGCAACTGGCGGCCATAGTAGTCTTGAACAATGTCGTACATGGTTTTTTATATGTCAATGAATGGGTAGTCGTCGGGTCAGGTGACTTTATTACAAACTCAGGGAGAGGGGAATTTATCGAGCGACATGGGGTTATACCCCCAACTTGCTGGCAACCATTGGATGTCGTTTGGTTCGTCAATATCATGCAGAGTAGGATGGATTTTGACCTGCCAGTTTAGTTCCTTGAATCTCTGCAGTGTGAGCGCTGTCACTACGTCGGTACTCCAGGGAATGTTGGCAAACAACTGGGTGTGAAAGCGTTTTAAACCCAATAAACAATAACCACCGTCCGCCGTAGGCACGATGGTCGCATCATGTGTGATCAAGGCTTGGGCAGTCTCTTGCAGCAAGAGCGCAGACAGGGCAGGACAATCAGTACCGATCAATATCACCGAGTCACCCGCTTCAATAGCGCGCCGTACCGAACGCGCCATACGAACGCCCAGATGGCCTTCTTCTTGCGCACTCCAAGCAATGTCTGTGGGCAAGTTAAACTTTTGCCAAACAGGGTCACTTGGCGCTGGGTCAACACATAGCTCAACCTTGCCCACTTGGGCTGCGCGCGCTTTGCTCAGTGTGTGCAGCAACATGGTGTGCGCAAGTGCGGCCGCACCCTGGGCACCCAGTACGGGAATAAGTCGCGTTTTGGCAAACCCAGCTATCGGCGCTTTTGCAAAGACAATTATGCGCACCGGCTTCATTGGTAAGCCTTGGCCAGTGCGCTGGCGCTCTGGCCACGCCAGTAGTCAAAGCGCAGTCGCCACATCAAAAAAATAGTGCGCCACACGCCCCGGCTCTCCCAGCGCCTACCCGAGGTAGTTACCTTGTCTGCAATACAGGCTGGGCGCGACAGGCGCAGCAGGCGCTTGGACATCTCAATATCTTCCATCAGCGGTTGGTCTGGAAAGCCGCCCACGGCATTGAAAACCGCCCGGGTCATAAATATGGCTTGATCACCCGTGGCGATACCGGTGATACGCGAGCGCCAGTTCATCATCAGGGCCACCACCTTGAGCATGTAAGAGTAACCTTCAATCTGTACGTTAAAGCGCCCCCAATCGGCACCGCGCTTCAGGCTGGAATCGATGCAATCGAGCGAGGCCTGCGCGAGACGGCTATCCGCATGCAAAAAGACCAATGTGTCTCCATTAGTATGTGCGGCACCCGCGTTCATCTGTCTGGCGCGGCCAGTGGGAGCGCTGATGGCTTGCAATCCCGCTTTTTGAATCAAGCTTAGCGAATCGTCGGTACTACCTCCATCGACGAGCAGAACCTGCACGCCTAGGAGTCTGGGCGGCAGAAGCCAGCACAACCGAGTCCACCAGCGGTGAGGGTAGAGCGTTATAGATAGATGACTGCAAGCTACATCGCCTACCAC
>JAYUHM010000253.1:0-8333 GCA_043766985.1 Polaromonas sp.
AGACGTGTTCGTCTGGGCCTACGAGCGCTCATGCCAGCGCTACCTGGCCATCACCCAAACCATGGCCGAGCCCGACCCCCTCAAAATCCGCTACCGCGAGGCCATCATCCAGGCCGTACAAGCCATCGTCAAAGGCCCGCTGCGCACCACGCCCGCCACGCTGCGCCGCCTGGCCAAACAATGGGCCGTCCCAGCCGATCAAGCGGCCTTTGCCCAGATTGTGAAAGAGGCCATAGACCAACTGCACGAAGGCAGCGTAGCCCGCTACCGTTTGCGCCGCACCGAGTTTGTGGCATGGCAACAGCAGCCAGGCGGTGCCGGCAATCTAGACAAATCCGCCAAATAAACCGCATGCTCAAAACCGCCACGTGTCAACCAAGGTTCAAGTTTTTACTTGCGCGTCTGGTTACGTGCGCACGGTCAGTTTTATGCATAAAATCAGCCTCTAGCCCAATAGAATATTGCGCTATCAGCTATCAAATGCGTAGTATGCGCGAATGGGCGTACAGCCTGATCACCTGGCTACTGCTCGCCATGGCGTTACCTGCACAGGCCGCATTCACGCCCCAACTTGCCACCGACGGCCAAGCATTGCCCCAAGCCCAGCGCACCTACTACCTGTACGCCGACGAAGGTCTGATCGCCGAGAGCACGCAGGCCATCACCTTGAATGCCGACGGCAGCGTCACCGCCAGCGCAGCGCCCCAGATCGCCACCCAGTACGGCCCCCGGCCCGACAGCGAATTCAGCACCGGCACCCTGTTCGTCAAAACCAAGAACAGCAACAACCAAGACAGCTTTGCCTACTTCCACCACGACCAGCTGCAAACCCCGCTGCAAGCCACCGACAAAGCAGGCAACGTCGTCTGGGCCGCCAGCTACAACGTCTTTGGCAAGGCCAGCATCACTACGCCAGCAGCCACAGCAGCCAACCCCACCATCAATGTCAACCTGCGCCTGCCGGGGCAGTATCTGGACGAAGAGACGGGGCTGCATTACAACTACCGCCGGTACTACGATGCCGACAGCGGGCGCTATGTCACGCAGGACCCGATAGGCGTAGAAGGCGGCATCAACCAGTACAAATACGCCGCCGCCGACCCGGTCAACATGAGCGACCCCACCGGCGAATGCCCTATGTGCGTAGCCTACGCCGCCTGCGTAGCCCAATGCATGCTGGAAGACGTAGCCGTCAACACGGTCACCGGGCAATGCAACAACTTTGGCGACAGCGCCAAGGGCTGCGCAGCCAGTTGCCTGATGGGGCCGCTGGGGCGGCTGGCAAAGTGGGCAGGGAAAAGTAAAAAGGTCGCGAAAGAAGTTGAAGCTGTTACTTGCGCCATCAACAGCTTCCCCGCCGAAACCCTCATACACGTCAAACCCAAGAACGCAAGCGCCTACGAGGCCCAGCAGTCCAAAGCCGATCTCAAGCCCATTAGCGCGCTGCAAGTGGGCGACGAGATCCTGGCGCATGCCGATTGGAAAAGCAAAGGCAGCCTAGCCGAACTGGACGCGCGCCTGAGCTACGAGAAGGTGACCGACATCTTCACCAACCACAAGCTGCAATCGCTGGTGCATATCACCTTGAACAATGGCGAGACCGTAACAGTAACGGAGAACCACCCCCTCAAAACCACCGACGGCTGGCGCGATGCGATCCTGCTCAAGAAGGGCGGCAAGCTGCTGCTGAAGGGTAGCGATGGGGAAGATTTAGGCAAGACGGCCCTCATCACCGACATTCGCACCGAGCAGAAAGTGCTGCAGGTGCTTAACTTGGAAGTGGCGAATGCGCATACTTACTTTGTGGGCACTGGTGGGGAGTTGGTGCATAACGGCAGATGTCCGCCAAGCCTTAAGAGAAAGTGGGAAAAGTTGCACAATAAGGATTGGCCGGTCAATCCTCCCACAGAAAAAATTCGACCCGAATTGCCGCAAGATGGACATCATATACAGCCGGTCAACAGGGGCGGGGCTAAAAACGATCCGGCTAACATTACACCCAAGACACCATCAGAGCACATTGATTGGCACCGAACGCATGGTTACAAGTAATATGAATTCATCATTTGACTGGCTTCGGCAGGAGTGTCTTCAGATCAAGTCACAGCGCTTTCACATATTTGAAGCGCTCGCACCTAATGACTATTTCTACGAATTAGCAGGGCACAGCATAGATTTATCTGGTGACTATGCTGACTTCTTGAGGGAATTCGGCTGGGGCAAGTTGTTCACCGATCATAGGGACGCGCCAGTCATTGCTGTTTATCCACTAAAGGAATACAGGCGGCACACATGTGCAGACGGAAAAACATACGTTGGGTTTGGTGATCGGGGGAATAAGTCCTTTTGTTTTGGCGAAGATGCAATTCTCTCCCGAAGCCCGTTAAAGGTTTATATGTTGAAGGGCAACAAGGCCAACGAACTCCATCCAAGTTTCTCTGATTGGCTGAAGACTAGCTATGAACTGGTGCAATCAAAATATTCTGCATCTAAATGGCAAAAAATTATGCATGGCCCAAAACCATTTACACCAGAAGAAATGCAGATCGTAGAAGCAAGAAAAAACTTCATATGGCAACACGTAGGTTTTACTGAAAACGGTGACGCAATTTTTGAAGTTGAAAATCGCTCAACAATGTCGTTGCCATTTTTGTCGATAGGCGTGCAAGGTAAAGGGGGCTCAATTTTAATTGGGGGTGCTTGGTTGAAAGTTAGCGATATACCACCGGGTACAAAATCGATCATAAAGAAGGATTGCTATAAGTCACAGCTGTCCGCTGCAAATTTTGAGGCATTTCCTAAACCTGAGCCAATTCCAGAAAAACGTGAAGCGTATTGGGAGTTCGGCATGCCGAAGTAGCAGGTAAAAAAGTAGCTGACGACCAAAAACTGCAAAGCATCCCCAATGAGCAAGATCTTTCCACGCCGATTCAACCCCAAACCGACGCATATATGGTTGACGGCGTGTTTACGATCAGTTTTAAGCATCAAATCGGCCGCTAGCCCAACAAAATATAGCATTATCTGCTATGAAAATAATAGCGCAAGTGATCTACATTGGCTGAACCGCAATGCGTTGAAAGTAGCGCTGCAATGACCACCATCTGCCCCAAATGCGGCACCGTACGCCCACTTAACGCGCAGTCACATGCCTGGCAATGCCCCGCCTGCGGTGTGGCCTATGCCAAAGCCTCTGGCGATGCCGGAGTGCGGCGCGCAGCCACAGTGGCGCAGTCGGATGGTGCCAGTGCACTGGGCGGCATCCCTTGGCTCAAACTCTTTGCTGTGCTGGCCATGGCCTACGGCGTGTGGCTGGGTTACCAGCGTGTGGTCGCTGGTGGTGCGGTCGGCGGCACTGGTGCGGCAGGCATCAGCCACGCCGGGCGCATCGGCAGCAACCCCAGCAGCGCCCAGCTTAGCCAACTGGCGACCAGCGCCAAACCCAGCGATGTGCTGATGTACAGCGCCCCCTGGTGCAGCAACTGCGCCGCTGCCAAAGGCTGGATGGCGCAGTACGGCTTCCCATACACCGAGTGCGACGTGCAAGCCAGCAGCGCCTGCCTGTCCCAGCTTAAAACCCTCGACCCGCAAGGCGGCGTGCCGTATTTGATCGTCAAAGGCCAGCATATGAAGGATGGCTTTGACTCGGATGAATTTGTGGCGGCGTTGGCGCGGTAGGGTGGGTGACTCATTAACCAATTTTGGGTATACGATGTATAAACATCCGGAGCTCTGCACACCACCATTACCTATTTCCAGTCTCGCGTCCTGCCATGGGGAAACGGACTGGGCTTGCGCCTTACCAAGACATTGGCCAACGTTGCGGGCGTTGATGCCAATTCGTCAGTGCGTATAACTGTAGAGCCAGGGCGCATCGTCGTTGAGAGGGTGCCTAAAAAAGCCTCCTTGGCCAAGATGTTGGCCCGCTTTGACCCTCAGCGGCATGGCGGCGAAGCGATGGCTTTTGTACCGATGGGTAAAGAGGCTGTGTAGTGTCACTGTTTTCTGCGGGTAAAAGGCCGAAGCGGTGCACATAAGGCACACAAGATATAATCACAGTGTGGATCCCATAAAACCCATTCGTTGGAATGCCGACAAAAATTTAACGCTTCAAAGTGAACGGGGCGTTTCTTTTGAAGAGGTATTAGCCTCGATTGAAAACGGCGGGCTCTTGGCAACGCTGGCGCATCCGAATGCAAAGCGCTACGACAATCAAAAATTGTGGGTGGTTAGAATGCGCGGCTATGCCTATTTGGTGCCTTTTGTTGAAACCGAAGATGAAGTCTTTTTGAAAACCATTATTCCCAGTCGCAAAGCGACCAAGCAATTTTTGCAAGGAGCAGATGATGCCTAAGCCTTCTAAAACTTCTAAAAAACCTGTTTTAGGTGATGTAGATGAAGCCGAGCTGCTGGCGTCCTTCGATGCGGGGCAATGGCAGCCGGTAGAGCCGCAGGAGAGTGAAAGCCTGCGCTACAGGCAGATGGCCACCAGTGCCTTGGCTAAAAACCGCCGTGTGAATATCCGCATTTCAGCGATGGACCTGGAAGGCATGCAAGCGCGCGCGGCCGAAGAAGGCTTGCCGTACCAAACGCTGATCGCTAGCGTGTTGCATAAGTATGCTTCGGGGCGATTGGTAGACTCAAGGTCTTAATCAAGTCAACGCATGAACCTCGCCCTTTTCGACCTAGACCACACCCTGCTGCCCATCGACAGCGACCACGCTTGGGGGGATTTCAGCATCTCCATTGGCTGGCGCGACGCAGATGAATTTAAGCGTGCTAACGACGCTTTTTATGACGATTACAAGGCGGGTACGCTCGACCCGCAGGCGTATTTGCGTTTTGCTACGGAGGCCATTCGCGCCAAAGGCGCTACACAATCTATAGCTGCTCACGCACATTACATGGCGACAGTGATCGAAAACGCTGTAAAGAAACCAGCGCTCGACCTGCTGGCGCAGCATCGCGCCGCAGGCGATACATTGGTGCTGGTGACGGCTACCAATGAATTCGTCACTGCCCCAATAGCCCAGCGCCTGGGCTTTGCGCATTTAATCGCCGTAGAGCTGGAAAAAGGCGCGGATAATTGGTATACCGGTGCCAGCGTAGGTACGCTGAGCTTTCGGGAAGGCAAAGTGACCCGCGTGACGCAGTGGCTGGCCGCGCAGGGCAAGACGTGGGATGATGTGGCACACAGCACCTTTTACAGCGATAGCATGAACGATCTGCCGCTACTAGAAAGAGTCGACACCCCTGTGGCCACCAACCCCGACGACAAGTTGCGTGCCCTGGCCACCCAGCGTGGCTGGAAAATACTAGATCTCTGGAAACATGATTAAAAAATTCATCGAAAAACTCATCTCGCCCAAGTCCGCCAACAAGGCGAGCAAACGGGTCGAGGTGCCTCAGTCTGAGCACAAGATCAACCGCGACCTGGTAGACCCGCGCGCGTGGGAGGTGGTAACCACCTTGAAAGATGCAGGCTTTGAGGGCTATATCGTCGGCGGCGCCGTGCGCGACCTGTTGCTGGGCCTGCGCCCTAAAGATTTTGACGTGGCCACCAATGCCACGCCCGAAGAGGTGAAGGCGCTGTTTCGCCGCGCCTTCATCATCGGGCGGCGCTTTCGCATCGTGCACGTGGTGTTTGGCCGGGGCCGCGAGCATGAAGTGATCGAAGTGTCTACCTTTCGCGCCAATGTGGGCACTGCCGACACCGGCCAGGTGGGCGGCAACGAGCGCACCTCCAAGAGCGAGCTGGCGGGTATGAAGCACGCCACCGATGCCAGTGGACGCGTGCTGCGAGACAACGTGTGGGGCCCGCAGGTGGACGATGCCGCCCGCCGCGACTTCACCGTCAACGCCATGTACTACGACCCCGAAACGCAGGTGGTGGTGGACTACCACAACGGCATGCAGGACAGCAAAAAGCTCACCCTTAAGCTGATCGGCGATGCCGCCACCCGCTACCGCGAAGACCCGGTGCGCATCATCCGCGCCGTGCGCTTTGCGGCCAAGCTGTCCAAGCTGGGCTTCAAACTCGACGCCAAAACCGCCAAGCCTTTGGCCGAATGCAAGGTGCTTTTAAACGACGTGCCGCAAAGCCGATTGTTTGACGAAATGCTCAAGCTTTTGCAAACCGGCCATGCGCTGGCCAGCGTGGCGCAGCTTAAAAAATTGGGCCTGGCCCAAGGCATTTACCCCTTGCTGGATTTGGTGGTGGAGCGTGCTGACCAGCCCTTCATTACCGCCGCTTTGCAAGACACCGACCGCCGGGTGGGCGAAGGTAAGCCCGTAGCCCCCAGCTTCTTGCTGGCCTGTGTGCTGTGGAACGATGTGCGCGAGGGCTGGGACGCCTTGCTGAAAAAAGGTATGCACCCCTTCCCGGCCTTAACCGAAGCCATCGACACCGTGTTTGCCGACCGCATTGGCGACGTAAGCGGCCGTGGCAAGCTGGCCGCAGATATGCGCGAGATATGGATGATGCAGCCGCGCTTTGACAAACGTGTAGGCTCTACGCCGTTCAGCCTAGTGGAGCACCTACGCTTTAGAGCGGGCTTTGACTTTCTGCGTCTGCGCGCCGACGTGGGTGAAATAGACATTACTTTGGGCGACTGGTGGCAAGAGTTCAGTATGGCTGACCAGGCCACGCGCGAAGACCTGGTGCAGCAACTGCGTGAACAACAGCGTGCCCAGCCCAAACCTAAAGCTGAGAAGCCGGTTGACAAGCCAGTGCGTACGCCCCGTGCTGCAGAGATGCAGGTGCCACTGGATGGCAGCGCCATGGATGAGGAAGGTGGCGACGACTCCGCCCCCAAGAAGCGCCGCCGCCGCCGTGGCCCAAAGCGCGATGGTGGCGCGCCAGCAGAGTCTTAACATTCTGGCGCGGCAGATGCACGCCGATGCAGTCACCGCCTACATCGCCCTGGGGGCCAACCTGGGCGACGCCGCCCGCACGGTGCAGCTGGCTATCGTCAACTTGGGTAACACGCCGCACACCCGCTTGGTACGCGCATCGAGCCTGTACCAAACCGCGCCTATCGACAGCGCTGGCCCCGACTATATCAACTCAGTTGCAGAGGTTTTAACCGAGTTGCCCGCGCCATTATTGCTAGAGCAGCTGCAAATTCAAGAGCAAGCGGCGGGCCGCCAGCGCCCCTATGCCAACGCCCCGCGCACCTTGGACTTGGATCTGCTGCTGTACGGCAACGCCAGTATCCAAAGCCCCGCGCTGACCTTGCCCCATCCCCGCATGGGGCAACGGGCCTTTGTGTTGCTGCCACTGGCAGAAATTGCCCCCGAGCGGGTTGCCCCGCTCGCATTGCAAGCCGTCAGCGCCCAAGCCATCCGTAGAATTTGATTTTTAACCCGGGCCGCGGTTTGCCTCAACCAGCGTGTTCTAAAAGCTCGTCCGAGGTTTCCAGCGTGTTTTGCTGCAGAGCCCACATGTCCGCGTAGCGCGCGCCCAGCGCCAGCAATGCTGCGTGCGTGCCGCGTTCGACAATGCGGCCGGCGTCCAGTACCAAAATCTCATGGGCATCCACCACGGTAGACAGGCGGTGCGCGATCACCAAGGTGGTCTTGCCAGCAGCCACGCCTTGCAGCTCGGCCTGGATGGCGCGTTCGTTGGCGCTGTCCAGGGCTGAGGTGGCTTCATCGAAGATCAAGATCGGTGGGTTTTTGAGCAGGGTGCGGGCAATGGCCACGCGTTGCTTTTCGCCACCCGAGAGTTTCAGCCCGCGCTCGCCGACCATGGTGGCGTAGCCCTTGGGGGTGGAGGTAATGAAGCCGTGGATGCGGGCGGCGCGGGCGGCCTCGTGTACCTGTTCGGGGCTGCTGCCGGGCTTGCCGTAGGCGATGTTGTATTCCACCGTGTCGTTAAACAGCACGGTGTCTTGCGGCACGATGCCTATGGCCTGGCGCACGCTGGTTTGCGTGACGCTGCGGATGTCTTGCCCTGCGATATGTATGCTGCCACTTTGCACGTCATAAAAACGGTACAACAGGCGCGCTAGCGTGGACTTGCCCGAACCCGATGGCCCGACGACCGCGACGGTTTTACCGGCAGGGATCTCAAAGCTCACGTCATGCAGAATCTGTCGCCCGGCGGTGGGGTCGTCCCTCTTGGCCAGGTCGTAGGAGAAATTCACATGCTCAAAGCTGACGGAGGGCGAGGCACCCAGCGCCAAGGCCTGCGCGCCGGGCGTATCGGCAATCTCGCGCTCGCGGTGCATCAGTACAAACATTTTGTCCAAGTCCACCAGGCTTTGCTTGATCTCGCGGTACAGCACACCCAGAAAATTCAGCGGAATGTACAGCTGGATCATGAAGGCGTT
>JAYUHM010000254.1:0-3141 GCA_043766985.1 Polaromonas sp.
CTCTGCAGAACCGGATCCAGCAGCGGGCTGCGAAGTCCGGCCGGTGCCCGGAAGTAGATCGGGCTTTGCCCGGTAACCTGACTGATCACGTGTTGCGCCCGACAGATTTCGTTGCGCAGCTGGCTCAGCCCCATCAGGGAAAAGTGGTGCCGATGCGCGTAACTATGGTTTTCAATCGTGTGCCCGCGTCGGACTATTTCCCGCGCCAGGTGGGAATGCAATTCAACTGCTGTTCCGATACAGAAAAAGGTCGCATGGGCGTTTGCCGCGTCCAGAATATCCAGCACGGCCGGGGTCACTTGCGGGTTGGGACCGTCGTCTATCGTGATGGCAATTTGCCGCGCATCGCAGGCCGCTTGCGACAAGCGGAGCATGTTGTGGCCCAGCAGCGTGCTGCGAGGCCATAAGCCCGCAGTTGTCAGTACCGCATGATTCGCAATCAAGCTGCCAAGCGCCCACGGCCAAGACACACCGGCGGCCAATCCGGCAAGCACGCCTGCGTGCAGCACGGCAGATGCCTTGATGGCTGCGGACGGCTTCCATAACCTGGGCATGGAGGGGCTTTTCACTTGAGCTTGCACCCAAAGTCACCAGACTCGATGCGCGGCCATGGCGCAACGGTCAGAAAGCTGCCGAATAATTTCTGCCAGACCGGCCAGTCGTGTCCGCCCGGGGTCACGAAAGTATTTCCTGGGGGAAGAACTTCGGCCAATACGCTGTTGGGCTGCGCAAACCGGTCGCTGGCGCCATAACCCAGATAAGCCTGCGGAAGTCCTGTCTTCCAGGTGCCGTAGCCCTGGAGCCAGCGCCACAAATCCACATCGGCGTTTCCCTGTACCTCGCTGGACCAATTTTTAAGGCCTCCCTGCTTCTCAATTTGCGCGGGTATGTCTCTGGGCCCCATGTAAGGGGCCATGATGAAGAAGCCGTCAATATCTTCAGGGTGGTTCATGGCGTACAGCATGGTTCCGTAGCCACCGAGTGAAATTCCAACGAACCAGATGCGCGAGTAGCCCTTTGCCCGGGCCGGGCTGATGACTTCGTTTTCAAGTCTTTGCAAAATTTGCTGGCCGGTGTAGTAGCCCATGTGTGCATCGACCAGCTGAATGTCGGCATGAATTTTCTGCTGGCGCACGGCCGACACAAATCCCTGGTCAATGAAATCTTGCGGCCTGTCGTAGGCACCTGGTAAAAAGACGAGCAAGGTAGCAGGCTGAGAGCTGCAATCCAGCGTGTCGTAGACCGAATTCATGGGGCCTTTGCTTGAGCGATACGGCGCGCAGCCTTGAAGGAAAGCGACGACCAGCATGAAACACAGCAGCGATGATTTCATGGTTTTGGTCGGGGTATTTTCCAGGCCATGTTAGCTGTTTAATCAGTGCCGAACTTTGGGCGTACAGCGAAAATGGCCGACAAGACAAGAGCCAGGAATGTGCCCGTTCCCACGGTCAGTCCGATAGCGCTCATCACGGGAACAGATGAAAAGGCCAGCAGCCCGAACCCGAGCACTGTCGTGAGATTTGCAAAAAACAGAGAGCTCAGCATGTTTTCGTCGCTGCTGGCGGAGGCCGATGGTGAAATTCTGGACCGCTGATCGAAAAACAGCGCGTAATTGGAGCCGATTGCAATTACCAGTAACAGACCTACCAGATGGAGCAAGGTCAGATTGCCTTTAACCGTGGCCACGGCGGCGGCAACCATGGCGGTAGAAGCAAGCAGGGGAAGGACGATCCGCACGACACGGCGCCAGGAGCGGAGTGCGAAGAACAACAGACCAATGATGGCTACAAAACCGGCAGCGCTAAGGAAAATAGCTTCGCGCAAATAAGCTTTGTAAATATTCTTGGCCTCATTACCCAGCTCAACCAGGAAGACGCTGGGCTTGGCGGAATCGCTCAGGTCTGCAAGCGCCGCCTGGATGACGTCGGCTTTGAGCGGCTGCACAACACCTACTTGCGTTAACGGCTGAAGTGCGATCAGTGCAGTCCATTCACCGGGTGGCTTGGTGCTCTGGGTTAAAAGTGAATCGACGCCCAGACTAAGCGACGTGCCCTGCAAACTGGCGCGGGTCAACAACGGACTGGTTTTTGCACGCGCCACATCCAGAAAGAACTCCTCCAGCCTTTCAGGTCTGAGCGGCAAGCCGTCCAGGGCTATCGCTGTTCGGCGCCTGAGCTCGGCATCGTCAGGCAGGCTCGCTTGACGGGCCGACTGGGTGCGCTGGCTGGGCAAGTAAGTGGACGGGGCCTGGAAGCCGCCGAGCTGGCCCTGGCTCACCAGTGGCTCCAGTCGCGCTGCCACGTCTTCGCTCAGTTGGAGGGCTGTTTCGCTACTGGACCCCTTCACCACGACCAGCATGCCTGCATCGGGCGCCCCCATGTCCGCGCGCAAATCAGCATCCAGCTTTTGAGCTGCTTCAGGCACAGGACTGAGTCCGCCCAATTCAAGGCTCCATAAATTGTCCCGGCGCAGTAGCAAAACTGCGAGTGCGATCACGGTAATGACCACAGCGAGCAGCTTGAGCCCACCCAGTGAGTGCGCGGCAGCGGCCAGGAACGGACCAAGTTTTTTGGGCTGCTTAACCGAAAAGTTTTTGGGTAGCAGCGCAGGCAGTATGTAGCGAGTAGTGATGGCGGCTACGACGATTCCGACGATGGAAAACAAGCCGAGCTGGGCCAGCCCCGTGAAGCCCGACAGCAGCAGGGTGCTGAAGCCCACGATGGACGTCAGCACACCCAGGCGAATGGTGGGCCAGAACGACGATGCAAACGAATGCGTCGGCTGGGCGCCTTTTTCATTGCCGGTGCTTGAGCTTGCGCTTGCGGTCGCGATTGACGTCGCGATCGACGTCGGTGTGTACTGCACAAAAAGATAGATCGCGTAGTCAACTGCTTCGCCGATCAGCGTGATTCCAAAACCCAAAGTCATGCCGTGAACTGAAGGAAACCCCAGTCCGACGGCTGCGATTCCTGCCATGGCCCCAGTGACGACCGGAAGAATACCCAGAACCAAGGTGGTGACCGAGCGATAGATGAGCCAGAGAAGGCCCAACACCATGATCGTTCCAATGGCTGAAAGGCGAGCGGCTTCGCTCTTGATGGCGTCCCGTGCATTGACTGCAAAAACGCCTGGGCCAGAAAA
>JAYUHM010000255.1:0-46323 GCA_043766985.1 Polaromonas sp.
AGCACGCCAACCCCTGCGGCGTGGCCGTGGGGCTGGACGCGCTGGGTGCGTATTTAAAGGCCTTCAAGACCGATCCGACGTCAGCTTTCGGCGGTATCATCGCCCTGAACTGCAAGGTAGATGAGCGCACCGCGCTACAAATTTCAAAGCAATTTGTAGAAGTGCTGATGGCTCCCAGCTTCTCGCCCGAGGCGCTGGAAGTTTTTAAAAGCAAAGCCAATGTGCGGATTCTGCAAATTGATTTGCCGCCTTCAGGCAACACCCGCAACACCATAGACATCAAGCGCGTCGGCTCAGGCCTCTTGATGCAAACCGCCGACAACCATGAGTTGGCGCTAGAAGACCTCAAAGTCGTCAGCAAAACCCAGCCCACCCCCGCGCAATTGCAAGACCTGCTGTTTGCCTGGACGGTGGCCAAATACGTCAAGTCGAACGCTATCGTGTTTTGTAAAGACGGGATGACGATGGGCGTAGGCGCAGGCCAGATGAGCCGCCTGGACTCCGCCCGCATCGCCAGTATCAAAGCCGGTCACGCCCATCTGTCACTTCAAGGCACAGCCGTGGCCAGCGACGCGTTCTTCCCCTTCCGCGATGGCCTGGACGTGGTGGTAGATGCAGGCGCCACTTGCATCATCCAACCCGGCGGCAGCATGCGTGACCCCGAGGTGATAGCCGCCGCCGACGAACGCGGCGTGGCCATGGTGTTTAGCGGCGTGCGGCACTTTAGGCACTGATTGGCGGCTAGTGTTGAGGCCAAGCTTGCTATTTAATTAATAGCTGCTTGTGCTATATTCTATTGGGCTGAAAGCCTATTTCACTTGTATTTCTATCGTTTGATGTGGTTTTAGGCAGTACCTACAGCACGTGCAGCGCGAAGATATGCTGCAAACGCTACATTTATGAGGAAAATCAGGCTCAAGCCCAATAGAATACAGCACGAGCAGCTACTAAAACTATAGCAAATGCAGTGGAGCGCTACAAACTGGCAAACACCTCTTTAGCCGCAGTCACGGTATCCGCCACATCCTGCGCACTGTGCGCCGCACTGACAAAGCCCGCTTCGTACAGGGCAGGTGCAAAGTACACGCCACGGTCCAGCATGCCGTGGAAGAATTTGTTGAACATCGCGCTGTTGCTCTTCATCACTGCAGCGTAGTTTTGTGGCAGCTCTGGCAACAGCAAAAAGCCGAACATACCGCCCTGGTAGTCGGCACTCCACGGGATGCCTGCTGCGTGGGCAGCGCTGCGCAGACCGTCGGTTAAAGCCTGTGTGCGAGAGGACAATGCCTCGTAAAAGCCCGGTTTTTGAACTTCTTTTAGGGTGGCCAAACCGCAGGCAGTCGCTATCGGATTACCACTCAAAGTACCCGCTTGGTACACCGGGCCGAGGGGTGCCAATTGCTCCATCACCTTGCGCGACGCACCAAAGGCCGCCAGCGGCATGCCGCCACCAATCACTTTACCCAGCACCGTCATGTCGGGTGTGATGCCCAGCACCTGCTGCGCGCCGCCAAGGCCTACGCGAAAGCCAGTCATCACTTCGTCATACGCCAAGAGTGCACCGTGCTCGGTACACAGGTCGCGGCAGCGTTTGGCAAAGGCGGCGCTGGAGCGGATGAAGTTCATGTTGCCTGCAATGGCCTCGACCATCAAACACGCGATATCTTTGCCGTGCAGAGCGAAGCATTCTTCCAGTTGCGGGATGTTGTTGAACTCCAAAACCAGCGTGTGCTGCACCGCCTCGGGTGGCACGCCGCCGCTGCTGGGGTTGCCAAAGGTGGCCAGGCCTGAGCCTGCTTTGACCAACAGCGCATCGGAGTGGCCGTGGTAGCAGCCTTCAAATTTAATGATTTTGTTGCGGCCCGTGGCGCCGCGCGCCAGGCGGATGGCGCTCATGCCCGCTTCGGTACCCGAGCTAACCAGGCGCACCATCTCCATTGACGGCACCAGCTTGACCAGTTCTTCGGCCAGCTCAACTTCACGCTCAGTGGGGGCGCCGTAGGAGAAGCCTTCTAACACCGCCCTTTGTACCGCCTCGACCACCGCAGGGTGACCGTGGCCCAGGATCATCGGGCCCCACGAGCCAATGTAGTCGATGTATTTCTTGCCGTTGGCGTCCCAAAAGTAAGCGCCTTGCGCGCGTTGTACAAAACGTGGCGTACCGCCCACAGCCTTGAAGGCTCGCACGGGCGAATTAACGCCACCGGGGATAACGGATTGCGCACGGTTAAAAAGGGCTTGGTTGCGGTCTGGCGTGGTCATGAAAAATCGGTTGCTAGTATGAGGGTGAGGTTTTACTGTGAAGTGGGGGTCAGTGCTTGGTGTCAGATGTGGGCATGTCCAGCGTTTGCAGCATGCGCATCTCTTCGTCGGACAGCGGAGCTTCTTGCTCGTCGGGTTGGGCCCAGAACATGCGGTCGGGCACGACATGGCCCATGCCGGGTCTAAATCCCGCGTCCAGGCTGCGGTCTAAAAACACCAGCGCTTCTTTGGTGGCCGCTACCAAGTCATCGCCATTGGCCAGCAGGGCGGCCAACGCGGCCGACAATGTCTCGCCAGCACCGATAAACGTGGCCTCAAAGCGCTCAAATTTCTCACCCCCCAGCACCGTCTCGGGCGTCGTGAGCACGTTGTCGATGTACTGGTCGGGCAGGGGAATGCCGGTCACCAAGGTGTAGGGGACGCCATGCTCGGCAGCCGCCTTGGCCAGGTCGCGGGCGCTGGGGCTGCGCTCGCTGCTCCAGTCGGGTAGCAGCCATCGCCACAGGGTACTGTGGTTTCCTACCAACACTGTGATTTGCGGCATAAGCAGCTCGGTGAAGGCGTCCAAGTAGCTTTCAATCTCGGCATCGGCCCACCACGACAGGCTGGGCATATAGGCAATGATGGGCACGTCGTCGTAGTCAGCGGCGATTTCGGCCACCTTGGTAATGGTCTCGGGTGAGCCCAAAAATCCGACCTTGATGGTTTGTACTGACACGTCCTCCAGCACGGCGCGGGCTTGGCTTTCTACCGCGTCATCGTCGAGGGCGAAGTACTCCAAAATCTCGGTAGTGTCGCGCACATAGACGCCCGTGGTGACGGGCATGGGGTGTGCGCCCACACACGCGATAGCCAGCACGTCTGCAGCCAAACCAGAGGCGCCACTGGGGTCGCTGGCGTTAAAAACCAGCACGCAAGCGGTGGATGCTTCGTCTTCAGTTTCAGCCGCGGGAATATTTAGCAAGCTGTCAAATGGGTTGGTAGGGGGTGGGTTTGCCATGAACGGGCCAATCGGCCAAAAATTACAAAAACTACTCTGCGGTCGATACAATCTCCCATTCTATCTAATGACTATATTTAAGACCTAATACCGTGAGTGAAAACAATAAAACTTGGATGTGTTTAATCTGTGGTTGGATATATGACGAGGCCACTGGCGCGCCAGACCATGGCATAGCCGCCGGCACGCCATGGGCCCAAGTGCCCATGAACTGGACCTGCCCAGAGTGCGGTGCGCGCAAAGAAGACTTTGAGATGGTACAGATTTGAGTTAACCTTGCGTGAACGAGCTGTTACATATGCAAAACCATTGTCGACCAAAACCTAGGAGTAAGCTTTGAGCGTAGCCCCGTCTGGATACAAAGTGCTGGTCATCGACGACAGCAACACCATCCGCCGTAGTGCAGAAATCTTTCTCAAGCAGGGTGGCCATGACGTGATGCTGGCAGAAGATGGCTTCGACGCCTTGTCAAAAGTCAACGATTACCTGCCGCATTTGATTTTTTGCGACATTTTGATGCCCCGTTTGGACGGATACCAAACCTGCGCCATCATCAAACGCAATGAAAAATTCGCGAACACGCCTATCGTCATGCTGTCATCGAAGGACGGCGTGTTTGATAAAGCCCGAGGGCGCATGGTAGGCAGCCAGGAGTACCTGACCAAGCCATTTACCAAAGACCAGTTATTACAGGCCGTCAAGCAGTTTGGCTCGGCAGTTCAAGGAGTTTAGTTATGGCCATTCACAACGTTTTAGTAGTCGACGATTCGAAAACCGAAATCATGTTCATGACCGATTTGCTGGTCAAACACGGTTTTACCGTGCGCAGCGCCGAAAATGCCGAGGATGCGTTTCGCAAATTGGCCGAAGAAAAGCCCGATCTCATTTTGATGGACGTGGTGATGCCTGGCCAAAACGGTTTTCAGCTGACCCGAGCCATCTCACGCGACCCCCAGTTTTCCGACGTGCCCATCATCATGTGTACCAGTAAAAACCAGGAAACCGACCGTGTTTGGGGCATGCGCCAAGGGGCGCGTGACTACATCACCAAACCGGTGGACGCGGCAGAGTTGATGGCCAAGATCAAGGCCCTGGGTTAATTAGCCGCATCGCCGCCTAGCGCCCGAAAGAAAGAACTCCCTTAATGGCTATCCGCAACCGCCAAGCCCTTCGAGATTTGCAAACCCGCCTTGCAGCCAGGCTACAGCAAGCGCGCACCGAAGGGGTAGCCGCAGGTTGGCTGGCAGTAGAGTCAGCCGGGCGTTCTTTGCTGCTTCCCCTGGCGCAGTCGGGCGAGATATTTCCGCTGGCCACGGTGCAAACCGTGCCCTACACCCAGTATTGGTTTTTAGGGGTTGCCAACTTGCGTGGTGGCCTGTTCGGCGTGGTGGATTTTGCCAGTTTTGTTACCGGGCAAATGCCCATGCGGCGCACCGACTCGGCGCGTGAGCAGGCCCGTTTGGTGGCCTTAAACCCCGCCCTAGAGATTAACTGCGCCATTTTGGTCGACCGTCTGGGCGGCCTGCGCAACACCGACGATTTTGTATCACGCGTAGAAATGGCTGGCGACGCACCGGCCTTCTTTGCCGGTACCTTTACGGACCGCAATGGCAAGCAATGGCATGAGATCAATTTGCAAGCCATGGCCGGCCAATCAGATTTTCTGACCATCGCGGTGACCTGACCCCAACGCATTCGCAGCCGCCTTGTCCCAGCCCAATTTTTCCACACTAGCGCGACCTCTTCCAAAAGGCCCACACTATGTCAGCATCTAACCGTTTCTCCCGTCTTTTCAAGCCCAACGCGCAATCGGACGAACCGTCGTTTATGCCTGAGCCCAGCATCAACCCCGATGGTGCCATGTCAATGGATCTGACCGGCAGCTTCATGTCTGCAGATATGGGTCGCGGCGGCGAGACACAGCGCGGCGACGTGTACGCCGCCAACATGCTTGGCGATGGCGCCAGCGGCGCGGTTCAAAGCGCCGATCAAGTCTCTGTGCCGTTGCTGGGAACCCGCACTATTGCCCAGCATCAGCGCATCCTGTCCTTCATTTTGATCGCCGCCTTGATCCTGCTGGCTTTGATCACGTTCATTGCCTTGAACCAGGCTAGCAAGGTGGCGCGTGACGTTGCGGCCACAGGCGACTCGGCTACGCAGTCACAGCGCTTGGCTAAATCAGTCTCGCAGGCCTTGGTGGGCAGTGCCCAGGCTTTTCCCGACGTGCGCGAAAGCTCTGACGTGCTGGCCAAAAACCTGCGCGCACTAAAAAGTGGCGACGATAATTTGCGATTGACGGCAGTCAGTGCAAACCTGCAAGTAGACGTAGACAAATTGCTGCCTCTGGTTGACCGGGCCGAGAAAAATGCCAAGACGGTGATGGACCAACAAAAGATTTTGACCCAGGTAGGCAGCGCATTGCGCGCCATTAACCGCCAGTCGTCTGATTTGCTGGAAGTGGCCGAAACCATCTCCTCGCTCAAGCTACAGCAAAACGCGCCAGCGGCAGAAATTTCTGCATCGGGCCAGTTGGTCATGTTGACCCAGCGTATTGGTAAGTCAGCCAACGAATTTTTGACCATGGAGGGCGTGAGCCCTGAGGCGGTTTTCTTGCTGGGTAAAGACTTGAATTCATTCAAGGAAATTGCCCAAGGTTTGCTGGACGGTAGCCCTGAGCTGCGCCTTGGCGCCTCCAGGGATGCGCAAACCCGCGAGCGTTTGGATGCGCTGCTTAAGTTGTATGAGCAAACCCGTGGCCAAGCGGGTGCTATTTTGGGTAACTTGCAGGGCTTGGTGTCGGCACGCGAGGCGCAGTCGTCCATCATTGCGGACAGCGAGCCGATGCGCCGCCAGCTAGAAGACCTGCAAGGCAAGCTGGCCAGTGAATCCGGGCTGGGCGCTTTGGCCCTGGCGGGATTGATTTTGGCGGGTCTGTCAGCTGTGGCATCTGCTGCTGGTTTGGCCTATGTGCAGTTGCAAGAAAGTCGTAAACGCCAAGGCGTTGCCGAAGGCCAGCGTCTGTTGGCTGAGGGCCAAGAGCAAGAGGCCAAGCGCGTGAACGACGCCAACCAGGCCGCTATTTTGCGGCTGATGAACGAACTGCAGTCGGTCGCTGAGGGCGATTTAACGCAAGAAGCCACGGTGACTGAAGACATTACCGGCGCTATTGCCGACTCGGTGAACTATACGGTGGAAGAATTACGCTCTCTGGTGGGCAACGTGCAAAACACGGCAACCCGTGTGGCGCAGACGACGGCGGCAGTGGAGGGCACGTCCACCGAGCTGCTGGCAGCTTCTACCGAGCAGTTGCGCGAGATTCGCGAAACCGGTCAGTCGGTGCTGGACATGGCCGGCCGCATTAACCAGGTGTCTGCCCAGGCGCAAGAGTCTGCAACGGTGGCGCGTCAGTCACTGATTGCCGCCGAGTCGGGTCTGGCGGCTGTGCAAAACGCCATCGGCGGTATGAACTCTATCCGCGATCAAATTCAGGACACGTCCAAGCGTATTAAGCGACTGGGCGAATCGTCCCAGGAGATTGGTGAAATTACCGAGCTGATTTCTGACATTACAGAGCAAACCAACGTGTTGGCATTGAATGCGGCCATTCAAGCGGCATCCGCTGGTGAAGCTGGTCGAGGCTTCTCGGTAGTGGCCGAAGAGGTGCAGCGACTGGCTGAGCGTTCAGGCGATGCTACCAAACAGATCGCGGCGCTGGTGAAGACCATTCAAACCGACACGCAAGATGCGGTGGCCGCTATGGAGCGCTCCACGCAGGGTGTGGTGGAAGGTGCCAAGCTGTCCGACAGCGCCGGTACGGCACTGTCGGAGATTGACGCGGTGTCACGCAAGCTGGCTGACCTGATTGAACAGATTTCGCAGTCTGCCGCGCGTGAAGCCGATTCAGCCAACGTGGTGGCCGGTAACATTCAGCACATTTTTGCGGTGACCGAGCAAACGGGTGAAGGTACGCGCTCTACAGCGCAACAGGTGCGCGAGTTGAGCCGCATGGCGGAAGAGCTGCGCCAGTCAGTGTCGCGATTCAAAATCGGCTAACCGCAACGAGGCCCGTACGGTGCAGCTGATGTACCAATCGGGTATTTAATACGAGGATGAGAGCGCTGTTATCCATGCAAAATCTAGATACCGCCACCGCCGCATCAGGACTTGATGTTGCGGACAATGACCTGGGCCCTTTGGCGTGGGTGTTGGATGAACTGCGCAAGTCGCTTGACACAGCTACCAAGGCTTTGCGCCGCTACGCGCGTGATGCGGAACTGGCGCGTGGCTCCGATTTAGCCACCGTTGACTCTGGTCAATTGCGTATTTCTCGCCAGCAGCTGCATCAGGCTGTAGGTGCGCTGGAGATGGTGGGCTTTACCGGGCCTGCGACAGTGCTGCGCAGCATGGAAAGCGCAGTACAAAGGTTTGTTACCCGGCCTGATCTGTGTACCGAAGCTGCCGCGATAAAAATTGAGCGCGCCAGCTTTGCATTAACAGGCTATTTGGAGACCTTGCTGTCGGGCAAAACCCAGTCGCCGGTGGCGCTGTTTGTGCAGTATGCGCAAGTGCAAGACATAGCGGGTGCCTCGCGTGTGCACCCTGCTGACCTGTGGCCCTACGCTTGGCGCTGGACCAATGTGGCCGACACAGGCGCTACGCCTGCGGCCATTAACGCGGATACCCGCACCCAATTCGACAAAGCGGCTTTGATGGTCATCAAAGCGTTTGACGCGCCAGCAGCCGGTGATCTGGCCAAGCTCTGCGCCGCTATTGCAGCGCCCGCAGGACAAGCCGTTGACCGGCAATTTACTATTTTCTGGCGCATTGCAGCGGGCTTTTTTGAAGCCATAGCCATCAACAGCCTGGTCGGCGATGTGTACGTGAAGCGCACCGTCTCGCGCATTTTGATCCAGCTTGCCAGCCATACCAAAGGCGACATGACGGTGTCAGACCGTTTAGCCCAAGACCTGCTGTTCTTTTGCGCGCAAGCGCAGCCCCA
This sequence comes from Polaromonas sp., assembly GCA_043766985.1. Lineage (GTDB taxonomy): Bacteria > Pseudomonadota > Gammaproteobacteria > Burkholderiales > Burkholderiaceae_C > JAAFIP01. Next base: position 8,262 of record JAYUHM010000255.1, read on the forward strand.
GGGCATGGCGCCCTTATTGGGCGAAGTTCGCATGGCCTATGGCTTGGCGGCGCATCCGCCCATCAGCTACACCACCTCGTCGTATGGTCAATTTGACCCTGCGCTGCTGGTGCAAGCGCGTAAGCGCATTACCACAGCCAAAGAATCCTGGTCTGGCTTGTCTGCGGGCGACATGGGCAAGCTCAGAGCGGTGCAAGACCAGTTTAGCCTGATCGTCGATTCGATCACCAAGCTGCTGCCCAGTGGCCAAACTTTGTCCGCCGCGCTGATGGGCGTGGCTGAGTCGGCTGCAAAAAGCGGTAAAGCGCCCGAGCCGGCCCTGGGCATGGAGGTGGCAACGTCCATTCTCTATCTGGAAGCGGGTTTTGAAGATTTTGATCCCAATGACCCTGCACTGGCTGAACGCGTCAAGCACTTGGCAAGCCGTGTTGAGAACGCCCGGCAAGGGGCCACCAATCAGCCGCTAGAGCCGTGGATGGAAGAGCTCTATCGCCGCGTTAGCGACCGCCAGACCATGGGCAGTGTGGTCGGCGAGTTGAAAACCTCGTTGGGAGATCTGGAAAAATCACTGGACCAGTTCTTCCGCGATCCGCAAGACAAAACGGTGCTGGACAACGTACCGTCCCGTTTGGCGCAAATGCGCGGCGTGCTGTCGGTGTTGGGGCTAGACCAAGCCGCGCAAACTGTGATGCGCATGCGCGACAGCGTAGAACAGATCATGGTCACCGAGGTGGACGACGTGCGCGCCCGCGCCGCGGGTACCTTCGATAAGCTGGGCAATAATTTAGGTTCCCTGGGCTTTCTGATCGATATGCTGAGCTACCAGCCTGTATTGGCGAAGAAGCTATTTGTGTTTGACGAGGAAAGCGGCGAGCTCAAGCCTTTGATGGGCCGTGTCAGTACCCCGATACCGTTAACAGAGCGCCCGGCGCCAGTGCCTGCGGTGGCAGACGCCCAAGATTCGTCCAAGTCTTCGGGGGTGCTTGCCGCTGCCGCGGTAGCCGCTACAGCCGTTGCAGCCGCTAGCCTGCTGCTACCCGCTGCCACGCCCATACCGTTGCCGTTGCCTGCAACAGTCGAAGACGCTGCAGATGACGACGCCGAGCTGCTGGACATCTTCTTGGAAGAGGCGCGCGAAGTGATTGCCAATGGCCACGAGGCCGTGACCGCGCTAGAGTCGGACCCCAGCAACTTGGCTGATCTGACCACATTGCGCCGCGCGTTCCACACGCTCAAAGGCAGCTCGCGCATGGTGGGTTTGAACACATTTGGCGATGCCGGTTGGTCTTTGGAGCAAATGCTCAATGCCTGGTTGGCAGACCAAAAGCCCGCCGACGACAGCCTGCGCAGTACCGCATCGGAAGGCCTGAGCGGCATGGCCCGGTGGGTCGAGGACATTGCGGCCGGTAAAGCGCAATCCTGGTCTGCCGCGCCCTTCCACGCCAGTGCGGATTCGCTGCGGTTGCATGGTCTTTTCTTGCCGCTGCAACTGGGTGAGGTTGCTGACTCAGAATCACCGCAGGATGCACTGAACTTACTTGAAGTGCCGACGATGGCAAGCCTGGCAAGCGATGAGCTTGCGGCCACGCCCGCGCCAGTTGCGGCGGTGGTATCGCAGCCCACGGATATGGATTTTGCGTTTGATTTGTCGTTGCCTGAGCTGGAGGCTGTGCCGCCGCAAGTCCACCAGCCACAAGATGCCTTGCCCGAAGGGGCGCACGCGCCGTTTACGCTCGAGCTGCACGACCCGTCTACGGTGACGGTGGACGACGGATTGTCATTTGTCGATCTGGGAGAGCCCGGTGATCTGCCAGCAGCAGCCAGCGTGGACATTACCGAAGAAGAATTGGCAGACGAGTTTGCTGATATTTTTGGAGATGCCCCGGTTCCAGAACTTCCGGTAGTAGCGGCGCCCGACATACTGGCCAGCGACGACTTTGAGTTTGATATCGGCGACGACCTTGCTTTGCCCGCTGACGAGCTGGTCAGTGCCGACGAGTTTGCTGCGTTTGAGCGCGCCATGCAAGAGCAAGACGCATTGCTGGCAGCACACCCGCAGACCGATGCGCCCACGCCTGAGATCGAGATCGAGCCTGAGATCGAGATCGAGATCGAGATCGAAAAAACCGAGCTTGCAGACGCATTTGAGCGCACCGACCGGTCCGCGGCAGCGCCGCCAGACTTTTCAGCGTTTGCCACCCAGCCTATGGTGTTCCAGCCTGAACCCGAAGCGCAACCCGTGCATGACCTTGGCTTTGATCTTGGTAGTTCTGTTGCCAGTTCAGGCACCACGACTGCGGCCAGCTTGGCAGGCCTTGGGCTGGCGGGCGTTGGCGCCCTCGCGGCGACTACGTTCACAGCCTCTACTGCGGCCCCCGTGCCCGCAGCGCCCCCGGTGGCGGCACCCGTTCAGCCGTCCAGCTACAGCGCCAGCACGGCGACCTTTACCTCGGACGAGCAATACAAAGCCATTGGCCCCCTGCGCATCAGCTTGCAGCTGTACAACGTTTACCTCAACGAGGCCGACGAATGGTCCCGCCGCTTGGTGACATGCCTGACCGAATGGTCGCTGGAGCCCACGCAACCACTGCCAGGCGATTCCGTCATTTTTGCCCACTCCTTAGCTGGCAGTTCGTCGACCGTGGGCTTTACGGCGCTGGCTGGCTTGGCACGCACGATGGAAAACGCGTTGCAGCACGTGCAAAATCTGAGCGAAGATGCTGGTTACTCGGCCCACGTGTACGCAGCAGACTTTGTCAACGCGGCTGAAGAAATTCGCCGCTTGCTGCACCAGTTTGCCGCGGGCCTGCTGCGCGAGCCAATGGCCTCCGTGGAAGAGGCGTTGGAACGCTGCCTTCGCGCGCCCGAGACAGCGTCCGAGTACCACAGCATGACGGCGTCGTCTGCAGACTCCAGCTTTGTTAATTTGGAAGAAAATGCGCCGCTAGCCCAACAGAGCACAGCACAACCAGCTATAGGTTTCGCAGCAAACGATGCACTGGAACATGCGCCCGCCCATCCTCCCGTAGAGCATCGTCCCGTAGACCATGCTCCCGTGGCAGAGATCGTGCAGTCGGGGTTTTCAACATTGGAGACCACCTCCAGCGTTACCGTCATTGCTGCCGCTACGGCCGCCGCAGTAGTTACTACGCTTACCGCTACGCCCGCCGTCCATAGCTTTGTGGCACCCGACGTGGCGGCGCCAGTTGAACCGGCCCTGGCCAATGCGTTTCCCGATGAGCCCATAGCTGCGCCAGTAGCCCAGACTATTTTTACGCCCTTGGGTTTAACCACGCCCAGCGTGGCAGCCAGCCCCGTGCTGGGTGTCGTAGCGCGCAGCCTGAGTGAGCAAGAGTCTGAAGACGAGATCGACGTTCTGGACGCGCTTGACCCAGATTTATTTCCGATTTTTGAAGAAGAGGCACTTGAGCTGTTTCCGCAGATGAGCAGTGCACTGCGCCAGTGGACGTCACGTCCCACCAATACGGGTGCTCGCTCAGAGGTGCTTCGTGGCTTGCACACGCTCAAAGGCAGCGCACGCCTGGCAGGCGCCATGCGCCTGGGTGAATTGGCCCACCGCATGGAAAGCGCCATTGAGTACACCCCCGAGGACGAGGCAAGTACAGCCAAGATAGAGCCATTGACCGGCTTACTGGACGGGATGCAGGCCAACTTTGACCGCTTGCGCCATCCGCAAGAGACCGCGCCCGCCGCGCCCGCCGCGCCCGCCGTGGCACCTGTGGCACCTGCAGCCCCTGCGGCAAGCCCAAGCGTTGGCGAGTCAACGTCGGTTGCCAGCCCGGCTACCAAAGCACCCGCCGCCGCTTTAACGGCGTTGGCCCCATTGCGCACTAGCAGTGCGGCATCGGCATCGCCTGTAGTGGCGGCGTCGGTGGTGCGCACCAACAGCAACCAAACGGTGCGCGTCCGCTCACAGTTGCTAGACCGGCTGGTAAACCAAGCTGGTGAGGTGATGATCACCCGCTCGCGCCTGGAGGCCGAGCTGGGGCAACTGCGCGGCTCGCTGGGCGATTTGACAGGCAACTTGGACAAGCTGCGCCACCAACTGCGTGACATTGAAGTGCAGTCCGAGTCGCAAATGCAGTCACGCATGGCGCTGGCCAAAGAAAACAACGCTGATTTTGACCCACTGGAGTTTGACCGTTTTACCCGCGTGCAAGAGCTCACCCGCATGATGGCCGAGTCGGTGAACGACGTGGCCACGGTGCAGCGCAGTATCCAGCGCACCGTTGAGGCAACCGAAGACGACCTGGTTGCCCAGGCGCGCCAAACCCGTGAACTGCAGCGCGATCTGCTGCGCACCCGCATGGTGGAGTTTGAAGGCATCTCTGAGCGCCTGTACCGCGTAGTGCGCCAGGCCAGCAAAGACGCCGGCAAGCAGGTCAAGCTGGACATTATTGGCGGCTCCATCGAAATGGACCGTGGTGTGCTGGACCGCATGACCCCGGCGTTTGAACACCTGCTGCGCAATTGCGTGGCCCATGGTATTGAAACCACCGAGGCGCGCGTCAAGGCAGGTAAAGAGGCCAGCGGCCAAATCACCATCAGTTTGCACCAGGAAGGCAACGATATTTCGGTGGAGTTCAGAGACGACGGCGCTGGCTTGGACCTGGCCCGTATTCGCGAACGCGCAACCGCCCAAGGCTTGCTGTCCAACGACAAACAGGTGGACGATTCCGAGGCCGCTAACCTGATCTTTACCCCCGGCTTTACCACCGCCACGCAAATCACCGAGCTGTCAGGCCGCGGTATTGGCATGGACGTGGTGCGCTCTGAGGTGGTGGCTTTGGGTGGCCGTATTGAAACCAGTACCGCCGCCGGGCAGGGCACCAACTTCAAGCTGGTCATGCCCTTAACCACCGCGGTGACGCAGGTGGTGATGCTGCGCATTGGCAACCTGTCGGTTGGCGTGCCGGCCAACTTGGTGGAGGTGGTGCGCCGCGCTACGCCCAAAGAGCTGCAAGCCGCCTACAACACCGGCACGTTTGACGTGGCAGGTGAGGCGCTGCCTTTCTTCTGGTCTGGCGCCTTGCTGCAGCACTCCCGTGCCAGCGACGCGGCGCCGGGTAAAACCATTCCTGTGCTGGTGTTTCGCAGCGCCGCGCAGCGTATCGTCGCCCACGTAGACGAAGTCTTGGGTAACCAGGAAGTGGTGGTAAAGAACTTGGGGCCACAGTTGTCACGTTTGCCAGGTTTGGCGGGCATGTCAGTGCTGGCGTCGGGCGCTGTCGCGCTGATCTACAACCCCGTGGCCTTGGCCGCGGTGTATGGCATGCAAGCCCGCGCCATGAGTGCCGACAAAGCCGAGCCACATGTGCTGGCCAACGCTGTCACGGACGTGGTCGCCCGCGATCTGTCGGGCGACGCTGCTCCGGTAGTGCCGTTGGTTCCCGCCAACCCAGCTTCCATATCTGCGCCGCACATTCCGTTGGTGTTGGTGGTGGACGACTCCATCACGGTGCGCCGCGTTACCCAGCGCCTGCTGCAGCGCGAGGGCTACCGCGTGGCCCTGGCGGCCGACGGTTTGCAGGCCTTGGAGCGTTTGGCCGAAGAGCTGCCCAGCGTGGTGTTGACCGATATTGAAATGCCGCGCATGGACGGCTTTGACCTGGTGCGAAACCTGAAAGCCGACCCGCGTTTAGCCGGGCTGCCCATCATCACCATTACCTCCCGCATCGCTGAAAAGCACCGCGAGCATGCGATGGCGCTGGGCGTGAACCACTACTTGGGCAAGCCTTACTCCGAAGAGGAGTTGCTTAGCCTGATTCGCCGCTACACGGCAATGGAAATGCCTGTATAACGTCAATTACTAGAGAAATGGCGCAAAAGCCCAATAGAGTAGGGCACAAGGTGCTATTGAATTTATAGTAGTTGATGAGGTCAAAAAAGCCGCAGCGTGTGAAGCGTCGCGGCTTTTTTGTTTCATGCGGCGGTTTTCTTAACCACTGCGTAGCGCAGCAAGGTCTTGGCGCGCGCCTCGTCGTGCTGCACTAGGCGGTGTGGGTAGTCTTTGCCCAGCGCTACGCCCGCAGCCAGCAGTTCCAGCGGTGTGGCTTCCCACGGCGCATGCAAGGCGGCGTCGGGCAGCTGGGCCAGCTGCGGCAAATAGCGGCGGATAAACTTACCCTGCGCATCAAAGCGGGCGCTTTGGCTGCTGGGGTTGAAGATGCGAAAGTAGGGCTGCGCATCGCAGCCGCTGCTGGACGCCCATTGCCAGCCGCCATTGTTGGCAGACAGGTCAAAGTCGTTGAGCTTTTCTGCAAAATACTTCTCGCCCCAACGCCAGTCTAGCCCTAAGTCTTTGGTTAAAAAGCTGGCCACCACCATGCGCAGGCGGTTGTGCATATAGCCAGTCTGGTTGATCTGCATCATGGCGGCATCCACAATGGGGTAGCCCGTGCGGCCCTCGCACCAGGCGGTAAACAGCGCCTTCGCTGGCCTACCCTGTTCCCAGGCAATGGCATCGTATTCCGGCTTAAAGCCGCCCTGGGCCACGCGCGGGAAGTTGGCCAGTATCTGGGCATAAAAGTCGCGCCAAATCAGCTCGCTCAGCCATACCCGCGCACCCTCGCTGCCCGCCAGCACCCGCTGGTGGGCTGTGGCGCACAGCTTGCGGATCGACACCGTGCCAAAACGCAAATGCACCCCCAGGTAGCTGGGGCCCTTTACCGCTGGAAAGTCGCGCGTGGCGTGGTAGTGGTCCATGCGCTCAAAAAACTCCGCAAACAAGTTGCGGCCACCGCTTACGCCAGTGGGTATTTTCAGATCACGAAGGTTGGTTTTTTCAAAACCCAAGGCCGCCAAACTGGGCACGCCCTGCGCAAAATCTGCAGGTGCAGCCACCAGGGAGGCCGCGTAATGCTCGGTGGGGTAGGGCTTCAGGTAGTAGTCATTGAGTTTTTTCAGCCAGGCATTTTTGTATGGGGTGAAAACACCGTAGGGCTTGTTGCCCAGCGTGAGCACTTCTTCCCGCTCAAAAATCACATGGTCTTTAAAGCTTAAAAAGCGTACCCCTTCGTTGGCCAGTGCCCCCAGCACGGCGGCGTCCCGGGCTATGGCCTGGGGCTCGTAGTCGTGGTTGGTAAACACGGCTTGTACATCCAGCGCGTGCGCCAAATGGGGTATCTCGTCTTTGGCCCAGGCGTGCCGTACGATCAAAACGGGTCGCTGGTCGGCCGGTTCATGGGCCGGTTCATGGGCCGGTTGGTGGGCCAGCAAGGCGCGCAACTGCATGTCCAGGTCTACCAGCGACTCGCGAATAAACTCCACCCGCCTGTCTGCGCGCGGCAGTGGCGCCAAAATTTCTTTGTCGAACACAAACACGCAGACCACCTTTTTGCAGCTTTTCAAGGCGTGGTACAGCGCCGCGTTGTCGTCTGCTCGCAGGTCTCGGCGAAACCACATCAGGCCTTTGTCGTAAGAGGTGCGCATAGTGTTGCTGGTAGCTATGGGCCCGATTGTGGCGTAAGTTGGTTTGTTGCGGCCAACGCGGGGTTTATACCCGGGCACTGCCTACGCGCGGGAAGCGCGTAAAATTACCGCATGGCCACCGAGCAACATTCCATCAACCTGACGCACCATTTTTTGATCGCCATGCCGTCGATGGTGGACGCTACGTTTGCCAAGTCGGTGGTGTACCTGTGCGAGCATACCGAGCGCGGGGCTTTGGGCCTGGTGATCAACAAACCCAGCGATTTGAAGCTACCGGGCCTGTTTGCCAAAGTAGACCTGCCCCTGCGCCGCGCAGATTTGATTGAGCTGCCAGTCTACGAGGGCGGCCCCGTGCACACCGAGCGCGGCTTTGTGCTGCACGAACAGCAAACCGCGCACAGCGTCACCTTTGTCGACATGCAGGCCGTGCCGCTGACGCCGCATGACGGCAGCGACCCGGTGCAGGAGCCTGATGACGACATCAAAGCGCCGTTTTACGCCTCGTCCATGCTCATCCCCGGTGGGCTGGAGATGACCACGTCCAAGGACGTGCTGGAAGCCCTGTCCAGCGGCGCCGGCCCGCGCAAAGTGCTGATATCGCTGGGCTACTCGTCCTGGGGTGAAGGCCAGCTGGAAAGCGAGCTGGCCGAGAACGCCTGGCTGACCGTCGAAGCCGATGCAGCGGTGATTTTTGATACCCCGGTAGAGCAGCGCTACGCCAAGGCGCTGGCCTTGCTGGGCCTGCAAGAGTGGATGATCTCCCCTACGGCGGGGCGCGCATGAGCGCAGCCGCTGCCATGGCTGCTACCCACCCTTCCCCATCGCCCAGCGTTTCCGTCAGCATTTCGCCCGTGGTGCCAGCGGTGCCACCCCAGCAGCAATCCTTTTTAGCCTTTGACTTTGGCACCCAACGCACGGGTGTCGCCGTAGGCAACCGCCTCACGCGCTCGGCCCAGGCCATCAAAACCGTCAAAGCTGAAGGCGACGCACGTTTTGCGCCAATTGCCGCCCTCATCAAAGAATGGCAACCCCATGCGCTGGTGGTGGGCGTACCGCGCCACCCCGACGGCAACCCGCACGAGATGACCCAACGCGCCCAGCGCTTTGCGCGCCAGTTGGCCGGGCGCTTTAACCTGCCGGTGCACGAGGTAGACGAGCGCTACAGCAGCGTAGAGGCCGCCTCGCAAGGCGCCAAAGATTTGGACGCTGAATCGGCGCGTATCATTCTGGAACAATTTTTAAGGGACATTGCATGAGTGAACAATTGAGCGATGCCGGGCCGCCCCAAGGCGCGAGGGCCCCCTCGGGGGGCAGCGCAGCACACGCAGTGGCCAGCGTGGGGGCATTGTTGCTTGACGCCCAGGCGCTGTATGCCCAGCTGCTCAAGGGCGTGCGTAGCATGCGCGGGGCTGACACGCACTTGGTGGGCATCACCTCAGGCGGCGCCTGGCTGGCCGAGGCTTTGCACAAAGACCTGGGCCTGGCGGGCAAGCCCGGCATCATCTCGTCGGCCATGCACCGCGACGACTTTGCCCAGCGCGGCCTGGCCAGCAGCGCGCAAACGCAAATTCCGTTTGATGTGAACGGCGCTGACATTATTTTGCTGGACGACGTGCTGTACACCGGCCGCACCATCCGCGCGGTGTTGAACGAACTGTTTGACTATGGCCGCCCCGCCAAGGTGCAACTGGCGGTGCTGGTAGACCGCGGCGGCAGGCAACTGCCGGTTGAAGCCAGCTTTGCCGCCGCCCGTGTGGCCCTGCCAGACGCGCAGCAGCTGGCCTTGGCGCGCGGCGACGATGGCAAGCTGAGCTTTGAAGTTCACAGTGCAGAAAAATCCTAAGAAGTAGCCCCCCAATGCTCTACAAACGCAACCCCCAACTCAATAAAAACGGTGAGCTGGTCCATCTGCTGTCCACTGAAGGCCTGCCCAAAGCCATCCTCACACATATTCTGGACACCGCGGGCAACTTTGTCAGCGTGAGCGACCGCGAGGTCAAAAAGGTACCGCTCTTGCGCGGTAAATCGGTTTTCAATCTGTTCTTTGAAAACTCCACGCGCACCCGCACCACGTTCGAGATTGCCGCCACGCGTTTAAGTGCCGACGTGATCAACCTGGACATTGCCCGCTCATCGGCCAGCAAAGGCGAGTCGCTGCTGGACACGATAGCCAACCTCAGCGCCATGGCGGCAGACATCTTTGTGGTGCGCCACAGTGAATCTGGCGCTCCGTATCTGATAGCGCAGCACGTAGCCCCGCATGTGCATGTCATCAACGCGGGTGACGGCCGCCACGCGCACCCCACGCAGGGCCTGCTGGACATGTACACCATTCGCCACTACAAAGGCGATTTTTCCAACCTCACCGTGGCCATCGTCGGCGATGTGCTGCACTCGCGCGTGGCGCGCTCCGACATTCACGCTTTAACTACCCTGGGCTGCGCCGAAGTGCGCGCCGTAGGCCCCAAAACCTTGGTGCCCAGCGACCTGAGCCAAATGGGTGTGCGCGTGTGCCACACCCTGGAAGAAGGCATCAAGGGCGCTGACGTGGTCATCATGCTGCGCCTGCAAAGCGAGCGCATGAGCGGCGCGTTGCTGCCCTCCAGCCAGGAGTTTTTCAAGAACTTTGGCCTGACGCCCGAGAAGCTGCAACTGGCCAAGCCCGACGCCATCGTCATGCACCCCGGGCCCATTAACCGGGGTGTAGAAATCGACTCGGCCGTGGTGGACGGCAAGCAAAGCGTCATCTTGCCGCAGGTCACCTTTGGCATCGCGGTGCGCATGGCGGTGATGAGTATCGTGGCAGGCAACGAGGCATAAGGCACAAAAATGAAAATACTGATCAAAGGCGGCCGCGTTATCAACCCCGCCACGGGTTTTGACGAAATAGCCGATGTAGCCATTGCCGCAGGACGCATTCTTGCTATTAAAAATATTGCAAAAGATTTTGTACCCAGCAAAACTATCGACGCCGCAGGCTGCATCGTCGCGCCCGGCCTGGTAGACCTGTGCGCCCGCCTGCGCGAGCCCGGCTACGAGCACGAAGGCATGCTGGAGAGCGAGCTGGGTGCAGCGGTAGCAGGTGGGGTTACCTCACTGGTGTGCCCGCCCGACACCGACCCGGTGCTGGACGAACCCGGCTTGGTAGAAATGCTGAAGTTTCGCGCCGAGAAGCTGCACCGTTCGCGCGTTTTTCCGCTGGGCGCATTAACCCGTAACCTGCAAGGCGAAACCTTGACCGAGATGGTCGAGCTGACCGAGGCCGGTTGCATTGGCTTTGGCCAGGCCGAGGTGCCGCTGGCCAACACGCAGGTGCTGCAGCGCGCCCTGCAATACGCCGCCACCTTTGGCTACACCGTGTGGTTGCGCCCGCAAGAGCTGCATTTAGGCAAAGGCGTGGCCGCCAGCGGCGCGCTGGCCACCCGCCTGGGCCTGGCAGGCGTGCCGGTAGCCGCTGAGACGATTGCGCTGCACACTATTTTTGAGCTGATGCGCGCCTTGGGCGGCAGTGCACAACAGAGCGGCACCCGGCCGGGTGCCGAGGGGCCCCGGGTGCACCTGTGCCGCATCAGCAGCGCCGCAGGCGTAGCGCTGGTGCGGGCCGCCAAGGCAGACGGGTTGCTCGTCACCTGCGACGTCAGCATCAACTCCCTGCACCTCACCGACGCCGACATTGGCTACTTTGACAGCCGCGCCCGCCTCAGCCCCCCCCTGCGCCAGCAGCGCGACCGCGACGCCCTGCGCGCTGCCTTGGCCGACGGCACGATAGACGTACTGGTCAGCGACCACAACCCCGTAGAAGCCGACGCGAAAAACCTGCCCTTTGCCGAGGCCGAGCCCGGCGCTACCGGCCTGGAGCTGCTGCTCAGCCTGGCCATCAAATGGGGCGAGGCCAGCGGCCAAAGCTTGTCGCAAACCTTGGCCAAAATCACCTGCGCGCCCGCCAGCGTGCTGGGTGCGTCGCTAGGCACCTTGCAGGCCAGCCTGGGCCAACTGGTGGCCGGTGGCGTAGCCGATGTGTGTGTGTTTGACCCCAATGCGGTATGGAGCGTGAGTGATGCCGCGCTGCAAAGCCAAGGCAAGCACACCCCTTTTTCCCACGATATGGGCGGCACGCCATTGCAGGGCCGCGTGCGCTGCACGGTGGTGTCAGGGCATGTGGCGTATGAGGCTTCAACCCACTGAACGCCGCTCGCGTGATGCTACACAATTCGTAGCAAATTGTGCCTTATCCTATTGGGCTTAGACCTGTTTTACTGATAAATACCATGCTGCAACGCCTTTTGGCCAACCTGGGTGCTTTAGTCACCGCCGTGCGCTGCATCGGCCATTTGCTGCATGGCATGGGCACCATCGCCTGCCATTTTGGCAAAGCCACACCCGAGCAAAAGGCGCAGCACATTGCGCTGTGGGCGCAAGCGTTTTTGCGCATTTTGCGGGTGGACTTGCGCACCACGGGCAGCGCCACCACCACCGGCCCGCTGCTGGTGGTGGCCAACCATATTTCGTGGCTGGATATTTTGGTGATGCTGGCGGTGCAGCCGGTGCGTTTTGTGTCCAAGGCCGACATCAAACACTGGCCGCTCATCGGCTGGCTGGCCACCAATGCAGGCACCCTGTACATCGCGCGGGAGTCGCGGCGCGACGCGCTGCGCGTAGTGCACCACGTAGCCGAGGCGCTGCGCGAAGGCCCCGAAAGCCCGGTAACCAAGGCCGTCAGCATCATCGCCGTCTTTCCCGAAGGCACCACCAGCGACGGCAGCGCGGTGCTGCCCTTTCACGCCAACCTGATCCAAGCCGCCATCTCTGCGCACGCCCCCGTGCAGGCCGTGGCGCTCAGCTACCACGACGCCGCCTCGGGTTTGCGCAGCAGCGTGCCCGCCTATATTGACGACGACAACCTCATTACCTCGGTGTGGCGGCTGCTAGCCTCGCCCAGCGTGCAGGCCGTGGTGCACTTCACCGCGGTGCAGCATGCCGACGGGCGTGACCGACGGGCGTGGGCGGCAGATTTGCGCGGCAGCGTGGCGCGGTTGCTCGAAGTTAAGTAGCAACGCGCCTGCTGCGTGCTTTTTACCAGCATTTTAGGTTGCTAGCCCAATAGAACATAGCACAATCAGCTATAAAATAAATAGCACTTATTCAGCCGCAAAGGTCACCACGTGGTCCACCTCGGGCCGTATGCCAATCCATTCGCCCAGTTTGTGGTCATGGTGGCTGGGCACGTGGGCCATCACGGTCTCGCCGGTTTTCAGCTTGAGCGTGTATAAAAACTCGTTGCCGCGAAAGGCCTTGCGCACAATCTGCGCCTGCACGGGTGAGGCGTCGTCGTGGATGATGTCATCGGCGCGCAGCAGCACGTCTACCTCGCCCACTGCCAGGCCAGCCAGCACATCCGGGCTCACGTCGTGCAGCTCGCCCAGCGGGGTGACAACGTGCTTGTGCACGCCGCCGTCTTCTTGGTGCAGCTCTACCTGGGCTTTGGCAAACACCCCGTGGCCAATAAAGTCTGCTACAAAACGGGTAGCTGGCCGGTGGTACAGCGTATAAGCATCGGCCCATTGGTGCAGGCTGCCCTCGTGCATCACGCCAATCACATCGCCAATGGCAAAGGCCTCTAGCTGGTCGTGGGTGACGAAGAGGGCGGTAGCACCCGCGGCCTTCAAAATGCCGCGCACCTCATGCGCCAGGCGCTCGCGCAAATCCACATCCAGGTTAGAAAACGGCTCGTCCAGCAACAAGAGCTGCGGCTTGGGTGCCAGCGCGCGGGCCAGCGCCACGCGCTGCTGCTGGCCGCCCGACAGCTCGTGCGGGTAGCGGCGGCGCACATCGCCCAGGCCCACCAGGTCCAGCACCTCGCCCACGCGGGCCTGGCGCTCTTTTTTGGGCCAGTCGTAAATGCCAAAACCCACGTTTTGCCCTACGTCCAGGTGCGGGAACAGCGCGTAGTCTTGAAACACCATGCCAATGCGCCGGTTCTCCGGCGCCAGCGACTGGCCGGGCACGCTGACCGTCTCACCCGCCAGCGCAATGCGCCCGGCGCTGATGGCCTCCAGCCCGGCCACGGCCCGCAAGAGGGTGGTTTTGCCGCAGCCCGAGGGGCCAATCAGCACGCCAATTTGCCCCGCCTTCAGGCCAAACGACACCTGATCGACCGCGGGCCGTGGCCTGCCGGGGTATTGCACGCAAAGCTGCTGAAGTTCTAAATACATAAGGGAAATTGTAGATGATTACAATTCTCATTTAGATTACACGGAAATGCCGGTTCAGCATTTGCCTATGGCCTACCTATTAACTGTCCAGTGCCTGCCCTTTGTCGATCTAAGGTCCGCCTATTAACCGTCATTTTCAATTAATTTTTAACCTTCAGTTAGCCCACTTTGTCCGCCGTATCCCAAGTTTCTCATCGCTTTTTTGCCAGCCCACTGGCCCGGCTGCTGCCTGCGCTACCTTTGCTGCTGGTAGCGGTGCTGATTGCCTTGCCAGTGCTGGCTATTTTGGCCAGCGTGCTGCAATGGGACGCCGTCAGCAGCCAAATTTTGCGAGAGATGGCGGGCACGGTATTGCCTCAGTACGCTATGACTACCGTGGCGCTCTGTGCCATGGTGGCATTGGGTGTGGCCCTGCTAGGCGCGGCAACCGCCTGCGCCGTGACCTTGTTTGACTTCAAAGGCCGCAGCAGCTTTGAATGGGCCTTGCTACTGCCCCTGGCCATGCCCGCCTACGTGGTGGCCTATGCCTACACCGACTTTTTGCAGTACAGCGGCCCGGCGCAAACGGCTATCCGCAGCGCGCTGGGCGTGCAGGGCCGGGTGCTGCCCGAGGTGCGCAGTGTGGGCGGCGCGGCGCTGGTGTTTATCTTCACGCTGTACCCCTACGTGTACCTGCTGGCCCGCGCCGCGCTGGCCGAGCGGGCAGCGCATTTGATGGAAGCCGCGCGCCTGCTGGGCGCCCCGCTCAAGCGCCGCATCCAAACCATCGCCCTGCCGCTGGCGCGCCCCGCCATCGCCGCTGGCATGGCGCTGGCGCTGATGGAAACCCTGGCCGACTACGGCGTGTCCAGCTACTTTGGCATCCAAACCTTCACCGCAGGCATCTACAAAGCCTGGCTGGCCATGGACAACCGCATCGCCGCCGCGCAACTGGCGGTGACCCTGCTGGTCTTCGTCGCCGTGCTGCTGAAACTAGAGCGCCATTCGCGCCGTAAGCTGCGCTTTGCCGCCGCCAAAGGCCAGCGCGCCGGTAGCAGCGAGGCGCGGCCTGTCCAGCTTGTTGGCAAACATGCGGCGCTCGCGCAGGCGCTGTGCGCGCTGCCCGTGCTGCTGGGCTTTGTACTGCCCGTGCTGATGATGCTGCGGCCCCTGCTGCAAGCCTGGGGTAGTGCCGACGCACCGTTGCCGTGGAGCGGGTTTGTGCAGTGGAGCCTCAATAGTTTCAAGCTGGCGTCCATCACTGCGGTGCTGGCTACCGTCATCGCATTGGCGCTGGCCTTTTGGGTACGGCGCACGCAATCGCGCGTGGCGCAAGGCGTGGTGCAGGTAGCCAGCATGGGCTATGCGGTGCCCGGCGCCGTGATCGTGGTGGGCCTGCTGATCCCCGTAGGCTGGCTGCAAGCCACCCGGCCCGACTGGGGCGCGGGCGCGTGGGTTACCACCACGGTGCTGGGCGTCGTGTGGGCCTACCTGGTGCGCTTTAGCTCGGTAGCGCTGCAAACCGTGCAAAGCGGCTACACGCGCCTGCCGCTTAGCCTGGACGACTCAGCCCGCACGCTAGGCGTCAGCGGCCTGGCCCTGCTGCGCCGCGTGCACCTGCCGCTCTTGCGCAGCTCTACCGTGGTGGCTGCGTTGTTGGTGTTTGTAGACGTGATGAAAGAGCTGCCCGCCACCTTGGTGTTGCGCCCCTTTAACCATGACACGCTGGCAGTAGTGGCCTACCAGTTGGCCAAAGACGAACGCCTAGGCGAGGCTGCTTTGCCGTCGCTGGCACTGGTCGCCGTGGGGCTGATTCCGGTGATCTTGCTTAGCCGGGCTTTGAATGCCAAAAACGCTTAGATTGTTGAGGATATTGGCTGTTAGCCCAATAGAATTTAGCACAGGCAGCTATTGAATTTGTAGTATTTCTTTGGTTCTTGGGAACCCGTAGCAATGCTTTTGTAGCGTTGATTAGCCGTGGCGGGCGACGGGACATGTCGTCTGCAAACTTCCGCAAAACACGCGAACACCGCAGTAGTTGTCAAAAGTTGATCCCCGCGCCTTTGCTACATTTTCCAGCCGACACGCTCCCATCGCTTCACCCTGGCGACTGTTTTTAAGGCACGCGGTTTGATGGTGGGTTTTGATTTTGCAATGTTTGACCCAGTGTGCCGCGCGAGATGCTTACTTTGCGAGCTCAAAGCTTGGCATGCTCAAGAATTTCCTGCCCCATCAATAAGCAACCATTTGGCATGCGCATGTATATGAATCGCATTCGATATTCTCCATGAGGTTTGATATAGCCAATAACCTCCAAGACATCGAATCGTTGCTTGGTGAATTTTGGATTCCTCATCGAAGATGCAACAAAGGGGTCTTCGAGTGCAATTCTCTCGTCAATATCTCCCATTTCGACATGGAAAGAGAGCAGCTTCTTTGCTTGTGTAAGCGAATCCGTCGAGCAAGGATGCTTCGCAGCCCAAGCAACGTTGCTGCCAAATGCCAGAAGGAGTAAAAGTAAAAAATACCTCATAGTTTGGTCTGAGGGTGCCGCATGCATTGCTGGCAGTATCTGAACTGTTTTCTTACTCCCGGTTTGACATTTCTCGCAAATACATGGAGGACAGAGTCTATTGCGCAGCTAATTACCTTGTGGCTTAAGGTCGGTCTCGAACGCATATCCATATTTGTAAAACCTCGTAAAAAATAGCTTACCAAAAGCATTTTAAGCACTGACGCTAGAAAGATTCGTACAAGCGATTGACTGCGGCGAGTGAATGGGAGTGGGATGAAAAAACTGTAGCAAGGCGCGGCGGGGACTGGTGATGACTACACAAACTGGGCGCGTGTTTGCGTAAGTTTTTTGCAGCGCACTCCCGTTCGCTCACCGCTAGCCCACCAAGCTAGCGCGTAATGTCTTCAAAACCTCAGCACATAAGAGACTTAATAAGGAAAATGCCCAAAAGCCCTATAGAGCATTGTACAAGCAGCTACAAAATAAGTAGTGCCTGTGCGGTCAAAGTTAAACGGCAACTCGCTTCGGTGCCACCCGCTTCGTGCGCCCAGTTGCGGTGGGTGGCACATGCGCCTCAACATAGGAGTCGAGCAAGCGACGGATCATCCGCTGGTACTGCGTATGATGCTTTGACGCCTCCTGTTTGAAAAAGTCAACACTGCTTTTGCTCAATGCCAACGTGACCTTAACACCCTCTTCGCGAAAGGCAAGCTCAGAGGGAGCCGGCAGAAAATCTGCAATGATCTCAACTTTGCCCAACGGCTCATTCGTGTAGGTTGTTTTCTTTGTCATAAATCTGTTTTCCTTTACGCCAAAAACCCGCGCCGAAAATGCGGATCAAATTGCCCCGATAGGTGAATCGAACCGTCAGCACACCGCCATCAACCTTGCCAAAGCAGTAATAACGTTCCCCGGTTTCGCTATGGCCCAAGTCTCGCGCTATGACACGGCTCGTGTCCATAAATGCCATTTGCGCCACTTGGAAAGACACGAGATGCTTTTTCAGGTTGGCATCGTTTTTCTTATCATCCCAAACAAATTGTGCAGAAGGCATGGAGGGATACTAACATAAGTCCATATTAATTACCATACGTTTATGTGGAAATACTAGATTGACTTAATAAATTTTAGGCGTCATCGCAGCAAAAAAATTCAATAAAGCGTTCTGTGGTTTAACCGCCAAGCCCAATAAAATTCAGCACAAGCAGCTACAAAATAAGTAGTGCCTGTGCTGTCAGAAGTCAAGCTTACTTGTACCCCACCCGGTCCAGCATCTGCTGCACTTTCACCTGGTTCATACCCACCACGCTCACGGGAATGGTCTCTGACTTGAAGCTGCCGCCGCTCATGGTTTGCAGCACGGGGTTGCTGAGTTGCACGCCTTTGGCTACGGGCCATTCATTGTTGCCGTTGGCAAAATATTCCTGCGCTTCTTTGCCTGCCAGATACTCTAAAAACTTCAGCGCGTTGGCCGGGTTTTTGGCGTACTTGGCCATGGCGCCACCGGCTACGTTCACGTGTGTGCCCCAGCTGGCTTGGTTGGGGAAGACGATGCCTACTTTGTCCATCACGGCTTTGTCTTCTGGCTTTTCGCTGCGCATCAGGCGCGCTACGTAGTAGGTGTTGGACAGCGCCACGCCGCATTCGCCGCTGGCCACGCCTTTGATCTGGTCGGTGTCGCCGCCCTTGGGGGTGCGCGCCATGTTGGCCACCATGCCGCCCAGCCATTTTTCTGCCGCCTGCGGGCCAATGTGCTCGGTGACCGCGCCAAACAGGCTCAGGTTGTAGGGGTGCGAGCCGCTGCGGGTGCACACCAGGCCTTTGTTCTTCGGGTCGCCCAGCTTTTCGTAAGTGTCTACGTCCGCGCGCTTCACGCGGGCTTTGTCATACACGATCACGCGGGCGCGGGTGCTAAAGCCAAACCAGGCCGTGCCCTCGGGCGTGGCCTTGGCGCGCAGGTTGACGGGGATAGCGTCTTCCAGCAGTGTGGACTTGACCGGCGCGTACAAGCCGTCTACCTCAGCGCGCCACAAGCGGGCGGCGTCTACCAGCAAAATCACATCGGCAGGCGACGACGCGCCCTCAGCCTTCAGGCGCTGCAAAATGCCCGCGTCGTCCGCATCCACCCGGTTGATTTTGATACCCGTGGCCTTGGTAAAGCCACCGTACAACTGCTCGTCGCCGGGGTAGTGGCGGGCAGAGTAGATGTTGAGCTCTTGCTGCTGTGCAGCAGCAGGCTGCGCTATGCCCAAGCCGGCAACGAGTGCCGCCATGGTGAGCGAGACGTACACAGTGGAGGGGCGTAGTTTTTTCATGTCAGAGGTTCCTGGTAAAAATAAATTGAAATAAAAATGGAAAGCGGTTTACTTGGTCAAGATGAGCTTGCCCAGCTTGGTGGACTGCAACATGTAGAGCATGCCGTTATGGGCAATAGCCACCGTTTTGCGACCACGCAGCAGCGCAGCGCTGGGTACCGGGGCTTCATCAGAAGCCCTAGCCACCGGCGGCTGTGCCACTCGGCCTGCAGCAGGGGTTAATGGGGAAGGAAGAGAGGTGTGCGGCATAGG
Source organism: Polaromonas sp. (assembly GCA_043766985.1). Lineage (GTDB taxonomy): Bacteria > Pseudomonadota > Gammaproteobacteria > Burkholderiales > Burkholderiaceae_C > JAAFIP01. Next base: position 26,987 of record JAYUHM010000255.1, read on the forward strand.
AGCAAAAAATTGAAAGCTAATTGCAAATGAGAATGATTATCATATACTATCGCATCTGACTTGGCAAGTGCATCATTTTTTTTCATTTCCAGGCCATTCCTTAGCCAGCACGGCAGGGCCAAATACCCTGCCTAGCCAGCCAGCTTTATTGTGTAACCACCCAATGAAAGGCAAGCGCTATGGCCTGCAAGCACCCTGATCGACCCCCCTACCCCCGCACCTCCCGCAGCGATACTGACGTAGAGCTGCCGTGCATTGACGGCATGCTGGCCGGCACCTTGGCATTGATGACCGGCTATGCAGAGCACCAGTGCGAGCAGGGCAATGCCACCCGCCGCCACCTGATGGCCACCAAGATCGTGTCCAACCTGTACTTTTTGGCCAGCCACCCCCAGATGCCCAGCGCCATGGCCTTGGTGATGCGCAATCTGCAAAACCACTGGCATACCCTGGGTGCGCTGGGCGCACTGGAGAGCGGGGCGAACGCCGTGCTGTGGCACCCCCAGCACGCTTGCGTGCAGTAGTTTTAGCCAAGGAATTTATATATGAACAAGCCGTTCCAACACAACATGCTAGAGCGCCGTCTGCTACTGCAATGGGCCAGCCTGTCTGCATGGGCTGCCAGCGCAGGTGTGCTCACTGCATGCCGCAAATCCGATGCACGTACTGCGCTACCCTCTCCACAGCCCTTATTGCTACCCAGTGCCAACCGCTACCGTCAAGCCAATTTGGTAGCTAACGAGGCCAGCTACAAAGCCGCCTTTACAGAGGCCGATTTTGTCAATGCTTGGGGCATTGCCATCAGGCCCAAGGGAGCGGGTGGCCATTTTTGGGTAGGCGCTGGCGGCACCAGCTGGCAGTATGTGGGTGACGTCAAAGACGCAAATTCACCCAGCTTGCAGCGGCTGTTTCAAGATGGCCTGAAAAAAGTTACCGTCTCAGGTGCTGACGCGCGGACGGACAAAACCAGCTTAGGCAAAATTACGGGTGTTGTGTTTAACGGGGCGCAGCTAGATGGCCCGCACTTTCACATCACCGGCCAGACGGTTGGCGCGGGCGCCAATGCCATCGGGTTTGATGGTTCTGCGCGTTTTATGTTTGTTACCGACTCAGGCAAGGTCAGTGGCTGGACAGACCGCAGCAGCAGCGGTGCAACCCTGCGTGTGGATGGCGCAGCCGAAGAAAAATACGATGGTGCGGCAGACGGGAGCGCATTCTTTGGCGTAGCCATCAAACCGGACACTTCGGATACCCTTTGGCTGGCAGACTTTGGTGCCCACCCGCGCATCGTCACACTGGACAAAACTTGGGCCAAAGTGCCGACTGTGGGATTCACCAACCCATTTGGCAGTGGCCCGTTAGCCAACGGTGTGAAATCCGTAGTGCCCGGCGACCCTGTACCGTTTAATATCCAAGCGCTAGGTGAGGGCAGTCTGGCGCGCGTATTTGTGGCTTATGCCATCAGCCAAGCCGACCCCAGCGCCACTGCGCCTGCAGGCAGCTTTTACGCGGGGGAAGAAGACGCGTTAGACGCCCAAGCCGAGGCTGCCAGCGGCTACCTACCTGACAAAGGCAAGCTCGCCGAGTTTGACCTGAACGGAAATTTGCTGCGTATCTACCAGGATGCCAAGCGCCTGAACGCACCGTGGGGCTTGGCGATGGCCCCCAGTAATTTTGGCAAACTGTCTGGCACGCTATTGGTGGGCAACTTTGGTGGGACAGGCCGCATCTGCGCGTTTGACATGGCCAACGGCCAGTACATCGACGATCTGCGCGGCCCAGACGACCTGCCTGTCGCCATCGCCGGTTTGTGGGGCCTGCAGTTTGGCAACGGCGCGAGCTTGGGCGACAGCAATGCGCTGTATTTTGCAGCGGGGCCTGAGGACGAGAAGCACGGCTTGTTCGGCAGCCTAAGGCATTTTTCCGTAGACTAACACTACTATTTTATAGCTGCTCCAGCAATATTCCGTTGGCCCGGAGCAGCTTTCTATATAAAAACTGTGCTGCGCAGCAAAAAGAACTGGTCCCCTCGACAGGAATCGAACCTGTATCTGACGCTTAGGAGGGGGTAGTTAAAATTTAAGACTTATCATTATAAATCAATAACTTAGCTCTGAATATGGCGTTTTTATAACTTGCGTGGGACAATAATGGGACACTGACACAGTGGGACAAGAAAGGACTGCAAGGTATGGGAACTACAACGAAGCGAAAAGGCAAGGATGGCAAGGTCTCTGTACAGGCCAAAGTTCGCAAGCATGGGGTGATGCTAACAGGCACTTTTCCTAGTCAGAAGCTGGCTGATGCTTGGATCGTTGACATGGAGAACAGGCTGAACAAGGGTGAGGCAACCAGCTTTCATGATGTGCAAAAAGTCACCATTGGCGAGATATTCACTGACTACATGAAGCTGTCTACTTTGTCACCCAACAAGGTGGCAAATCTGGGGCGCTTGAAGGTTGAAATCGGTAAGTTGAAACTAGGTCAACTTGATGCAAAAGCTCTTCGAAAATATCTTGAAATCAAGCTCACTCAACCCATTCCAGTTCAGAAGAAAAAGAAGAAAGACCACCCATTGTTTAAAGGTGGAAAAGTTCTTGAAAAAGTTGTTGGTGAAGATGGAGTAGAAAAAGAAGAATTGGTGCAAAGAACGTATGCGCCATCAACTATCCGTCACTACTATTATGATCTTCGCAACGCCTTAGAGTGGCATGCTGGAGAAAACAACTATCACTTTATATCAAAGCCGTTTGAAGTGAATCAACCCCCCGGAGCTTGGGACAATCCTCGTGATCGCAGAATTGAAGGTGATGAACTGGAGCGATTGATTGAAGCCTGCGACAAGATGTATAAATATCAGCAGGGCTGGAAAGACCTGATCAATTTTCAGGTGTTGTCAGCCATGCGTATTGGGGAAACACTTTTGATGCGTTGGAAAGACTTGAAGATTGACGAAGAAGAGGTCCACGGCTCTTATGTCTTTGTTCCAAAAGAACATCAGAAAACAAAGAAATCAAAAAAGACTGATGATAGGAGTGTGTCTATGCGGCGTGAGCTTTATGAACTCGTAATCAATAATCTGATTCCACGCAAGGGCAAACCTAATGAAAGGGTGTTTTCATATTGGGCACATTCAGGCATCGTAGGCCATGCATTTCGCACCATCACAAAGAATGCAAAGGTTGATGACTTTAATGTTCATGATTTCAGGCATGAAGCCATTTCATGGATGTTTGAAAACACAAGTTTGACTGACATTGAAATTGCAAAGATTACAGGTCACACAGAAATGAATACTTTGATGAGGTATGCAAAACTTCGTCCAAAGAAAACAGGCGCAAAACTTTGGGCAGGTCTTCAACCTGCTGTTGCTTGAAGATATTTAAAATTATTTCAGCCGAACAACAAGCCTGTCCACTATCTCCAAGATCATGTCTCGGTCTTGAACAGATAGCGGACTTAGTTTTTGTGCAAGTTGAATAGCATGCTCAGTGCTTCTATCGGAGCTGATAAGAAGCAAGTCATGGATTGGACAACCTAAAGCTTCAGCGACTTCTACAAGCCTAGGAATGCTGGGCATAATTGAGCCTCTTTCCATTCTTGAGATAGCTTCTATCCCAACACTAAGAGCTTCTCCTAATTCTTCCTGAGTCATTGGCACAGCTTTTCTACGGTAGGCAATCGCTTTGCCTACCTTTATTGCCAACGCTGTTTCTCTGTCTTTGTCCATGTGCACCACCTAGTCATAGATGGTCGCGCCTCAACCCAAAGAGTAGAAGAACGAAACAGGATGATTGCCTACCCGATATGTCTAAAATACGTTAAAGTTCGTGTAGCACTTCCTGGTGGAGGGGCATCAACCAAACGAGGAACACATGGAAAGCAGTTTCAAAAAAGGCTATGACAAGACGGTCAATGCCGATGGTTCATTTGAATTGACATTCAAGTCAAAACGGTTCGGAGCGAAAACGGCAACAAGCTTTGCACTTCTTGCGATTTTTGCTCTTTTCCCAGCTTCTTGTGCGCTTACCGCTCCGATGGCAATGGCATTTAAAAGCAGTGGAGATATGGGGATATATATTTGGCTTTTTCTCGCATTTGCACTGTGGTTTTTTGTAATGCACTTTGCGGTCAACTTGAAGACTACAATTTTGGTGAAACCAAATTCCGGGTTGGTTGTTAATGGTAAAAACCTTCCTTTTAAGGAGATTGACCAGATTGGCACCATCAACTATCCGGGTGCCGAAAGCGATAAGATTGCCGCATTTGTTTATGCCGACACACACGGAACACAAGTAAAGGTTTCAAAATACATCACTCTTTCACTTGCCGAAGCTGTTGTGAGGGAAATCAAAGAAAGTTCGGGAGTGGTGTGGAAATGAAAACAGAAACCTATGTCAAGCATGGCAAGCTGGCGACCGATCATCTTGGACCTATCAATGCAACCATGTTCATAGCTACGGGAACTTTGCTTCCCGTCATGGATTTCATCCGTCCCTACTTCCCATACATCAATCATTTGGCTGGTGTCATTGTTTTATTCTTCGTGGTGCTACTTGTCATGAAGATGTTCAAAATGCCTTCTAACCGTGTTATTCCATCAAGTATGATATTTTGTGCGGGTGTGTGTGCAGTCGCCTTCTCTGTGGGTGCCGTAGCCTCAAGCAAGCATGCTCGTGAGGGTGGATTCATTGCCGCGAAGTCTGATGATGCTCGTGCCATTCAATCAAACCTGCTCAACCTTGAAAAAATGACTGCGGACATCAGCCACAAGCTTGATGGCATCCAGTCTGGCAAAAGCTCCGATCCACGGGTGGAACTGAAGAATATTGGTGTGAACTGGAAGCAAGAAGAATTTGAGCAAGCATCCAAGCGGGGAGACCTGCGGGTCATGGAGCTGTTTCTTCAAGGCGGTATGGGTATCTACTCAACCTACTCGGATAAAGGTGCCAGCATCCCCTTGTACATCATCATAGGTGACTATCCTAAGCAAAAAGAACAGTTTGCTCTTTTTAAAAAGTACGGCATTGATTTGGATGGCCAGAAAGCTCTTATGTCCAAGCCTGAAGCAACAACACCTCCAAATCTTTACTTCTATGCTCTTGAGAAGGGAAAAAAGGAATCTGCGCAAGCACTGGCGAGTGTAGGTGTGAAGACTGATGGATATGAAGAGTGGAAGAAGGGCAAGCCTGTTGTTAAGCAGGCATATCTACATGGGATATAGTGACAAATACATTGAAGAAGCCCTCAAAACGAGGGCTTTTTTTATACGTTGATGATTTCACTACAACTTCATTTTCTTGCTGCTTGCACCCTCGTTGAGCTGACGCTGTTTGGCCAACCATAGCTGGTGCTGAAGCCTTGCCATCTGCTTGAGCAGGCTTGCAAGCCGTTGCTCCGCTTTTCCCCTCGCTTTGGGTTTCAGTGCGTTGGCCACATCGGCTGTCGCGGCATCAACGCTAAGTTGCAAGCTGCCAATAGCTGCTTCCAGCTCGTGTATCTGGTCCATGGCTGTGGACGGTGCCGCCTGCGGGCTTGCCACGCTGCTGGCTTTCTGCCGTGTGCTGGCAATACGCTGGGCGACCGTGGTCTTGTCCGGCATGGATTGCTTGTTCTCTGCAATCCGCTCAGTGTCGGCTTGGCGGGCCACAGTCAATGCCTCGTTGACGATGGGTTGGATGGTTTTGGTGATATTGATGGGCATGGTTTTATCCTTGGTTGTTATTCTTGTTACTGGTGCTAGCCCCCGTTTCTGCCGTGGCAAGCCGATACGTGGCTGGTAAGCCTTTTCGTTGAAAGCCTGGCGCTCCTGCACCAGGGCGTTTAACGTCTGCTTGGCTTGCTGAAATTCAAGGCCGGTAAGCATGACGGGCCTGGGCTTCGCGGACGATGCGCCCCGCATGGTCCGGTAGTCGGCATCGTGTTGAAACACGGCTCCCTTGAGCCGGATGGCGCGTTCCGTGCCGGGCAAACGGACCGAGAGGTAATCTCGCCCTTGCCGGGTCACGGTGACGCCCAGTTCCTGGTCCAGAAACTCGCATAGGGCATCCCGGGTATTGACCTTGCCGGACTGAATGGCCCGGCTGATTTCCTTCATCAGAAGCAGGGTCTTGCGCTGCTTCTCCTTGCCGCGTGGTGCCTTGTGTTCAAAGTCACCCATGAGGGCGTGCAATGGGTTGGGAATGACCTGGGCATAACCCATGGTTTCGTTCATTACGCTGACAAACTGACGGTATAGGTCCAGGTTTTTTTCTCCGGGCGGGTGCGGGTTCCAGCGACGGCCCTTTGGCAAGTGGGACATTGCAAACAGAAAGTGCAATTCCGTATTGCCTTTTTCTTGGTGCAAGACCCACAAGCTGTTGAATGCATCGTCTTTGATACCGGGTGCCACGGTTTTCTTGAAGGCGCGGATGACCTCATGCATCTGGTCTCGGGTGGGTTTTTCTTCCTGGCGAAACGCAATGACCCCTGACACGTATTTGTGCTGGCGCTGAATGCTGTTGATGACTACGATGGTGGTGGCTGGGTTGCCCTCCAGAACCTCCGGCTTCACTGTGCGCTGGGTGCCTGTATGGTCGGTATCGCTCAACAGGTAGTTGACGGGGGATTGACCGTTGGAACGGCCTGCCCGGAATACGCGGACCATCATGGGGCGGTGCCCTGGATTTCGCTGGCAAGGGCGTGCAGGTGTTCCTGGGCCAGTTCCTGGACCTGGAGCAAGACCAGCAGGATCTCATCGTCCAGCGGCTGGCCCTGGTTGACCTTGCGGGCCACCTGATTCAGGTTGTTGCCGATACGGTTCAGGGCGTACAGCACGGCGGTGTGGGCCTTGTGTCGGGTCGTCGGGGACTCCACATTCCCACGGCTCAATGCTGATTCGCGCACATACTGCGCCAGACTGTGAAAACCGGCCTTGCTTGCCATCTCGCACAACGTGTCATGTTCCTGCGGGCAGACCCGCAATTCCACACGCTGGGTGCGCAAGTAACTGTTGCCGTCCGGGCCGGCTTGGCCGTTGCTGCGTTTTCTGATGGCCTCTTTTTCCTGTTGCCCATGTTTCTTGTTGTTCATCGCGGCTCCTTTCTTATTGTTCTGTTGCGCCGTGCCAAGGCGTTTGCACGCCGTGGGCTTTTGGGTCTGGGCAACGCCCAGCAGATACCTTTAGCCGCGTTTCACGCGGGTTAAAGGTTGCCCTTGCTTGAATTGGTTTCCTGCCATTGGCAACCCTTTCCGGGTTCTTCAATTCATTCAAGCGTGTATTTATGGAAAGTCAACAGCCGGCGGAATGAAGAGCAGGCAGAGAAGAGAACGGACAAGAAAAAACCGGTGGAGAAATAACCTTCAACACCGGCTCATTGGGGCACCGCGATGGCACCATTGGATAGACACTTCCGCCGTTAAATTTTGACCAGTTTCCCGGGGTCTTTTGCACGTTCTCGCAGCTTGGTCATCAGTCGGCTCTCCAGCACCAAGGCTTGCATGACGGCTCGGATATGGGCTTCGGTGGGTGGTACGGGAAAAAGGTAGTAGAAGCTGCGGGCATCCCATTGGGCCAGTCTTTGGGTGCATAGCAGTTGCAGCAGTCGCACGGACAAGTCTTCATCGCGGGAGAAGCATTGCCCGTCCTGCATAAGCTGGTGGTGCCATGTGAAATCAAATTCCTCGTTGTTGTCCACGGCGTTGGCTTGCATGGCATTGAGTTCACGAAGTGTGGTGGCTCGCATGATTTCAACATCGTGGCTTCGTAAGCCATAGCCCAGGAATCTGTCGCCCTGCCATTTTCTGACGATGTGGTCGGGGTCAATGGTCAGGTCCAGTGTTTTGTTCTTGAGCAGGCGATTAAAGAATAGCTCGTCGCTGCGGGTGAGGGTCTGGGGGCTGGCTTGCAACCCGTTGTTGTTGTCGGTCTTGTGCATAGGTTCTCCTTTTTGTTATGCCTAAAACCTATACAAGAAAAAAAACGAATGTCAAATGCCCAGGATTGATGCGGGTTGCCGAGGTGCTGCAAAAAGCAGAAAACTGCGCCGCCGTCATTTTTGTTTCACTACCGTTTCACTTCCTGCTTTTGCAGGAGATGTGCTTCGCCAAATCGTTGTTCGTGCTTCGCCTGAATGTGGAAGGCATGAAAAGCAAGGTTTCACCCCAGAATTCAGGAAAACCGGGGAGGACTTGCCACACGGTTCCGGCAAAGTTTTACCCTAGCCCGGTGGTTTTTTGACCGGGTTAGGCTTGCGCGGAGTTGCGTGGCATGTGCTTGCCTCTATCCGGGGTGAGACCAATGCAAGGGGTCACCAGGGTCGGTTCAGGTGCTTGTACACCCTCATGCGCGGTCCGACCAATAAGCCTTTCGCTGCCGCCATGCATGAATCCTCATTCTTGCGGCTTGATTTGAGTTTTGCGTCCTGAGCCCCTCCTGTTCCGACAGCAGGCTACTCGCGTAACTTGCAGGCAGTGAAGTTTGCTTGTTCGTCTCTCTGCACCATCGGGGTACTCAGGGGAACACTCTAGACAACGCGAATCGTGTGGCTTGTTAAGTGCTGGGCAAGTCCGGAGAAGTTACACACTCAATAGAGGCCGACGCATAACGCTGTCACGTCTCAATAAAACAGAAATTTACCGGATGTCAAGCAAGAAACAAAAAGTCATCAGATGAAGTGAAGGAGGAGCCTGCCGATGGAGTTAGTCATGTCCCGTGCAAACGGGGTAAGTCCACATTGTTCTTCCATAGGACGTAATCCTTGTCATTGGAAATGTTGTATTCACCAGCCTGCAACCTGGTCACAGAAGCTTTCGGCTTGCCGTAAGCGGTCAAAAGATCAAAGATGAAAGTTTTTGGGTCCGTTTGAAGAAGAAGCGAGCCCACATTTTGCGCAATCTGTCCAATATTCATATTTTTATTCTTTAGTCGTCAGTAGTCTGGGCGACTGCCCGCGCTGGCTGGTGTATTGGGGGAGGGGCTTGAACAGTTCATGCTCATGGGACGACGTGCCGCTTTCTGGCCGGCAACTCACCTTTGGGGGCAAGCTTGCTTTCCAAGCTATCGCTAAGGCTCTTTGTTTTTATGTATTGAGTAAAGTAGGTGTGCAGCGATTTTATGTTCGTGAGCTGCTCTTCCAAGGTCACAACAAAGCTGCTGAGCAAGATCATCTGAGATAAATCTTCTGGGCCGGTTCGTGCTCGTCTTGTCGTGGGAAGCTCCAATTTGGCAGGGGGTGCCACTGCCTCCTTCTGCTGCTTTTCTTCGCTTGTCTCGCCAGTGAGCAAGAAGTCAGCAATGGCATTGACGGCGTACTGCACACTTCGTCCAAAATCCTTGTGTGGGATAGGGAAGCGTTTTTCTTGCCTCAGCTTGCTTTGCTGCTTTTCCGATACCCGAATCTCCAGGGCAAGCTCCTTAGGGGTCATCATGAGTGCGCCCCCAGTCTTGCTTTTAAGGTAGTCAATCAGTGCTTGTTTTTCTGAGCTCATGTGGATGATTGTCGCCTAACTTGGTACACTATCAGAAGTGCCTCCGTAGCTCAGTGGATAGAGCGATCCCCTCCTAGAAAATTTTGGGCACCAGCCAAGCGAAAGCTTCTGTGTGAATTGAGTCAAATTCGGTGAACCCTGTGGGCTTTTCAAGCTCGTGGCAACGCCGAGCCAAGCCCCTCACGGGGAAGGTGTAGAGACTAGACGGCTCAGGCCTTCAGGACTGTCTTAGTCCTTGGTCAAGGCATAGTCCAGCCCACGAACACATGCAAAGTGTGGCGGTGAAAACCGAAGTGGGATGAAGGGATAGGTCACAGGTCCGATTCCTGTCGGGGGCACCATTTTCACCACTCATTTCCTCATTCAAATTGTCTTTTTTTTGGGACAAATTTGGGACACGACAAGGCTGGATTTGGGACGATTTGATGGGATTTGAAGGGAGAGCATATTTATTTTCCCTATTTAAATCAACATCTTATCGTTGATTTTTCTCTTTTATAAACCCCTTAGGAGGCATCCGTTCTATCCATTGAACTACGAGGAGATAAGCGCTAGCCAGTACCGCTCTGGCTGGGAGGCTATAGCACTAAGGCTAGCTGAGGGCTAAGCCTCGATTGTAGTGGCTGGAGTTATTTACTCAGCAGGCGCATGGCCTCTTCCAGGCCTTTGACGGTTAGCGGGTACATGCGCTGGGACATGATCTGCTGCATGATGCCGATGCTTTGGCGGTACTGCCACACGCCCTGCGGCTCGGGGTTGATCCAGGCGAACTTGGGGAAGGCTTGCGTCAGGCGCTGCAGCCACTCCACCCCAGCTTCTTCGTTGTTGTATTCCACGCTGCCGCCAGGTTGCAATATCTCATACGGGCTCATGGTGGCATCGCCAATAAAGATCAGCTTGTAGTCTTTGTTGTACTTGCGCAAGATGTCCTGCGTGGCAAACTTCTCCGCAAAGCGGCGGCGGTTGTTCTTCCACATAAAGTCATACACGCAGTTGTGAAAGTAATAAAACTCCAGGTGTTTGAACTCGGTTTTAGCAGCCGAGAACATCTCTTCCACCCGGTGGATATGCTCATCCATCGTGCCGCCCACGTCCATCAGCAGCAGCACCTTCACGTTGTTGTGCCGCTCGGGCACCATTTTGATGTCCAGCCAGCCGGCGTTGGCTGCGGTAGAGCGGATGGTGTCGTCTAAATCCAGCTCGTCCAACGCGCCTTCGCGGGCAAATTTTCTTAATCTACGCAGGGCGATTTTGATGTTGCGCGTGCCCAGCTCTTGCGTGTCGTCATAGTCTTTGTAGGCGCGCTGGTCCCACACCTTCACCGCGCTCTTGTTGCGGCCTTTATCCTGCCCAATGCGAATGCCCTGCGGGTTTTGCCCATACGCGCCAAAGGGTGAAGTGCCGCCCGTGCCAATCCATTTATTGCCGCCCTCGTGGCGTTCTTTTTGCTCTTCAAAACGCTTTTTGAGCGTCTCCATCAGCTCGTCCCATCCCATCTTCTCGATCTTGGCGAGCTCTTCGGGGCTGAGTTGCAGCTCCAGGTTTTTGCGCAGCCAGTCCAGCGGAATGTCCTTGGTGAAATCCTCCACCATCTCCACGCCTTTGAAGTACGCGGCAAAGGCCCGATCAAACTTGTCGTAATGCTTTTCGTCCTTCACCAGCGCTGTGCGGCTGAGGTAATAAAAGTCGTCAATTTTGTAGCCGGTGCCGTCCTCACTGTCGCAGTTCGGCCCCACCACGCCTTCTTTCAAGGCTTCGAGCAGCGTCAGGTATTCCTTCACTGACACAGGCAGTTTGGCGGAGCGCAGGGTATAGAAGAAGTCGATTAGCATGATTTAGACGCCAGGCCAAAGTGCGGGATTTTGGCGCGCGTGCAAACACGCTAGGACTAGAACTTGGGGTCCGCGAATGGTGTAGTGCATGGCGTAGGGGAATTTAGTCAAATGGATGCGGCGGTATTTGTTGCGTTCAAGTTTGAACTGGTCTGCGCTGCGTTCTAATCTTTCGGTAGCAGCAGCGGCAGCTTTTAAGAATGTGCTGCCAAGGCCTGCATTTCTTGTTTCGTACCATGTAAAAGCCGCTTCGATTTCTTGTGCTGCCTGCGGCTCTATAGATACCTTGAAACTCACAAATTCACTCCAAGGTCAGCGGCAATTTTCTGGATAGATTTACCCTGACCCGGGTTCTGGGCAGACCATTGCGCGCGACGCTCTAATTCATTATGTAGCGCATCGCTCATGGGTGGGGCATTGTTATCGGCATCAATGCTGTCCCAGAGCTGCTCAATGACTTCAAATTTTTCGTACTTTCCCAATTGAGAAAATTCTTTCAATATCGCATTCATGGCGTTACTCCATTGCAGTTAAAGCAAGAAAAGATCGTACATCTTTGCCAATTCATTGGCTAGCCGCGCGGTTTATCCAACTGGTACAGTAACTGCGCCTTCGCCTCGGCCCATTCCCCCGCCCGCATGCTGTACATCACCGTGTCGCGGATGGTGCCGTCGCGGCGCAGGGCGTGGCCTCTCATGGTGCCGTCTTTTTGGGCGCCCAGGCGCTCGATGGCCTTTTGGCTGGCGTAGTTGAAGTTGTCGGTGCGCCAGCCTACGACGTTGCAGCCTAATGTCTCAAAAGCGTGCGTCATGAGCATGAGTTTGCAGGTGCTGTTGACGTGGGTGCGCTGTGCGCTTTTGGCGTACCAGGTGTAGCCAATCTCGACGCGTTTAACGACGGGAATGATGTCGTGGTAGCTGCTGCTGCCCAGCACTTTGCCATCTGCTTCGTTGATGACGGCGAAGGCGAAGCGGTTGCCGTCTTCGCGCATCTTCAGGGCGTCTTCGATATATTTGCGGGTGTTCTCTGGCTCGGGCACGGACGTGACGCGCACCTTCCACAGCTCACCATCGGCTGCGGCCAGGCGCAAGCCTTCTTCATGGCTGAGCGCCAGGGGCTCCAGGCGTATGCCGCGTTGCGACAGGGTGATGGGGGTGACGAATGAAGACATGATGGCTTACTTTTCTCGGGGATCTTTGTTGACCTTGGCGCGGGCCCAGCGGGCTAGCTGCACGCCTGCGCCGCCACCCAAGCCGCAGAGCAGCAGGCCAACGATGCTGGTGCTAGCGTAGCCGGGTGCAAAAATATCCAGCCCGAAAGCACGGCCAACAAACATGCCAGCCAGTCCGCCACCTACAAAGCCCAAAGCATCCGTCAAGCCTTCTTTTAATAATTTATGCATGGTGTCGGGTATCAGCGGTTATTACGTTGCATGAAGACCAGTTTTTCAAACAGCGTGACGTCCTGCTCGTTCTTCAGCAGCGCGCCCACTAGCGGAGGCACCGACACTTTATCGTCTTTGTTTTGCAAAACTTCCAGCGGAATGTCTTCGGCCATCAGCAGTTTCAGCCAGTCCAAAAGCTCCGATGTGGAGGGTTTTTTCTTCAGCCCGGGCAGGTTGCGCACGTCGTAGAAGGTCTTCATCGCCGCGGCCAACAGGTCTTTTTTCAGGCCCGGAAAGTGCACGTCGATGATCTGCTTCATCGTGTCGGCATCGGGAAACTTGATGTAGTGGAAGAAGCAGCGGCGCAAAAAGGCGTCGGGCAGCTCTTTTTCGTTGTTAGAGGTGATAAACACCAGCGGGCGGTTTTTGGCCTTTACCAGCTCGCGGGTTTCGTAGCAATAAAACTCCATGCGGTCCAGCTCGCGCAGCAGGTCGTTGGGAAATTCAATGTCGGCTTTGTCGATCTCGTCGATCAAGAGGGCAATCGGCTCGTCAGCCGTAAAGGCCTGCCACAGCACACCTTTAATGATGTAGTTGTTAATGTCTTTGACCTTTTCGCCGCCGTCCACCGTGGACAGCTGCGAGTCGCGCAGGCGGCTGACGGCGTCGTACTCATACAGGCCCTGCTGCGCCTTGGTAGTGCTTTTGATATGCCATTGCAAGAGCGGCATGCCCAAGCTTTGCGCCACTTCTTCGGCCAGCATGGTTTTGCCGGTGCCGGGCTCGCCTTTGACCAGCAGGGGGCGTTTGAGGGTGATGGCCGCGTTGACGGCGAGCATCAGGTCTTGCGTGGCGACGTAATTTTGGGAGCCTTGGAATTTCATAATGGTGCTTGCGGGAAAGATGCCAACGGGCTGTAAAAAGGATAAGGGTTTGGCCGGATATAATTCGAGGTTAATTACAAGGGCCATCGCTCTTGTCTGCCTACCCACATTCTGTACGCAAAATGAACAAGTTGTTGACCTCGGTATTTGCTTTTTTTGTCGCTTCCGTGACCACCGCCACCCTTTTGGTCAGCGCGCCAGCAGCGGCCCAAGAGATTAAAGGTAACCCAGACGCCGGTAAAACCAAGGCGGCCATGTGCATTGGCTGCCACGGCATTGCAGGCTACCAGGCCAGCTTCCCCGAGGTATACCGCGTGCCGATGATTTCCGGCCAAGGCGCTAAATACATCAGCAATGCCCTGTTGGCCTACCAAAAAGGGGAGCGCAAGCACCCCACCATGGGCGCTGTCGCGGCCCCCTTGAGCGAGCAAGACATGGCCGACCTGGCTGCGTACTACAGCGTACACGGCAAGGTAGAGGGTGCCACCTTGCCTGAGAAAGCGGCCAAAGAGCCCAGCGCCCTCGTTGCCAGCCTGCTGCAAAAGGGTGCTTGCGTTTCTTGCCACGGCGCCAACTTTGCCAAGCCAATTGACCCCAGCTACCCCAAAATTGCTGGCCAGCACGCTGACTACCTGACAGTCGCGCTCAAATCGTACAAAACCGAAGGCCTGGCCAAAGTGGGCCGCGCCAACGGCGTGATGGGCGGCATTGCCAAGCAATTTACCAATGCCGAGATGAAAGAACTGGGCAAATACATCAGCTCGCTGGACGGCGACCTGAAAGTGGTGCCGCAGTCCAAGTTTCGTTGATTGCTGACGGCGGGTGCGGACACTATTAATTAAATAGCTCCTTGTACCCTGCTCTATTGGGCTTATGGCCTAAAACATACCTAAAAGCTGCTTTGGCAGCTTTTTTTACGCCTGGGCGACTTACACGTCAGGCGGGGGGCCAGAATTCGGTAACATAGGCATACAGATTACACCGGAGCCCGCTATGCCCGTTATCGTTGTTGCAAACCCCAAAGGCGGGGTCGGTAAGTCCACCTTGGCGACCAATATTGCAGGCTACTACGCTGCGCAAGGCCACAAGGTGATGCTGGGCGACGCGGACCGCCAGCAGTCGTCCAAGCTGTGGCTGGGCCTGCGCCCACCCGCTGCCCGCCCCATCAGCACCTGGGACATTACCGAAGACGTGATTGCCAAGCCGCCCAAGGGCACCACCCACGTGGTGCTGGACACCCCCGGCGGCCTGCACGGCTGGCGCTTTAAAGACGTGATGAAGCTGGCCGACAAAGTGATTGTGCCGCTGCAGCCCAGCGTGTTCGATATTTTTGCCACCCGCAAGTTTTTGGACGAGCTGGCCGAGCACCGCCAGGCAGGCAAGATGCAGGTGGGCTTGGTAGGCATGCGGGTGGATGGCCGCACCATTGCCGCCGACAAGCTGCAAGAGTTTGTTGCCACGCTGGGCCTGCCTGTGCTGGCCACCCTGCGCGACACGCAAAACTACATTCACCTGGCCGCCCGCGGCCTGACCCTGTTTGACGTGGCCCCCAGCCGGGTAGAGAAAGACCTGGAGCAGTGGCGCACCCTGTGTGAATGGCTCAATAAATAAGCAGCAAAACATGAAAACCTTCCAAACCCTTGCCGATGTAGCCGCCTGCGTGGGCCAAAACGTAGCCACCAGCGCCTGGACCACCATTACCCAGCAGCAGATCCAGCAGTTTGCCGACGCCACGGGCGACCAGCAGTGGATCCATGTGGACGTAGAACGCGCCAAGGCCGGGCCGTTTGGCGCGCCCATTGCGCACGGTTTTCTCACCTTGTCGCTCATTCCCACGTTTTTTGAGTCGGCGATAACGATTACCGAGACCCGCATGGGCGTGAACTACGGGCTGAACAAGGTGCGTTTTATTTCCCCTGTGCCCGTAGGCAGCCGCCTGCGAGCGCATTTAAAGCTGCTCAGCTGCGAGCCGATAGACCAGGGCGGGATGCAAATGGCCTGGGAAGTCACCGTTGAGCGCGAGGGCGGCAGCAAACCGGTGTGCATCGCCGAGTCGATTGCACGGCGCTATCCGTAAACCCTGCCAAAGCCTCAGGAGCAGGTTTAGATGGTTAAATGAGTCGTTAGCCCAATAGAATGGTGCACAATAAGCTATTTAATTTATAGTAATGACGTTCAGATATTTGACATCTGCCGCGTGGCTATCCACTGGCCAAAACAGGGTAGCAACTAGTTAATGCGCGCAGCCGCTTCGGCCTCTGCCCGGGCGTCTGCGCCATCGCCCAAGCCTGCATTCATGAATGGAAAACTAAACCATTTTTTCATCGCTGCTACCGTATCCTTGCCACCCACATCGTCTTGTGGACGGGTTTACAAAGCCTGGTTTGAGATTGTCAGAACCGCTTTTGTTATTCTCCCAAGGTATACGGGCAGGCGACAAAATTGCTTAGGCAGCAAACTCTATAAACGGCGTCTTATGGTCACCAAAAGCGCTTTAGATTGTGCATAAACACACAGTTTGCCGCGTTGAGGGTGAAGCAGTTTTGCGCTTGCGGTAGCCCGGTGGGCTCTCTTTAAAACTCCAGCAGCATGCTGGTCAGCAGTGGACGTCAGTGGCAGAGGCGTACGGTAAAGTTGTGTTGGTGCCGTGTGCTTGTATCGGCTGCGCGGGTTTGCCCAGTACCTGGCCGTAACCAGACAGTGCGCGTCGGTGCGTTGTTTGGCCTTGTGCAAACTTTGTATGATTCGCACCTTTCAGTGACCCGCCCCTATTCAACCGTACCAGCTATTCGAATCTGTGTTGCGGTGCTGCGCATTGCTTGGCCAATGTAATACAGTCGGCCAGCACGGCTGCATTGCCGATCTGATTGGCCAGCAGCAGTATCAGTCTTGCGTTCAGCAGGGCCGACTGCTCAGTGCTCAGGCCGGTGTGGGCGTCCAGCAGGGCTTCGTAAAAGCCGTCGGCATCGCTAAGTTGGTTGTCCAAGGCGACGCACTGGGCGATTTGGGCGGTGGCGGGGTGGCTCATAGCTCAGATCCAAGTAGGCTGGTACCCGCGCAGCGAGCAATGGCATGCACTAGCCGTGCGCCCAGAGCGCTGCCGTGGGCGGCCAGGTAGCTGTCGGGTCGCACAAGCGCCCACCGGCAGAGCGGCACGGTTGACTGGCTTGGCGCTTGGCCTGGTACAGCGGGCAGGCCGCAGGCTTGGGCCAGCAGGCCTTGCGGGTCTAGCACTGCCTCGCGCGCTTGCACCTGCGCGCGCAGCGCTGCCACCTGCACCACGCGCACGTTACCGGCGCTGGCCAGCGCGCGCAGCTTGGCGCTGTGCAGCGCGCCCAAACCGCCTGCACTGTCGCCAAACACCAGCAGCAAGGGCCGCGCGCCGGCCCAGCGCAGCAAATCGTTCAAGCAGGCGCTAGTGCCGTTCACCCATTCAAGGGCCACGTTTTGCACCGAGGTGCTGGGCCCTAAAGCCGCGTCTGTTAAAGGGGATGCGCCATACGGGTTGGCCACCGCCATGCGCCCGGTGTTGACCAGCGCGCGGGCAAAGGCATGCTGCTTGGCCAAGCCCACTACCGCCGTGCGAAACAGGCGCTCCATGCCATCTGCAGGGCGCAAAAAGCGGGCGGTGCGGTTGGTAACCTGCACATTGGTGGTCGCGGCCTCGTGCCGCTCGGGGTGGTAGCTGGCCAGCAATTTGGGAGCGGCGTGACCTTGTACTACAGCGGCCAGCTTCCAGGCCAGGTTGTCGGCGTCCGCAATGCCGGTGTTGCCGCCGCGCGCGCCAAAAGGGCTTACCACTTTGGCGCTGTCGCCGATGAAAAAAACCTGGCTCTTACCCAAATCAACACGCATCGCATCCACACACTCGCTGCGGTAGGCGTAGGGCCCCACCCAGACAATATCGACCTGGGTATCTTGGCCAAACTGCCTGGCCAAGCGCTCACGCACCTGCGCTTCGCTGCTCACATATTCAGGGTCAGCATCTGGGGCCATTTGGTAGTCGATACGCCACACGTCGTCGGCCATCAGGTGCTGCCACACAGCGCGGTTCTCGTTAAACGGGGCTTCGATCCAGGTGTGCCGCTCGGTGGGCGGGCGGGTATTAAAGCGCACGTCGGCAATGCACCAGCGGTCGTCGCCTTTTTTGGCTTTGACACCAACGTTCAGCCATTGGCGAAAAGGGCTTTTTGAGCCCGTGGCGTCCACCACATAGGCTGCAGTAGCCTTGTATTTACCAGCTGGAGTAGCTATGGTAAAAGTAGCTAACCCGTCGTCATTAGAAAACGCCGTCACGCGGTTGTTCCAGCGAATCTGCGCATGGCCCAGCTGGGTGATGCGGTCTACCAAGTAGCCTTCGTTGTAGAACTGCTGGATGTTGATGAATGCGGGCTGCTGGCTTAATGAAAAGTTGTTTTGCTGCTTCAAATCAAAGCGGTAAATCTCGTCCTCACCCGCAAAGGTGCGGCCTACGCTCCACTGGATGCCCTTGGCTTTAATGCGTTGGTAAATGCCCAGTTTGTCAAAAATCTCCAGCGACTTTTGGGTATAGCAAATACCCCGGCTGGACGCGCCTTTCACCCCCACAGTGTTGTCTTCGTCCAGCAGCACGCAGGGCACACCCAGTTGCGCCAGCGCGCAAGCCAGGGTCAGCCCGGTAATGCCGCCGCCGACGATGAGAATGCGGTGGTGTTCTGTAGCGCCGGTGCGTGCGGCATCGGGAATGACGGCGGCGTACTGGGGCAGCACGTAGCCCGTGCCTTGGCTAAACTGGTAGTTGTTAGTTAGCGCTGTGGCGGCGTAGGCGCTGGCGTTGGGGGCTTGTGGCCGGTCAGTAGTGGTTGGCGGCATTCACAGCCTCAATATAAGTGGTAAAACAAGCCTAAGCCCAATAGTACAGGGCACAAGGAGCTATTAAATTAGTAGTACTTCGGGTTCATGCCACCGGTGGCACCAGCTCGGGCCGGTCGTTGCGCTGCGGTGTGAGTTTGTTGGTTTTGCCTGCGGCCCGCTCAGCGCGCCACACCTGCTTGCGCGCTATCCATTCGGCCAGCCGGGCGTGGGCGGTTTTGCTTTCTTGCAGCATCTGAAATTCGTCGGCCAACTGGGCCGTCAGCTCCAGGCGGATGCCATTGGGGTCAAAAAAGTAAATGCTTTTAAATATATGGTGGTCCGTCACGCCCAGCACCTCAATGCCATGCGCCTGCAGCCGCGCTTTGGTGTCCACCAGGTCTTGCACGGTGTTGACCCGAAAGCTGATGTGGTTAACCCACTTGGGTGTGTTGGGGCTGGGCAGCGCGGCTTCGTCGTCGCCCAGGTCAAAAAATGCGATAAAGCTGCCGTCTTGCAAGCGAAAGAAAAAGTGCGTGTAGGGACAGTATTCCCCAGTGCTGGGCACGATGTCGCTTTGGATGATGTGGTACATGGGCAGCCCCAAAATGTCTTCGTAGAAGACCCGCGTTTCCTCGGCGTCTTTGGCGCGGTAGGCGTAGTGGTGCAGTTGCTGTACCTTGGCGGGTGGAGGCAGAGCGGCGGCGTTAATCGGCCCGCTCTGGAGGGCTTTCGATGGGGCGGCGTGAACAGCGTGCATGGTGGGCTCCTGAGATTTCACTAATCATAATGCATTTACCTAAACGTAATCTACGGCATGGGTGTTTCATGGTTTCGTGGCGTGGCGTGGCGTGGCGTTGTAGCGGGCTTGGGGGGTTGTCTTGTACGGGAGCAGGTCGGCGGCGCTACTTCAGCTCCGCGGCTGTCCCCCGTGCCGGC
>JAYUHM010000256.1:0-21315 GCA_043766985.1 Polaromonas sp.
AGCCGTTAACGACTGCATTGATCAACGCCTAGCCAATTTTGGAGCTCCTGTGGAGTGAACTGGACTCGGCTAAATCGTTCTGCCGCCCAGACTCCTAGCAGGGCGGCAGCGAACAAAGGTGCTAACGCAGCGTGATGGGCGCTGGCTAGGGTTTTGATCAACATAACATCTCCTGGGTTGGTTTATTCAAATCGGTGCGCGATGCGCTCGGTTTTGCCTGCTTCAACTTTAAGTCGGAAAGTGCGCGCTGGAAAGTCGCTGTTGCGCAGCACGATGGTGTGATCACCGGGTGCCAGCGTAAGCGCAGTTAACGGGGGGGATGCGCCCATATTTTTCCCGTCTACTTCTACGGTACCCCAGGGTGTGACGGCAATGCGCACGCGGCCTTGCGCGGGTTGCACCGGCTGAGGCGAGACTATCGCAGCGTCGGGCGCCACATCCGGTGGTGTGGCCAAAACCGCAATATTAGCGGGTGGCGCAGGCGCCGTATCTGCGGTGGTGGGTGTGGGTGCCGCCGCCAAGACCGGTGTAGCATCGCCCGCGGCCTTGGTTTTAGCGGCTGCTGGGGCCACCAGCACAGACGTGGGCGTTTTGTAGGGCTGCGTTAGCATGAACCAAGCCGCTACACCTAAAGTAAGCACTCCAGCAAGGGCCATCCATGGCCAGGCAAGCCGCTTGCCCCGCCAAGCGGCACTGCCGCTTGTTGCGTTGGCCAGCGGCGCGGGCATGGACAAGCCAGCGGCCCCATTGGGCTGGGTGGAGCCGTGCGCGGCATCAGTGCCTTCCACGCCCGCGCCCCAGCGGCGCAGCTCGCGTGCCAGCTGCCCGGCGCTGCGGTAACGGTCTTCAGGCTTTTTAGCCAGTGCACGCAGCATGATGCGCGACAAATCACGCGGAATGGCGGGGTTGACAAGATGCGGTGGCTCGGCCTGCGAATGGGCAATACGCTCCTGCAGCAGCTCCAGGGTAGGTGCGGTAAAGGGCTTTTTGCCGCACAACAGCTCGTACAAAACAACGCCCAGTGAATACACATCACTGCGGGCATCCACCACTTGGTCGCTATGGGTAATGCTGTGCACCATCTCGGGCGACATGTACTGGGGCGAGCCGGCCACCACGTCGTTGGCGTTGGCGTCGGATTTTTGTACGGCGCGGGCGGTTAACTTGGCCAGGCCAAAATCCAGGATCTTGGGCGAACCGTTTTTGGTGATGAAAACGTTGGCTGGCTTGATGTCACGGTGCAGTACCCCGCCTTTGTGAGCGTGGTCTAGCGCCAAAGCCAGCTTGCCTACCAGGGACACGGCCTCGCGTTGGCTCAGGCCTGGAATGGCGTTCATGCGGTGGCGCAAGTCACTGCCTTGAAGCAGCTCCATGGCCACATAAGGCAGCTCGCGTTTTAGCATGGTGCTGGGAGCGCGGCCCGCGTCGTAAACGGTAACGATGTGCGGGTGGTTCAGCGTGGCGGCAGTGCGTGCCTCTTGCAAAATGGCGGCGTCGACTGTGGCGGTGTCAAACCCGTTATTGGTTTGGTCGGGCTGGGTGTACAGCGTTTTGATCGCAATGGTGCGGCCCAGGGTGCTGTCAAAGGCCTCAAATACCGCACCCATGGCGCCGTGGCCAATCATGCGGTCCAGCCGGTAGCGGCCCAAAAATCCGTAGCTACCCACGTCAGCCTCGCCGGCGTGGGAGTCCATGGTGGTGTCGGCAAAAACGCTGTGTTCGGAGCTCGCTGGCATATGCAATAGTTCTAAGTTCTTTTCCTCAAGTGGGATTAGAACGCAAATATGCTGCCAACTGGGCAATTGGCCCGCGTAGTCAGTTGGTTTTCATCCACACAAGGGCGCGCAGTGGCCGTACCTTGTGGGGGTATCTGCGGCAAATTAGGTTGATGTTGGGTAAACCCTTAAAATCACTGTTTCGCCCTCATATTCTCTCCATGACCGCCCGCCCTGCCATTTTTAAAGACGTGTCGCTTTTTCCGCGCGATGCCAAGCCGTTGTCCAGCTACCGCAAGTACTGGGCGCAGCGCTTTGGCGTGGCCAAGTTTTTGCCCACCAACCGCGCCGAGATGGCGGCGCTGGGCTGGGACAGCTGCGACATCGTCATCGTCTGTGGCGACGCGTATGTAGACCACCCCAGCTTTGGCATGGCCGTGATTGGCCGGGTGCTGGAGAACCAGGGTTTCCGTGTCGGCATCATCTCGCAGCCCGACTGGCAAAGCGCCGAGCCGTTCAAGGCGCTGGGCAAGCCCAATTTGTTCTACGGCGTGTCCGCAGGCAACATGGACAGCATGATCAACCGCTACACGGCGGACCGCAAAATCCGCAGTGACGACGCCTATACGCCCGGCGGGCAAGGCGGCTCGCGGCCGGACCGCGCGGCCTTGGTGTACAGCCAGCGCTGCAAAGAGGCTTACAGCGACGTGCCGATTATCTTGGGCGGCATCGAAGGCTCGCTGCGCCGCATTGCGCACTACGATTATTGGCAAGACAAGGTGCGCCGCTCCATTGTGGTCGACGCTAAATGCGACCTGCTGCTGTACGGCAACGCCGAGCGCGCGATTGTCGAGATAGCGCACCGCCTGGGTGCCAAAGAGCCGATAGAAAATCTCACCGACATTCGCGGTACCGCCTTTGTGCAGCGCCATAACCCCGACGGTTGGTTTGAGATTGATTCCAGCGATGTGGACACCCCCGGCCGCACCGAGCAGCATGTCAACCCCTACATGATGAGTGCCGATTTGGCACGGGAGCAGGGCGGGTCTTGCGCTAAGGAAGATGCGGTGATCTCCGTGCAGTCGGGCTTGCCAAGTACTGACGCTGATGCGCAAACTTTGCGCGGTGTGATGGACACACCCACCGATGCTAGCAAGCCTGACCTGGGCTTCACCATCAAGCCCCTCACGTTCGTGCCCAACCCGGCGCTGACCAAAAACAAGCTCCAAACGCCCCCGCGTGACCACAGCGTCATTCGCCTGCCCAGCTACGAGCAGGTCAAGGCCGACCCCGTACTGTACGCCCATGCCAACCGCGTGCTGCACCTGGAGACCAACCCCGGCAACGCCCGCGCCCTGGTGCAAAAGCACGGCGAAGGCACCACCGCGCGCGACGTATGGATCACCCCGCCGCCCATCCCACTCACCACGGCCGAGATGGACTTGGTGTTTGACTTGCCCTACGCCCGCAGCCCGCACCCCTCGTATGCCGACGCGAACGGCTCGCACGACGGTGAGACAAAGATTCCGGCCTGGGAGATGATCCGCTTCTCCGTCAACATCATGCGCGGCTGCTTTGGCGGCTGCACCTTTTGCTCTATCACCGAGCATGAAGGCCGCATCATTCAAAGCCGCTCGGAAGACTCGGTGATCCGCGAGGTAGAGGCCATCCGCGACAGCGTCAAAGGCTTCACCGGCGTCATCAGCGACCTAGGCGGCCCCACGGCCAATATGTACCGCATCGGCTGCAAATCACCCGAGATTGAGTCTGCCTGCCGCAAGCCCAGCTGTGTATACCCCGGCATTTGCCCCAACCTGAACACCGACCATAGCGCGCTCATCAGCATGTACCGCCGCGCGCGGGAGCTCAAAGGCGTCAAGAAGATTTTGGTCAGCTCTGGCCTGCGCTACGACCTGGCCGTGCAAAGCCCTGAGTATGTGAAAGAACTCGTTACCCACCACGTAGGCGGCTACCTCAAAATCGCCCCCGAGCATACCGAGGGCGGCCCGCTGAGTAAAATGATGAAGCCCGGCATTGGCAGCTACGACAAGTTCAAGCAGATGTTTGAAAAGTACTCGCTTGAGGCAGGCAAAAAGCAGTACCTCATCCCGTACTTTATCGCCGCCCACCCCGGCACCAGCGACGAAGACATGATGAACCTGGCCATCTGGCTGAAGAAAAACGGCTTCAGAGCCGACCAGGTGCAAACCTTCTACCCCAGCCCCATGGCCACCGCCACGGCCATGTACCACACCAACCGCAACCCGCTGCGCAAAATCACGCGCGACAGCGAGACGGTGGACATCGTGCGCGGCGACAAACGCCGTCGCCTGCACAAAGCCTTCTTGCGCTACCACGACGCCAACCATTGGCCACTCCTGCGCGACGCCCTCAAAGCCATGGGCCGCGCCGACCTGATCGGCAACGGCAAACACCATTTGATCCCCAGCTTTCAGCCCATGACGGATGGCAGCTACGTGGGTGCCCGGCGCAAAAACTCCAATGTCGTGGGCTCTAAGGTCAAAGGCAGAACAGGGGCTGCCATAGCGCCAGCCGCTCCCACAGCACCCATGCGGGTAGCGGCCAAACCCGGCCGCATCCTCACCCAGCATACCGGCTTGCCACCGCGCAGGCAAAAATAGTTACTATTAATTTAGTAGCCGCTTGTGCTGTGCTCTATTGGGCCGTAGGCATATTTGTTTATTAATCTGCGGTGATGGAGCCGGTCCATCGTAGCGCCCGGATGCCGAAATGCTGCCCGCGCGGTAGACTCGCCCCATGCGCTATTCCCACACTCTGGCCGGCCATACTTACCGCTTTGACGACCTGCGCACGCTGCTGGCCCGCGCATCGCCCCTGCGCTCGGGCGACCAACTGGCGGGGGTAGCGGCGGCCAGCGCGCAAGAGCGCGTGGCGGCGCAGATGGCGTTGGCGGATTTGCCACTGCGCAGCTTCTTGAACGAGGCCGTCGTGCCCTATGAGAATGACGAGGTCACGCGCCTGATCATCGACACGCACGATTCTGCCGCCTTTGCGCCGATAAGCCACCTCACCGTCGGTGATTTTCGCAATTGGCTGCTGGGCGATGCGGCCAGTAGCGACACCTTGGCCGCACTGGCACCGGGTTTGATGCCCGAGATGGTGGCCGCCGTCAGCAAGCTGTGCCGCCTGCAAGACCTGGTGCTTGTCGCACGTAAATGCCGCGTGGTCACGCGGTTTCGCGGCACCCTCGGCCTGCCCGGGCGGCTGGCCACGCGCCTGCAACCCAACCACCCCACCGACGACGCGGCCGGTATTGCCGCCAGCTTGCTGGACGGCTTGTTGATGGGCAGTGGCGACGCGGTGATCGGCATCAACCCTGCCACCGACAGCGTGGCGCAGGTGGTGCGCCTGCTACAAATGCTGGACGGCGTGATTGCGCGCTACGCCATTCCCACCCAGTCCTGTGTGCTGACGCATGTGACCAACACGCTGCAGGCCATGCAGCGCGGCGCGCCAGTGGACTTGGTGTTCCAGTCCATCGCTGGCACCGAGGGGGCCAACCGCAGCTTTGGCATTAACCTAGCCCTATTGGCCGAGGCACGCGCCGCCGCGCTGGCGTTGCGGCGCGGTGCTGTGTTTGCGGACGGCCAGCGTGGCGACCATGTGATGTATTTTGAGACCGGGCAGGGCAGTGCCTTGTCCTCAGGCACCCACCACGGCTGCGACCAGCAAACCATCGAGGCGCGGGCCTACGCGGTGGCGCGGCATTTCAAGCCCTTGCTGGTGAACACGGTGGTCGGCTTTATCGGCCCCGAGTATTTGTTTGACGGCAAGCAGATCATGCGGGCCGGCCTGGAGGACCATTTCTGCGGCAAGCTGCTGGGCCTGCCCATGGGGGTGGACGTGTGCTACACCAACCACGCCCAAGCCGACAGCGACGACATGGACGCGCTGCTGACCCTGCTGTGCACGGCGGGCTGCAACTTCATCATGGGCGTGCCGGGTGCCGACGACATTATGCTTAACTACCAAAGCACCTCGTTCCACGACGCGCTGGTGATGCGCCAACTGCTGGGCCTTCGCCCGGCACCGGAATTTGAGGACTGGCTGCGGCGCATGGCGGTGTTTGAACCCGGCGATGGCCTGCGACTGACCGACGCCCTGCCGCCCGCGTTTGACGCAGCCGTCAAGCAATTGGAGCGTGCGCGATGAACGCTAAACCATACAGCGAACCACCCATGGAGTCACCCAAGGAGTCACCCATGGAGTCACCCCAGGAGCCATCCAATGAGCTGGCCGAGGAGTCGTCCAAGGAACTGCCGATCGACGCCGCTCCTGCGCCCCTGGTAACCCCCGCGCGCTGGACTGCGCTGCGCCAGTACACCGACGCGCGCATCGCCCTGGGCCGCGCCGGCCACAGCCTGCCCACCGCCCCGCACCTGGCCTTCCAGTTAGCCCACGCCCAGGCGCGTGACGCGGTGCATTTACCGTTGGACGCGCTGGGAGTGGTGGTATCCCTGCGCGCACTGGGCCTGGAAACCCTGCTGCTGCACAGCGCAGCGGGCGATCGAACCACGTACTTGCAGCGGCCCGATCTGGGCAGACGTTTGGACGACGCTTCGCTTGCTGCGCTGGCCGCATGGCGGGATCAACAACTGCAGCGGGTGGGGCCGGGGCAACAGGCGCAGCCGGAACATAGGGAACCGTCCCGCCAAGGCGATGCTGGCGCCCCGCAGCAACCGCGATATGACATCGTCTTCGTCATCGCCGACGGCCTGTCGGCACTGGCCGTGCACACCAGCGCAGTAGCGCTAGTAGCGGCCACACTGGCCCGCCTGCGCGCCGATACCAGCCAAGCTTGGACGGTGGCCCCCATAGCGGTGGTAGAGCAGGGCCGCGTAGCCGTGGGCGACGAGGTGGGCCAACGGCTGCTGGCCCGGGCGGTTGTAGTGGTGCTCGGCGAGCGCCCCGGCCTCAGCTCGCCCGACAGCCTGGGCCTGTACCTCAGCTGGGCTCCCAAGCCAGGCTTGCAGGACGCCAGCCGCAACTGCATTTCCAACGTGCGCCCCGCTGGCCTGCCCGTGGACGCGGCAGCGGCCAAGCTGCATTACCTGCTCACGGCATCGCGGCTGCGCCAGCTTACGGGTGTGGGACTTAAAGACGACAGCGAAGACCTGAGTCCGCTTTTATCTAAGTAGATGCTCTGTATTTAGTAGCTGCTCGTGCTATTTTCTATTGGGCTGGAGGCCGAAAAGACTAGTAATCAACGCAGAAAGCGCGGTTTAGAGCCAGCGGGCGGCGGCGCTGGCCAGGTGATGGTCTGTGGCGCTGCTGAGCAGCAGTAGCGGGGTTAAATCAGTCTGTTTGTCGGCTGCGGGTGCAACTACAGGTGAGGCTACGAGTGCGATGAGCGCCGCCACGCGCTTGGCTACGGCTTGGCCGTTGTCTACGATGTGTACGGCATCGCCCACCGCTTGGCGAAAGTAGGGCAGCACCAGCGGGTAATGGGTGCAGCCCAGCACCAAAGTGTCTATCTCACCATTTTTAGTGCCAAATATGCCACAAGCCCCTGTGAATAGGGCACAAGACGCTATTAAAGTTGTAGTATTTTGCGGGTCGCCGTCGGCTGCGCTGGGGCTGCGCTCTATCAGGTCGGCCAGTCCGTCGCACGGTGTGCATATAAATTCGGCCTGATCGGCTAGCGACGCTTTTAATGCCAAAAACTTGGCGCTTTGCAAGGTGCCGCGGGTGGCCAGCACGGCGATGCGTTTGGTTTGGCTGATGGCCACCGCAGGCTTGAGGGCAGGCTCGACGCCGATGATGGGCAGGCCGGGGTGCTGCGCCCGCAGCGTGCTGATGGCGGCGGCGGTGGCGGTGTTGCAGGCTACCACCAGGGCTTTGATGTGGTGCTGGTCGATCAGCTGCTGGGTGATGGCGCGGGAGCGGTCGACGACGAAGGCGTCGGATTTTTCGCCGTAGGGGTTGTGGGCCGTGTCGGCAAAATACACAAAACGCTCGTGCGGCAGCTCGGCGCGCAGGGCTTTGAGGATGCTCAGGCCGCCGATGCCGGAGTCAAACACGCCGATGGGGGCGTGGGCTGTGGGCGAGGAAAGTGGCTTGGGGTCGAGCTGGGCGGTGGGCATCGGCCAATGCTAGCGTAAACCACAGCCCGCCTGCGCTGTGCGCGTCTATAAATCTGAGGTGTTAGTCCTAAAATCTATCGGATGAACCTGGACACCCGCACCCTTAGCGCTGCCGCGCTGGCCCACCTGCAAACCTGGGTGGGCAAAACCGAGACTGTGGCCGACACCGTGACCGCAGCCCCTGTGAGTGGCTTGTCTGCCACGCTAGACCGGGACGACCCGCTGCCCATGCCCGGCGCTGCGCTGCCGCCGCTGTGGCACTGGCTGTATTTTTTGCCGCAGCAGCGCCAAAGCCTGCTGGGGCCAGATGGGCATGCGCTGCGCGGCGGCTTTTTGCCACCCGTGCCGCTACCCCGGCGCATGTGGGCGGGTGGGCGGCTGCAATGGTTGGCTACTAACCCGCTGGCGGTGGGGGATGCAGTAAAGCGCGTGTCACGCATCGAATCGGTCACGCACAAGGCCGGGCGCACGGGGGATTTGGTGTTTGTATTGGTCAAGCATGAGGTGCATAACGGGAACGGGCTGGCGCTGAAGGAGGAGCATGACATCGTCTATCGCGCTGCCGCACAAACTGGCGACCCCGTGCCGCCACCGATACCAGCCGAGCAGGGCGCAGCCTGGCAACGCGAGGTCACGCCCGACGACGTGCTGCTGTTTCGCTATTCGGCGCTCACCTTCAACGGCCACCGCATCCACTATGACCGCAAGTACGTTACCGAGGTAGAGGGCTACCCGGGGCTGATCGTGCACGGCCCCTTAATAGCCACGCTGCTGGTAGACCTGCTGCGCCGCAACGCACCAGGGGCCTTTATCAAAAGCTTCCAGTTCAAAGCCGTGCGCCCCACCTTTGACCTGCACCCGTTTCGCCTCAACGGGCAGCCGTCCGCCGACGGCAAAACTGTCAAGCTTTGGGCGCAAGACCATGAGGGCTGGCTCACCATGCAGGCCACCGCAGAGCTGGCCTGAGCATTCCGACCAAAGAAACCCATGCAAACCACCCCCGACAAATACCAAGACATCCGCGATGCCGTGCGCGCCCTGTGCGCCCAGTTCCCCGATGAATACCACCGCAAGGTTGACGCAGCGCGCGGCTACCCCGACGAATTTGTGCAGGCGCTGACCAAGGCTGGCTGGCTGGCCGCGCTGATTCCGCAGGACTACGGCGGCTCGGGCCTTGGCCTGGCCGAGGCGTCGGTCATCATGGAAGAGATCAACCGCAGTGGCGGCAACTCGGGCGCCTGCCATGGCCAGATGTACAACATGGGCACGCTGCTCCGCCACGGATCGACGGCGCAAAAAGAGCTGTACCTGCCCAAAATTGCCAAGGGCGAATGGCGTTTGCAAAGCATGGGCGTGACCGAGCCCAGCACCGGCACCGACACCACCAAGATCAAAACCACGGCGGTGAAAAAGGGCGACCGCTACGTCATCAACGGCCAAAAGGTCTGGATATCGCGCGTGCAGCACAGCGACTGGATGATTTTGCTAGCCCGCACCACGCCGCTGGCCGAGGTGCAAAAAAAGACCGAAGGCATGTCCATCTTCATGGTCGATCTGCGCCAGGCCGAAAAAACGGGCATGACGGTGCGGCCGATTGCCAACATGGTGAACCATGAAACCAACGAGCTGTTTTTTGAAAACCTGGAGATCCCTGCCGAGAACCTGATTGGCCAGGAGGGGCAGGGCTTTAAATACATTCTGGACGGCCTGAACGCCGAGCGCACCTTGATAGCCGCCGAGTGCATTGGCGACGGCTACTGGTTTATCGACCGCATCACCAAGTATGTGAAAGACCGCGTGGTGTTTGGCCGCCCGATTGGCCAAAACCAGGGCGTGCAGTTTCCGATAGCCGATGCCTACATCGAGATCGAAGCCGCCAACTTGATGCGCTTTGAAGCGTGCCGTTTATTTGACGCGCACCAGCCCTGCGGCGCGCAGGCCAACATGGCCAAATACCTGGCCGCCAAGGCCAGCTGGGAGGCCGCCAACGTGTGCATTCAGTACTACGGCGGCTTTGGTTTTGCCTGTGAGTACGACGTGGAGCGCAAGTTTCGTGAGACGCGCTTGTACCAGGTGGCACCGATTTCAACCAACATGATTTACTCGTATGTGGCGGAGCATGTGCTGGGGTTGCCGCGCTCTTTTTGATTCTCCGTAAATCATGACGCACGATAGTTCTTGTCTGGTGAGCCTTTTTGCATTTGTACGGGATCAGGTCGGCGGCGTACTCAGCTCCGCGGCTGTCCCCCGTTGCGGCCTAGGGCCGCTGCCTCCTCCTTTATGCCGCTGCGCTAAGTACACCGCCGACCTGATCTTGCTAGCATGGCGGGTGTTCTGCCGCTACAGAGATTTGATCCCGCCCGCGTGGCGCGTGGTCCACCGCGACATCACAGTTTCTACCAGCACGGCGTGTCTTCCTCTTGGCCCGACCCACCCACATCGATGCCCTTGCGCTTGGTTTGGACGGCGAAGCGGCATAAAGGAGGAGTTGTCGGCCCTAGGCCGACGCGGGGGACAGCCGCGTAGCCGTCCAAGCCAAGCGCATGGGCGTACGCACACACCTGCAGCCCAAGGCCCGGTCGTCCAAGCCCAAGCTGGCCGTCTGTCAATGCCTGAAATCCGGCTTAAACCTATGCAAACCCAACACCCATGACAACCAAGACCAGACCCCTTGACGGCATCACCGTAGTTTCGCTAGAACATGCCATCGCCGCGCCGTTTTGTACCCGCCAGTTGGCCGACCTGGGCGCCCGCGTCATCAAGATTGAGCGCCCTCGTGTGGGTGATTTTGCGCGGGCTTACGATACGCGGGTGAAGGGCCAGGCATCGCATTTTGTGTGGACCAACCGCTCTAAAGAAAGCTTGACCTTAGACCTTAAGCAGCCCGAGGCATTGGAGGCGCTGAAGCAGCTGCTGGGCAAGGCCGACGTGCTGGTGCAAAACCTGGCCCCCGGTGCCGCAGCGCGCATGGGCCTGAGCTTTGAAACGCTGAGCCAACTGCACCCCCGCCTGATCGTCTGCGACATCTCCGGCTACGGCGCGGACGGCCCCTACCGCGACAAAAAAGCCTACGACCTGCTGATTCAAAGCGAAGCCGGTTTTTTGTCCGTCACCGGCACGCCCGATGCGCCCAGCAAGGCCGGCAACTCGATTGCCGATATTGCAGCGGGCATGTACGCGTACAGCAACATTCTCTCTGCCCTACTGCTGCGCGGCACTACGGGCAAGGGTAGCCACATCGACGTGTCCATGCTCGAAGCGCTGGCCGAATGGATGGGCTACCCGCTGTACTACGCTTACGACGGTGCCACGCCACCCCCGCGCAGCGCGGCTGCCCACGCCACCATCTACCCCTACGGCCCGTTTGCCGCAGGCGACGGCGGCACCGTCATGCTGGGCCTGCAAAACGAGCGCGAATGGAAGGTGTTTTGTGAGGTGGTGCTGCAAAACGCTTCGCTTGCCACCGACCCGCGCTTTGACAGCAATGCCCGGCGCAACGAGCACCGCCAGGCGCTGCAAAGTATCATTCTCGCCAGCTTTGCCGCGTTGACCACGCCCCAGGTAGAGCAGCGCCTGGACGAAGCGCAAATTGCCAATGCCCGCATGAACGATATGGCCGGGCTGTGGGCGCACCCGCAGTTGCAGGCGCGTGGCCGCTGGCAGACGGTAGGCACGCCAGCCGGCGACATTCCCGCGCTGCTGCCGCCGGGCCGCAACAGTAGCTTTGACTACCGCATGGACGCCGTGCCCGCCGTGGGCCAGCATACCGAGGCTATCTTGCAAGAGCTAGGCTTGGACGCTGCGCACATTGCCGCGCTGCGCGCTGCCCAGGCGATTTGACGGGTACTTTTTGATGGCTATAAGCTATAAATTAAATAGCAGCTTGTGCTATATTCTATTGGGCTAACGGCCTATTTTTATAGACATTACCTCCCATGACCACACCTACCGCCCAACTCGCCCGCTTTGCCGCCGACCTGCGCTTTGCCGCTATCCCCGCGCCCGTGCTGCGCAAAACCGAAGACCTGCTGGTGGACTGGTTTGGCTCCTGCATCGCCGGCAAAGGGGCGCGGGCGGTAGACAGCATTACGCGCTTTGCCGCCAGCATGGGGCGGGTGTCGGCGCCGGGTAGCCTGCCTGCTGGTCAGGCTGAAGTGCTGATCAACCGCACCTATTCAAGCCCTTACTTCGCCGCCATGGCTAACGCCGCCGCATCGCATGTGGCCGAGCAGGACGATGTGCACAACGGCTCGGTGTTCCACCCGGCTACGGTGGTCTTTCCGGCGGCGCTGGCGGTGGCGCAGGCCATGGGGGCCAGCGGGCAGCAGCTGCTGACGGCAGCCGTGGCGGGCTACGAGGTGGGCATTCGCGTGGGCGAGTTTTTGGGCCGCTCGCACTACAAGGTGTTCCACACCACCGGCACGGCAGGCACGCTGGCGGCCGCCGCAGCGGTGGGCAACCTGCTGGGGCTCAGCGCCGCGCAAATGCAGCATGCTTTTGGCTCGGCAGGCACCCAGTCCGCCGGGCTATGGGAGTTTTTGCGCACTGCGGCTGACAGCAAGCAACTGCACACCGCCCATGCCGCCGCCGCGGGCTTGATGTCGGCCTACCTGGCCAAAGACGGCTTTACCGGCGCGGCGCAAATTTTGGAAGGCCCGCAGGGCATGGCCGCCGGTATGTCCGTTGACGCCAACCCGGCCAAACTAACCGACGGCCTAGGCACGCGCTGGGCCACGGCCGAGACCTCGTTCAAATTCCATGCGTCCTGCCGCCACACCCACCCGGCGGCGGATGCACTGCTGCAAGTGATGCAGGCGCACCAGCTCCAGCCGCAAGATTTGGCGCGCGTGGTGACCCATGTGCACCAAGGCGCTATTGACGTACTGGGCCCCGTGGTTAACCCCAGCACGGTGCACCAAAGCAAGTTCTCCATGGGCACGGTGCTGGCACTTGTGGCGCGCTTTGGCCACGCCGGTCTGGTGCAGTTTGAGCAGCACTTTAATGACGACACCACCGTAGCCCTGCGCGAGCGGGTAACTATGCAGCTAGATGCCGAGGTGGACGCCGCCTACCCGCAGCGCTGGATAGGCAAAGTCACCGTGCACACCGTGGACGGCCACGTTTTGCAGGGCAGGGTGGACGAACCCAAAGGCGACCCCGGCAACACGCTGAGCCGCGACGAGATTACCGCCAAGGCGCTGCGCCTGGCGGCCTTTAGCGGTGGTGCAACACCCACGGAGATGCAAAAAACCATAGACGCTTTGTGGCGCGTGGCCGATACAGCCAGGGTGGGCAAGTTGCTGGCGTAATGCGCGCCTGGCTAACAAGGGGTTTGTCCCGATGCCCAAAGGGTGCACCGGGCGCGACCATTGCGCGTTATGGGTATGCGGGCGGCAGCCGCAAGGCGCCGTGCCCCATGCACCACCACACTATTCCACAGGACACATACCATGCACACCAAACTCAAACTCGTAGCGCTGGCCGCACTGGCAGCTTTTGCCGTGGGCTGGGCAGCTACCGCGCACGCACAGGCCTACCCGGACAAGCCGATCTCCCTGATCGTGCCGTTTGCCGCAGGTGGCCCGACCGATGTAGTGGCCCGCATGATGGCTATCCCCATGGGCAAGGCACTGGGGCAGACCGTGTTGGTAGAAAACGCCGTCGGCGCAGGCGGCACGATTGGTGCCACCAAGGTGGCCAAGGCCGCAGCGAATGGCTACACCATCTTTTTGCACCACATGGGCATGGCCACCGCGCCGGCGCTGTACAAAAAGCTGCCGTTTGACCCGCTGAACGACTTTGAATACATCGGCCAGGTGGTCGATGTGCCCATGACCCTGCTGGCGCGCAAGGACTTTCCGGCCAAGGACTTCCCCGAGCTGCTGGCCTACCTCAAGGCCAATGGCAACAAGGTGTCGATGGCCAACGCGGGCCTGGGTGCCGTCTCGCACCTGTGCGGTTTGTTGTTCCAAAGCCAGATCGGCGTAGAACTGAACACTATCCCCTACAAGGGTACCGGCCCGGCCATGAATGACTTGCTGGGTGGCCAGGTAGACCTGCTGTGCGACCAAACCACGCAAACCGTCCCGATGATCAAGGAAGGCCGGGTCAAGGCCTACGGTGCCACCACGCTCACCCGCCTGGCGGCACTGCCTAACCTGCCGACCCTGCACGAGCAGGGCTTGAAGGGCTTTGAAGTGAAGGTCTGGCACGGCATGTACGCCCCTAAAGGCACGCCTGCCCCGGTACTGGAAAAACTCAACGCCGCCATGCGCACCGCCATGCAAGACCCGCAAGTGGCGCAGCGCCTGGCTGACCTGAGCTCGGACATTCCATCGGCCGACAAAATGACCCCTGCGGGCCTGAAAACCCATCTGACGGCTGAAATCGCCAAATGGGGCCCCGTCATCAAGAAAGCCGGCATTTACGCCGACTAACCCGCTGCGCAAGGGCTGTGGCGGCTTTATGCCGTCGTTACAGGGATGTTTTTAAACTCGCCGGTGGCGATGCGCTTTTGCCACTCTGCAGGCCCAGTGTTGTGCACGCTGGTGCCTTGTGAGTCGACGGCTACGGTTACCGGCATGTCCACCACGTCAAACTCGTAAATGGCTTCCATGCCCAAATCTGCAAAGCCTACGACTTTGGCGGTTTTGATGGCTTTGCTGACCAAATAAGCAGCGCCGCCTACAGCCATCAAATACGCTGACTTGTGCTTTTTAATCGCTTCGATGCCCGTAGGGCCGCGCTCGGCTTTGCCTATCATGCTGATCAGGCCGGTTTGCGCCAACATCATCTCAGTAAAGCCGTCCATGCGGGTGGCGGTGGTGGGGCCTGCGGGGCCTACGGCTTCACCTTTGATGGGGTCAACCGGGCCCACGTAGTAGATGACGCGGTTGGTAAAGTCTACCGGCAGCTTTTCGCCTTTGGCCAGCATCTCGCCAATGCGTTTGTGGGCTGCGTCGCGGCCCGTTAGCATTTTGCCGCTCAGCAGCAGGGTTTGCCCGGGTGTCCAGGCGGCTACCTGGGCTGGCGTGAGGGTGTTGAGGTCTACGGGTGTGGACTTTTTGTAGTCAGGTGCCCAGTGCACGTCGGGCCACAGGTCTAGCGACGGTGGGGTGAGGTACACGGGGCCGCTGCCGTCCATCACCACGTGGGCGTGGCGGGTGGCGGCGCAGTTGGGGATCATGGCCACGGGTTTGCCTGCGGCATGCGTGGGGTACATGTTGATTTTGACGTCCAGCACGGTGGTCAGGCCGCCCAGGCCCTGCGCACCTATGCCCAGGGCGTTGACTTTTTCAAACAGCTCCAGGCGCAGGGCTTCGGTTTTGGTCAACACGGCGCCGCTGCTGGACTTGGCCTGCAGCTCGTACATGTCAATGTCTTCCATCAGGCTTTGCTTGGCCAGCAGCATGGCTTTTTCTGCCGTACCGCCAATGCCTATGCCCAGCATGCCCGGTGGGCACCAGCCTGCGCCCATGGTGGGTACGGTTTTCAGCACCCAGTCCACAATGCTGTCGCCGGGGTTCAGCATGGCCAGCTTGCTTTTATTCTCGCTGCCGCCGCCTTTGGCTGCTACGGTAATGTCTAGCTGGTTGCCAGGCACCAGTTCAATGTTAATCACCGCTGGGGTGTTGTCTTTGGTGTTCTTGCGGTCAAACTGCGGGTCGGCCACGATGCTGGCGCGCAAAGTGTTGTCAGGGTGGTTGTAGCCACGGCGCACGCCTTCGTTAACCACGTCGTCAACGGCACCGTTACCAAAAGCAGCGCAGCCTTCAAAGCGCACGTCCATGCCGATTTTGAGGAACACGTTGACGATGCCCGTGTCTTGGCAAATCGGCCGGTGGCCGGTGGCGCTCATGCGGCTGTTGGTCAATATCTGCGCAATCGCGTCTTTGGCGGCAGGGCCTTGCTCGCGCTCGTAGGCGCGCGCCAGGTGGGCAATGTAGTCGGCTGGGTGGTAGTAGCTGATGTACTGCAGCGCGGCAGAGATGGTTTCGACAAGGTCAGCGGCTTTGATGGTGGTCATGGTGGTAGGGTCCTTGGTATTTATGCAATTGTTCTGTTAGTCGTTATTGGCGCGGCCATCCACTTTTTTGGCCTCATGGTCATCGCGGGCCATCAGCTTGTCGGTGTAGGCAATGGCCATGGCGCTGAGCAAAAAGGTGATGTGGATGATGGTTTGGTACATCAGCACTTTGTCGGTGTAGTTGGCGGCGTTGATGAAGGTTTTAAGCAAATGGATGGACGATATGCCAATGATGGCAGTGGCCAGTTTGACTTTGAGGACGCTGGCGTTCACGTGGCTGAGCCACTCGGGCTGGTCGGGGTGGTTTTCCAGGTTCATGCGACTGACAAACGTTTCGTAGCCGCCCACAATCACCATGATCAGCAGGTTGGAGATCATCACCACATCAATCAGCGCCAGCACCACCAGCATGATGACGGTTTCGTTCAGCGAGGTGATTTTGGCATCCGACACGTAGCCAATGCTTTTAACCA
This sequence comes from Polaromonas sp., assembly GCA_043766985.1. Taxonomy (GTDB): domain Bacteria; phylum Pseudomonadota; class Gammaproteobacteria; order Burkholderiales; family Burkholderiaceae_C; genus JAAFIP01. The sequence goes on from JAYUHM010000256.1 coordinate 16,340, forward strand.
GTGCGTCAATATCGGTTTGGCTGCCAAAGGCTGCGCCAACCAGGTGGTACAGCTCTATCCCAAAGTGATACACATACACGGCTTGCGCCAATATCAGGCCCACATACAGCGGCATTTGCAGCCAACGGCTGGCAAAAATCCAGCTGGGCAGGGTGCGCATATTGCGCGGGGAGGTATCTGGGGGCGTTTTCAATTGGCTCATACCGGAATTGTAGTGGCCTCCTGCGACCGCCCGCTGGCTCTGCTACGATTAGCCCATGGCTGTCGCCCCTATTGACCTAAGCACCCTGCGCAAAGCTTTGGCGCAGTTGAATGAGGCCATCACTTTTTGGCAGGCGCGCGCAGACGGTGACCCACTCAAACCCCATTTGCGTTCATCCGTCATTCAAAGTTTTGAGTTCAGCTACGAGCTGTCGGTGCGGGCTGCGCGCAGGGTGTTGGACACTTGGCGGCGCTGGCGTGATATGCGCAACGGCACAAGCCACGCCTACGATGAAGAGCGTGCGCAGGCGGTAGCGCTAGAAGCCGCAGCATTCGCTAGCGATGCTGCCAAGTTGCTAGAGCAGCTTGGTGGGCTCACAGCGTTGCCATCGAACCCGGTAGCCAGCCCAAGTGCCGCAAACACCTTCAAGGGCACATGATGCAAACCTTGCCCATCAGCGCTCACCGGGCTATCCACCTTAGCCCAGAGCACGCCCAGGCCGTGCGCCTTATATTGCACAGCGTGCTGGACAGCCAAAACGGCGGGCGTAGTGTGCAGGCATGGGTGTTTGGCTCGCGCGCCACAGGCCGCGCACGGCCATTTTCAGACCTGGATATTCTGGTGTCTGCCCCCCAGCCGCTGGACTGGCGGGCCCGCGCAGACCTGGCCGACGCGTTTGAAGCCAGCATACTGCCGTTTCGGGTAGACGTGGTGGAAGAGTCGCGCCTGGCACCCGGCATTGCCCCGCGTGTGCTGGCCGAGCGCCTGCCCTTGCTGTAGTTTTCGTATTGGGCAGCGCTTGCGACAATCAGTCGGCAGCCCGTCCGTCAGTGCCAAGTAAGTGCAAACCCTGATATTACCGCCCAACTATAACCCCGCTTGGAGACAAACCCATGAGCACCGCTATCGAATCCGTCTTGGTTGAAAACCGCGTTTTTCCACCGTCCGCAGCCGCCTCCGCAGGTGCCCGCATCTCCAGCATGGCGCAGTACGATGCGATGTGCAAAGAGGCTGCAGACGACTTTGAAGGCTACTGGGCTAAATTAGCCCGTGCCAACGTGGTGTGGAGCAAGCCCTTTACCAAAACCCTGGACGAGAGCAACGCGCCTTTCTACAAATGGTTTGACGACGGCACCTTAAACGCATCGGCCAACTGCCTGGACAAACACATTGGCACCGCCACCGAGAACAAAACCGCCATCATTTTTGAAGCCGACGACGGCGCAGTCACCAAGGTGACCTACAAAGAGCTGCTGGCCAAAGTCAGCCAGTTTGCCAACGCCCTCAAGGCCCAAGGCATTAAAAAAGGCGACCGCGTACTGATCTACATGCCCATGACCACCGAGGGCGTGGTGGCCATGCAAGCCTGCGCGCGCATAGGCGCGACCCACAGCGTGGTGTTTGGCGGCTTTAGCGCCAAGGCACTGAACGAGCGCATCATCGACGCCGGGGCCGTGGCCGTTATCACGTCGAATTTTCAGATGCGCGGCGGCAAAGAGCTGCCCCTCAAATCCATCGTGGACGAAGGCATCGCCATGGGCGGCTGCGAGTCGATAAAAAGCGTGCTGGTGTACCAGCGCACGCCCACCGCCTGCGCCATGGTGGCGGGCCGCGACAAAACCTTTACCGAAGCCTTGGCAGGCCAAAGCACCGAGTGTGCCCCCGAAATGGTAGGCGCAGAGCACCCGCTGTTCATCTTGTACACCTCAGGCTCCACCGGCAAACCCAAGGGCGTGCAGCACAGCACCGCAGGCTACCTGCTGTGGGCCAAGGTGACAATGGACTGGACGTTTGACCTGCGCGCCGACGACATCTTCTGGTGCACCGCCGACATCGGCTGGATCACCGGCCACACCTACGTAGCCTACGGCCCACTTGCGGCAGGTGCTACACAAATCATATTTGAAGGCGTGCCTACGTACCCCAATGCAGGCCGCTTTTGGCAGATGATCGAAAAGCACAAGTGCACGATTTTCTACACCGCGCCTACGGCCATTCGCTCGCTCATCAAAGCCGCCGAGGGCGACGAAAAAGTGCACCCCGCGCGTAGCGACCTGAGCAGCCTGCGCATCCTGGGCAGCGTGGGCGAGCCCATCAACCCCGAGGCCTGGATGTGGTACCACAAGCACGTAGGCGGCGAGCGTTGCCCGATTGTCGACACCTTCTGGCAGACCGAAACCGGCGGCCACATGATTACCCCGCTGCCCGGTGCCACACCCCTCGTGCCCGGCTCATGCACCTTGCCACTGCCCGGCATCATGGCTGCGATTGTTGACGAAGTGGGTGGCGATGTGCCCAACGGCTCGGGCGGCATGCTGGTTGTCAAGCGCCCTTGGCCGTCGATGATCCGCACCATCTGGAACGACCCAGACCGCTATGTCAAAAGCTATTTCCCTCCAGAGATGGGCGGCACCTACTACCTGGCAGGCGACGGCGCAGTGCGGTCAGCAGACCGTGGCTACTTCCGCATCACCGGCCGCATCGACGATGTGCTCAACGTCTCGGGCCACCGCCTGGGCACGATGGAGATTGAATCCGCCCTGGTGTCGTGCAGCCACCTGGTAGCCGAAGCCGCCGTAGTGGGCCGCCCGGATGATTTGACGGGTGAGGCTGTTTGCGCCTTTGTAGTGCTAAAGCGCAGCCGCCCCACAGGCGAAGAGGCCCTAAAAATTGCCACCGAGCTGCGCAACTGGGTAGCCAAAGAGATCGGCCCTATCGCCAAACCCAAAGACATCCGCTTTGGAGACAACCTGCCCAAAACCCGCAGCGGCAAAATTATGCGCCGCTTGCTGCGCAGTATTGCCAAGGGTGAAGAGATTACGCAGGATACGTCTACGTTGGAGAACCCGGCGATTTTGGTGCAGTTGGCTGAGAAGATTTAAGCCGGAACGTACTATGTAAATAATAGCAGCTTGTGCTATGCTCTATTGGGCTAGCAGCCTAAAACACCTATAAAAGCCTGCTTGGAGCAATCTAAGCAGGCTTTTCTTTTCGCCTTACGCGTAGTACCGGCTACGCATACGCTGGCAGTACGCCTCCAGTTGCGGGTATTGCCTGGCGTGCAGCTTCAGCGCTGACTCTACCGGTGCCCAAATCAGGTTAGCTGTAAAGGCATAGGCAGTGGCATCCAGCGAGCAGGGCTCGTTGCCCATAAAGTAAGGTTTATCGCCCAAAAAGTTGGCTAGCGCGGTAATGTCGCGCATGCCCATGGTGTGGATCTCGGCCTGGCTGTGGCGGCCCATGCCGTGGCCGTGCATTTGCTTGACCAAGCCGCGCCGGGCCAGCGTGGGCACAAACCATTTAAACGGCGCGGGCATGGTTTTAAAAAACTCTGCCTTGGTGACGGCCCAGCCCGCAGGCTCTACCCAGCGGGTGTACACCACCGCCCAGTACAGGTGTTCTTCCATCAGGCGCTGGTAGGCCAGCGCCGTGGCGCGCTGCTCGGCCGTCAGCCAGCCGTCCAGACGGTCGCCATAGGTTTGCTGGAGGTGGTCGATGATGAAACTTGAGTCGGCCAGCAGCTTGCCGCCGTCTTCTATGTAGGGCATCTTGCCTTTGGGGGCCTTGCCCATGTCTTGCAGCTTGGCTGGCGGCACCTCAAAGGGCAGGGCGGCCATGCGCAAGTAGGTCTCCAGCTTCATGCAAAACGGGCTGGCATTGGGCAGGCCAAAGGCGGGGTCAAATTGGTACAGTTTGATCATGGTTTTTTGTAAGAGCTGCAGTGAGCAGTTATAACCGCTAACATGCTGCTTATCGCCGCCCTTATGGCTTATTCGCTATGCATTTTCAAACCTACCCCGCACCCGAGCTGCACGTCTCGCACTGGCTTAACACCGCCAGCCCCATCACCTTGGCCGGTTTGCGTGGCCGCGTGGTGGTGCTGCATGCGTTTCAAATGCTGTGCCCCAGTTGCGTGTCGCATGGGCTGCCGCAGGCGGCCAGGGTAAAAGAGGCCTTCCCCGAGGCCGACGTGGCCGTCATCGGCCTGCACACCGTGTTTGAGCACCACGCGGTAATGGGCGTAGAGGCGCTAAAAGCCTTTGTGCATGAATACCGCATTGGCTTGCCCATAGGTGTAGACCAAGCCAGCCCGGGCAGCGACATACCGCACACTATGCAGGCCTACAGCCTGCAAGGCACGCCCAGCCTGGTGCTGATAGACCGCCAAGGCCAGGTACGCCTACAGCACTTTGGCCACCTGGACGACCTGCGGCTAGGCGCGCTGATCGGGCAGCTGGTGGCGCAGGTGCCCCAGCCAGCGGCGGCAGGCCACGGCGCGGGCGGCGTGCACGGGGCCGTGGGGGCAGTGGGGGCAGGCACCGTAGCGCCCAGCCGCTGCGACGACAACGGTTGCGCCATCGATTAACGCCGCTGTTGCTGCGCGCAAGCGCTGCCAAAACGCTACGTATTTAATAGCTGCTTGTGCTATGCTCTATTGGGCTTGTGGCCAAAAAGGTGGGTAAAATGCGCCGGTGCTGTACATTTTATTAAACGTGTTGTGCCACGCAGTGCATTTGGCCTTCATCCTGTTTATGCTGCTGGGCTGGATGTTTGCGCCACTGCAAGCTGCGCACCTGGCCACCGTGCTGGGCATGCTGGGCTGCTGGTTTGTACTGGGCCGTTGGCTGGGCGCAGGCTACTGCCCCATTACCGACCTGCATTGGCGCATCAAAGCCGCCCTAGGAGTCTGGGCGGCAGAAGCCAGCACAACCGAGTCCACCAGCGGTGAGGGTAGAGCGTTATAGATAGATGACTGCAAGCTACATCGCCTACC
>JAYUHM010000257.1:0-20949 GCA_043766985.1 Polaromonas sp.
CTTCACCCATTTGGTGACCCTCGCAAATCCGTTGAAATTGGCTTGTAGTCTAGCTTGCAGACGGTTTATGGCCTTTCAACTGCCGGAAATAGGATAAAAGTTGTAGCAAATTAGCCAGCTCGACGGCCGACTTGACGCCCATTTTGTCAAACACGCGGGCGCGGTGCACCTCTACCGTGCGCACGCTGATGCTCAGTTGGTCGGCGATCAACTTGTTGGGCAGGCCGTCGGTCACCAGGCGCATCACGTCGCGCTCACGCTCGGTCAGCTCGTGGTGGCGTTGGCGCAAGCTGCGCAGTGAATTGGCCGATTGCACCACCCCGGCACTGGCCGCAAGTGCCTGCTCAATGCGGTCAACCAAGGCGTTATCGGAAAATGGCTTTTCGTAAAAATCAAACGCCCCGCGCTTGACGGCGTCTACCGCGGTGGGTACATCGGCGTGCCCGGTTAAAAAGATCACCGGCAGGGCGGTGGCCCACTTTTGCAGCAGCAGTTGCTCAAACAAGGCCAGCCCGCTCATGCCGGGCATACGCACGTCGAGCAGCAAGCAGCAGGCTTGGCGCGGTTCAAAACGCTGCCCCACCTGCGCCCAAAATGCTTCGGCGCTGTCAAACGACTCATGCGGCAAGCTGCGCGAACGCAGCAGCCAGGCCAATGCGTCGCGTACGCCCGCATCGTCGTCTACGATGTACACAGTGGCGTCTTGGGTGGGTTGCATAGGGTGCTCGATCAAACGGTAGATGTGAGGGCAGGTGCCGGTGCCATGGCCGCTGGCAGGGTAAATTTGAATATGGTACCGCGCGGCTTGCGCGGCTCAAATGCGAGGAATCCCCCATGCTGCTCCACCACCGTGCGGCACAGGCTCAGGCCCAGGCCCATGCCCTCTTGCTTGGTGGTAAAAAACGGCGTAAACAGCCGGGCCGCTGTGGGGGCGTCAATACCCGTGCCGCGGTCGCTCACGGTAAATTCTATCCAGCGGCTAGTGTGCGGCGTGTCGGCGGTCTGCATAGCCGATTGTGCGCTTAAGCGCGAGGTGGTTTTGGCCGACAGCTCCAGTAGCCGCTCGGGCAAGGGCACGGCCTCCATCGCTTGCATAGCGTTGCGCGCCAGGTTCAGCAACACTTGCTCGACCATGGTGCGGTCACACTCCACTTCGGCCAAGTCAGGCGCGCAATGTACCTGCACGCGCACGCCCAGTTTGCGCGCTTGCAGGCTGACCAGCGGCATGATGGCGTCGAACAAGGCGATCGGGCGCACATGCTCGTGGGCCTGGTTGCGCCGGCGTACAAAGTCGTGTACTGACTTGATCACCTTACCCGCCCGCTCGGCCTGTTCACCAATGCGGCGCATGGCGTGCTCTACATCTTGCGGGCTCACATTGGCGTGGGCCTGCAGCATGTTGATGGAGCCGGTCGCGTAGCTGGAGATGGCGGCCAAGGGCTGGTTCAGCTCATGGCTGAGCAGGGAGGCCATCTCGCCCACGGTGGCCAAGCGCGCGCTGGCTTGCAGGCGCTCTTGGCTGGCGCGCGAGAGTTCTTCCATGCGGCGCTGTTCGGTCATGTCCAAAATGGCACTCATCCAGCCGGTTTGCGTGCCCAGCGCATTGATCAGCGGGGCTTCAATAATCAGCACCGGAAACCGCGTGCCGTCCTTGCGTAAAAACACCGACTCGTAGCCTTGTTGGGAGGGCAAATTGCCCGACAACCGTACCGCCTGGCGCTGCTGGTATTCGTCTGCCAACTCGGGCGGCCAATACGGCATGGGCGAGGTGATGCCCACCAGCTCGGTGGCGGTGTAGCCGGTCATCTGGCACAGGGCAGGGTTGACGTAGGTAATGCGGCCTTGCAGGTCACGCGCGCGCATGCCGGTCACCAGCGAGTCTTCCATGGCCTTGCGAAACGCCAAGGCCTCGGCCAGTTCGCGCTCGGCGCGCAGGCGGCGGCTGATGTCTTTGCCCAGCAAGGCCAGCACGCTCACCAAGGCCACCGACATCAGCGACACCAGGGCGGTCAGCACGTTGGGAAACAAGTCGGGCGCGGCGCGCCAGCTGTCCATGCGTACCACCAGCGTGTTGCCGGGCAAGTCCAGCAGTTGCTGCGCGGTGAATACGCGGCTGCCGCGCCGTGTCGTGCCGTAAATAGCCAGCCGTGTGCCGTCGGCTTCGGTAAACGACACCTCTTGTCCGCGTGTAATTTGCGCGCCCACCAGCTCCACCAGCATGCTGTGCAGCGCGTAAGTGGCCACCAAATAGCCGCTGCTTTGCCCGGCGATGCTCAGCGGCATGCACATCTCAATCAGCTCCAGGCCAAGGCCATCGGGCTGCGGCAAAAAATGGCTGGCAGAGTAGGCCGGGCCACTGAGGCGGCGGGCTACGCCACAGGCAATTTGTACATCGCCTTGTGTCGCGCTGCGGGCCAGCCGCGTAAACAGCGGTTTTTGGTAGGGCGAGTCGGCTGCGGCGACCGTGTTGAGCTGGGTGTCCAGCCACTCAATGCGCACCATCTCGCGGTGCCCGCGCAAGATAGCCGTGGCATCTTGCACCCACACGCCGGGTTGCGCTGGCAGGGCTTGCAGCGCCTGCAGGTTTTGTACGTTGCGTGTGAGCGCGGTGCGAATGTCCCCGGCCGCCTCGGTCGCATCGCGCTCCAGGCGCGACTGCACCTGGCTGGCCTCATAGCGCCCGGCCAACCACACCAAGGTAACCAGCAAGGTCAGCACCAGTGCTACCAGCAAGGCCCACAACACGCCGCGCCGCGTGGGCCACATGCTGGCCCACCAACGCGGCCATCGGCCAGAACCTTCGGTGCTGGCCGGGCTCATTGCGCAGTGGGCTGCGCAGCAGTCAATGGTGTGTGGTGGTTCAGTGCAGGCAGCTGTTTGCGTTGCTGCTGCAGCTGCGCTATGGACAGATCAGCCAGCACGACGCCAGCGCCCTCTGCACGCTGCGCCATCACCTGGCCCCAGGGGTTAACCACCATCGAGTGGCCCCAGGTACGCCGGCCATTGGCGTGCGTGCCGCCCTGTGCAGGGGCCAGCACGTAGGCCAGGTTTTCTATGGCGCGGGCGCGCAGCAGTACCTCCCAGTGCGCTTGCCCGGTGGTGTAGGTAAAAGCGCTGGGCACCAACAGCAGGTCAGACTGCAGGGCACGGTAAAGGTGGGCAAAGCGCAGGTCATAGCAGACGGTAACCCCCACGCGCCAGGTGTGGCCATCGCGCGAAGGCAGGTCGAAGCACACCGGGGTGCTACCCGGCTCAATCACGCCGGACTCGTCGTAGCGCTCGCTACCATTGTCAAAAGCAAACAGGTGAATTTTGTCGTAACGCGCCACCTGTTGGCCTTGCGGGTTAAACACCAGGCAGGTGTTGCGCACCTTCGCCGGGTTGCTGGTGGCCAAGGGCAGGGTGCCGCCAACGATCCACACACCGTGTCTGCGTGCGGCATCTGCCAAAAACTGCTGGATGGCGCCAGTGCCCTCGCGCTCTTGCGCGGCCAGTTTGTCGGTATCGCGCTGGCCCATCAGGCAAAAATACTCCGGCAGGGCCACCAGTTCGGCGCCTTGGGCCTGCGCCGTCTGTATCAGCGCTTCGGCGGCGCGCAGGTTGGTGTCAACGTGCAGGTCGGACACCATTTGAAGAGCAGCAACTTTCATGGGCTTTATTGTGCCCCGTTTGGCGGCGTGTTGGAGGTGCTGGCCGGTGGTTTGCGCTCTACTTTGGTGATTTTGGGGTCAGCCCATACGCCGTCGATGTGAAACTCTTGCGTTGCAGCCGCCAGCAGGGGCCGGCGCAAAAGCAACTGGGCCAGAAAGGTGCCCAGGCCAATGGCGGGGTTGATGACGGCCGCTACCAACGAGGCCGTGCCCGCATTGATCTCTGGCACCACCACCACTTTAATGTCTTGGGTTTCTTTGGCAATGTTGGCGCTGCCCTCCATCAGCACGGCGGCGTTCACGCCCTTCATCTGCAGGTTATTGGTAGACGCAACGCCTTGCTCCACCTTCACGTCGCCACGAATAAAGTCAAACGAAAAACCATCGCTGAACACATCGCGAAAATCCAAAGTAAGCCGGCGCGGCAGCGATTGCAAGCTCAAAACGCCCAGCAACTTGCCAAAGCCGGGGTCTACCTTTAAAAATTGACCGTTCTCAATGTTGATGTTGAAACTTCCGGCCAAGCTGGGGTAGTCCAAGGACAGCGGCGAACCGGCCCATGCTACCTGGCCTTCCATTTTGCCTTTGCCCTTGGCAATGGTTTTTTCCATACCCAGGCGCTTGAGCAACTCGCCCGAGTCGGCGATGTCCAGCTTGAAGTTCATCACCGTGCGCCGGCGTTCGTTGGCCTTGCCGCCCGTGCCACTGGCAGCCACGGCAGCCCAGTTGCCGCTAGCGGTGAGTTGCGCCTCGGGTACCGTAACGTTAAGCTTGTTCAAGCGCCATTCGCGCACTGCCCCATCGCGTGCCACCGCAGATACCCCGCGGTTCACGGCCTCTACTTCTACGCGGCCGAATTTTTTGCCGCGCAGCTCTAAATCTTCCACCACGATATCCAGGGCGGGGATGGCGGCGGGTTGTTCTTCCAGCGCGGCCTCAATTTCCTTGGCCGCCGACGGCGCAATCAAAAGCCGCGCCAAGCGCGCGTATACCCGCCCAGGGTTGGCGCCTGCGGACGGGCGGTATTCCAGATAGCCATTGAGCTCACGCGCGTCCAGGTTGGCGCGCCAGGTTAAACCATCGCGTGAGCCGCCCACCACCACGTTGTTCAAGACGCGCCCTTCTACCGTCAGCTGGCGGGCACGCACGGCAATGATGCTGGGCATATAGCCGCTGACGGCGGCGCTGCTGGTGACGTTAGACGCCGGGGCCAGATTGGCCGGGCCAAGGCCTGCGCCGGCAAGACTGGTGAGTGCCTTTTGCCAAGCGTCCAGGTCCACCTGCGCAAAGTTAATATTGGCCACCACCAGGTCTTCAGCCACCGGCGTGGTTTCGCCCTGGCTCAGGCCCACACCTATGCCGCCACGCAGCACGCGGGGCTCAGCGCCCGAAACATCACGCACATACACGATGGAGGCGATGTTGCCGATATCCACCACGAGCTGGTCTTGCAGTTTTTGCCCGGCGGCCAACGATTCGCGGACCAGCGAGTTGTCGTAGCGCAGTGCAAGGGTAGATTCGGCAGGCTTGCCCAGAGGGGCTGGAAAGTTGAGCGCCATGCCCTGCAAATTACTGATGATGGACAGCTCCGGCACCCCGCGGCGAAAACCGAGCACGGCTGCATACGCTGCACTGCCGGTGGCGTTTTGCCCCAGGCGCGAGGCAAAGCCCAGCTCTTTGGCTTGGCGCAGGGCCTCTGCTGTGGCGGTGCCCTGGGCGCGAAATACAATGCCCGCGTCGGTTGGGCCAGCACCGCTCATGGTTCCACCCTCCAGGCGCATATCGCCGCCCAGCACGCGTGCTTGCGCATCCTTCACAGCAAATCCAGTTTCGTTGAAGGTGATGAGGCCTTTGGCGCGCGCCAACTTGGGCGATTCGGGCGTCATTTGCACGTCGCTGTCGGCCAGGGTCACGCTGCCCAGTACTTTGGAGCGCTCCAGGTTAAACAGCGGCAAGCTCAGGCGCAACTGGATGTCAGCGTTGCCGGTGGCTGTCGCCTTGGACAGGCTTTGGCTGGTTATCCCGGACAAAGGCGAGCCGTTGACGGCTGCCAGCATCTCTGCCGCCGCCCCGCGCCCGTCCGCAGTCACCACCACCGTGGGCGTGATGCGAAGGTTGGGTATCAGCGCGTCGGCTTTGATGATTTGCAGGCCATTGTTGCCAAAACGCCCGCTGGCGCCATTCACTGCCAAGGACGCCCGGTCAAACACCAGCTCACCGTTGACCTGGGTGAGCGCTGGCCAGGGCAGGCTACCTGCAGGTTGCAAAGACTTAGGCACGTAGGCAAAGTACGCGTTGGCCACTTGCGCGGCGATGCGAAACTCGCCCAGTTTGGCGTCGGCAAACGGCATGTCATGCAAATCGCCTTTGACCTTGAACGTTGCGGCACTGATGCGCCCCTGCGTGACGGCCTCGCGCACGTAGTCGCGCGCAGACTTGCCCACCACCATGGGCAGATAGCGGTAGACCTTGGTGCCATCGCCGCGCGACAGGGTGCCTTGTAAATCCAGCACGCCAGGAAAGCGTGACTTGCCGCTGCTTTTGGCCGGATCGGCTGTGCGCCACGCCGCTTGCGCCTCGCCTTGCGCATCGGCGTTGGCAAACTTGATGCGGTCGAGTTGGAGGTCAATTTTTTCGCCAGCGATGGTCCACTTGGCGTCGGTGCTGAGGGTATCCAACAAGACCACGGGGTCTTCAAAAACGCCGGGCAAATCCAGCGCGCCTTTGGCAACCGACAGCTTGGCTTCGCCGCCAGATTGGTTGAGTTTAAAGTCCACCGTAGCGCCGCGTAACCCGGGGCGCGTTTGGCGCGACAGCGTAACCGTAGTGGGGATTCTGTCGATAGCCATGGTAGCGGTGGCGTACTGGGACGCCACGCTCAGGTCTTGCACGCGGCCTTGCGCTTCATAACGGCTGGGCGCGGTAATTTGGCCTTGCCACGACGCCTGCAACGTCGTGACCAAGCCTTTAGGGCTGAGGCTGCGCAGCAGGCTGTGGGTGGCGGTGTTCATCGGCAAACGGTCGGCAATTTGCGCCAACGCTGCCAGGTCGAGTCGGTCGGCCTTGAGTTCGCCAATAGCCTGCACTTTGCCTTCTTGCCCGGTTTGCATAAAGCTGACGTTGCCGCCGGGCCACTGAATGCCGTCCTGGGTACGAAACGCCAGGCCCTCAGTAGCCACACGATAACCGCCTGCCATGGTTTGACCCGCCAGCCGGCCACTCAGCGACTGCATGGTGATGGGCTGCAAATCGCTGGCCAAGCGCACGTCAACTTGGGTTAACGCCATGTCGGCGGTGACACCGGTTATCTGACCTTGGCTTAGCGTAGCCCAGGCCCGCAAAGCGCCCCCGCCCCGGGTGATGTCTACGCCGATGTCGGCATAGCGTTTGAGTTGCGATACGTCGATACGCGCAAAGTTTGCATAAAGTTCGCCGTCCCAGTCGCGCCACTGCCCGGCGCGGGAGCTGAGTAAAGGGCTGCGCATTTGCCCCACTACGCTAAAGCGCTCACCCCAGCCTACAGCAGGCGTCGCGTCCAGGTGAAACTGGTGGTTGCGCCCCGGGTTGCGCATAAAAAAATCAACTTGGTTCAGCGCCAAGGGCTGTGCGCCTCGCATCTCGTCCGTCCAGCGCACTGTGCCGGAGCGAATGACGAAATCACTTTGCGAAAAGAACCAGTCGACGGCGGCATTTCCGCCGGGCGCATCTGCAGGTGATGCGGACATGTCCAGGCCAGCCACCAAGATTTTTCCTTGGGCGGTACGCCGGATGTCCAGTTCCGGCTGCTCAATCACCAACTGGTCGAAGCCAAAATTCAACAGCGAGCGGGGCGACAGTGCTGCGGTGACTTTTTTAAGCACCAGCGCGTCGTGCCCGGCGCTGTCAAGCAGGCGCACGTTCTGCATTTCAAACGAGGGCGACAAGCTGTTGGACTGGCCCGTAATGGCCCCGATGCGCACGGGCACGCCAAGGGCGTGGGTAAGGCGGTTTTCCAGCGTTGGGCGAAGATCTCCGATTCGCGGCACAATCAAGGCATGCAGTGCCCCCCAGGCCAAAGCAAACAGCAAAGCAACTGCCAAGAAGAACCACCACACCATTGCCACGGTGCGGCTTAGCCAACGCAGGCGAGCCGAGGACAAATGCAGTGGCGGCTCGGGCAGCGGCAATAGCGGTGCGTCAGGCGCGGGGGAGGAAGATAACAATTCAGACATAGTGCAGGAGATGGTTGGAATTATGACCCGTGGCGCACCGCTGCGTTCGACGCAACAATGTGAAGTTTTGTGTAGTGAGGAACATTTGTTGCCATCTACCCAGCCTATTCACAGCCAAAGCGGCTCGAACTACTCCCGATATGCCCAGCGCGTGCGCCGTCGTTATGCCGACTATTTAACGTTTTTGCCGCCCGCTGCGCTGACTTTGGCTGTTTTGCGTGACTGTTTTGACGGTTTGGGGCGCGGTGGCCTGGATACCGCGGCTGCCCTGCGCGTTACCCGGGCCTTGGTGCTGGAGCGCCTGATAACGCGGGATTGCGACGCGCACTGCGAACTGGCTGAGGTGGTACTGGCCATGACCACTTTGGCCGAATTGGCGCTGGATGTAGCGCACCTGCACACGCAGCAAGCGCTGGATGAGGTGCACGGCGCGCCGCAGACCCCCGCCGGCCATCGGGCCACCATGTGGGTGGTAGGCATGGGCAAGCTGGGTGCGCGCGAGCTCAACGTGTCCAGTGATATTGACCTGATTTATGTCTACGACGAAGACGGTGATACCACGGGTAACGCACTAGGGCGTGGCCGCATCAGCAACCACGAGTACTTTGCCAAGATGGTCCGCGGCATCAGCACGCTGTTGGCCGACACCACCGAGCACGGCTTTGTTTTCAGGGTCGATTTGGCGCTGCGGCCTAACGGCAACTCCGGCCCCAGCGCGATCTCGCTGGATGCACTGGAAGCGTATTTAGTGTCGCAAGGGCGTGAGTGGGAGCGCTTTGCCTGGCTCAAAAGCCGCGTGGTAGCCCCTGCCAGTGCCCTGGACTCGGCAGTGGCCTTGCGCCAGGTCGTGCTGCCGTTTGTGTTTCGCAAGTACCTCGACTACAACGTGTTTGACGCGCTGCGCATACTGCACCGGCAAATTCGCGAGCACGCTACCAGGCGCGCGGCTGGCCGCCCTGAGCGGGCTAACGACATCAAGCTCTCGCGCGGGGGCATTCGTGAAATTGAGTTCACAGTACAGCTATTGCAAGTGGTGCGCGGCGGGCAGTTTCCAGAGCTGCGCACGCGCCCTACCCTGGACGCTTTGCAGCGGGTGGCCAAGGCAGGGCTGATGCCGCAAACCACCGCCGCCGCGCTGGCCCAGGCGTACACGTTTTTGCGCCGCCTGGAGCACCGCATTCAATACCTGGACGACCAGCAAACCCATATTTTGCCCACCGACGATGCTGACCTGGGATGGCTGGCGCACAGTATGGGGTACGGTGATTGCGGTGCATTTTTAACCGCTCTGAATTCCCATCGCGAGGTGGTTGCCACCGAGTTTGACCGTCTGCTGGGCAACAGCCAGCCATGCAAAGGCTGCGGTGCCGCTGCGGCCACGGAGACGCTGGATCAACAACTGGCAGGCCTGCCCGCGCGCTTTCGCGAGCGTGTGGCCTTGTGGCGTGACCACCCCCGCGTACTGGCGCTGAGCGACGCTTCGCGCGAGCGCCTGCTGCGCCTGGTGCAGCGCACCGGCCAATGGCTGGCGCAATCCAAGGTCAGCGAAGACGCTGCGCTGCGCATTGCCGACTGGATTGAGCCGCTACTGCGCCGCGAGAGCTACTTGTCGCTGCTGTTGGAGCGCCCACAGGTGCACGAACGCTTGCTGCGCGTACTGGGTACAGCGCGCTGGCCCGCCCGCTACCTGATGACACACCCCGGCGTGGTCGACGAGCTGGCCACCAACGCGGTGCTGTACGAGCATTTTGATGCAGCGCAGTTCGAGTCTGAGCTGCAAGGCCGTGCCGACGCCCTGCGCGCCTCGGGCCAAGACGACGATGAAGCCTTGATGCTGCTGCTGCGCCGCGCCCAACATGCCGAAGTATTTCGCATTCTGGTGCGTGACGTCGAAGGCCGCGCGACCGTGGAGCAGGTAGCCGACGAGCTGAGCGCCTTGGCCGACACAGTGCTTAAAACGACCGCCCGCTGGTGCTGGGAGCGGCTTAAAAACCGCCACGCCGAACAATCGCAATTTGCCATCATCGGCTACGGCAAGCTGGGCGGCAAGGAGCTGGGCTACGGCAGCGACTTGGACATTGTGTTTGTGTATGACGATGCGCATGAGCAGGCTGGGATGGTGTATGCCGCCCTGGTACGCAAACTCATTGCGTGGCTGTCGGCCAAAACAGCCGAAGGCGATTTGTACGAGATTGACACGGCGCTGCGGCCCAGTGGCGGCGCCAGCTTGCTGGTCACCACCATGACCGCATTTGACGACTACCAAACCCAGCGCGGCAGCAACACGGCCTGGGTGTGGGAGCACCAGGCCATGACGCGTGCGCGCTGCGTGCTGGGCAGCGCCGCCTTGCATGAGCGGTTTGATGCAGTGCGGGACGCCGTGCTGTGTGCGCCGCGCGACAAGGCCGCGCTGGCCAGCGAGATTTTGGCCATGCGCGACAAAGTACGCGCCGCCCACCGCGTGCCAGTGGACCGATTTGACGTGAAGCACAGCGTGGGCGGTATGGTGGATATCGAATTTGCGGTGCAGTACCTGGTGCTGGCGCATGCCGGTGCCCTGCCCGCCTTGCGCGACAACGTGGGCAATATTGCGCTGCTGCAACGCGCCGAGGCCGAGGGGCTGCTTGCGCCCACGGTGGGCCACAACGCGGTCAACGCCTACCGCGCGCTCAGGCAGGCGCAGCACTTGGCGCGCTTGAACGAAGCCCCCACCCAGCTAGACGCTGGCGCGCTGGCCGCCGAGCGTGCGGCGGTCGCCACCCTGTGGGCTAGCGTGTTTCCAGCTTAGGCGGGCGCTACAAAGCTGCCCGACTTGCCGCCGTGCTTTTCCAGCAAGCGCACCTCGCGCAGCGTCATGCCGCGGTCCACCGCTTTGCACATGTCGTAAATGGTCAGCAAGGCCACGCTGGCAGCGCACAGGGCTTCCATCTCCACGCCGGTCGGGCCGATGGTTTCTGCCGTGGCCGTGCAGGTGACGGACGGCACGTCAGCGGCCTGGGCAACAGCAAACTCAATCGCGACGCGGGTGAGGGCCAGTGGGTGGCACAGCGGTATCAAATCGCTGGTTTTTTTGGCCGCCTGGATGCCTGCAATGCGCGCGATACCCAGCACGTCACCTTTTTTGGCGCTGCCAGACGCGATCAGCGCCAGCGTGCTGGCCTGCATCACAATACGGCCTTGGGCCACGGCCACGCGTCGCGTCGCTGGCTTGTCGGCCACATCCACCATATGGGCGTGCCCAGATTTGTCAAAATGCGTTAACCCGCCGTTTGGCGCGTCGTGTGTTGCGTTACCCATAGCTTTACAAAACCTTTAACTTTACCCATCATCATACGTCTATGTTCAATACTGGAAACCCCTGGAAAGACCGCCTGCAAGCCAGCGCCGCGCATTTTGCGCTGAGCCTACTGGTGGCCGCATTGGCCGCCGCTTTGGTATTTGGCGTATGGTACCCATACCCGTACCGTGAGATATCGGGCGGGCGAGAGCTGTTTTTTATCGTCGTTGCGGTAGATGTGGTGATGGGCCCGTTGCTGACGTTTGCAGTATTTAACCGCAAAAAGCCGATGAAAGAACTCAAACGCGACTTGTTCATTATTGTGCTCCTGCAGCTTGCGGCGCTGGGGTACGGGCTGTGGACGGTGTTCGTCTCTCGCCCCGTGCATTTGGTGTTTGAATACGACCGCTTTCGCGTGGTGCACGCCATCGAGGTAGAGGAGAGCCTGCTGGATAAAGCGCCGCCGGCTTTGCGCAGCCTACCCGTCATGGGGCCTACGCCCTTGTCTTTGCGTGCGTTTAAAGATGGCAAAGAGCAGGGCGACTTTACGATGGCAGCATTAGGTGGCGTGGATTTATCGGCGCGGCCAGAGCTGTGGCAAGACTACAGTGCAGCGCGGGCCGAGGTTGTTGCGGCAGCAAAACCCGCCAGCCAACTTAAAACCCGTTTCGCCGCGCAAGCAGCTGCGATTGATGCCGCCATTGCCCAAACCGGTCGCGCCGAAGCCGCCCTGAAATATGTGCCGTTGGTAGGCCGCAAAAGCTTCTGGACGGTATTGGTCGATGCCCAAACCGCCCAGCCGCTGGCTTATTTGCCTATTGACTCTTTCTAAAGCAACTTTAGATGAAGAAACCCCCGTCAGCCCACAAGAGCATAGCACGAACAGCTATATTTTTAGTAGCAATTTTGTTGATGCCCGTGTTCGGCGTGGGGCAAACCAACTTGCCCCAGCTGGGCGATGGCCAAGAGATGAGTGTGGCGGCGGAGCGTAAATTGGGGCAGCGCATAGCCCGCGAGATTTACCGTGACCCGGACTATCTGGACGACCCGCTGATCGGCGACTACGTGCAGCGGATTTGGCAGCCGCTGCTGCAAGCGGCGCGCGCACGTGGCGAGATCACGCCTGAGCTGTCCGAGCGTTTTGCCTGGGAGGTGATGTTGGCGCGTGACCGCAGCGTTAACGCGTTTGCCTTGCCTGGCGGCTATCTGGGCCTGCATTTGGGGCTGGTGGCCATTGTCAGCAACCGCGACGAACTGGCCTCGGTGCTGGCGCACGAGCTGTCCCACGTGACGCAGCGGCACATTGCCCGCATGACAACGCAACAAAGCCAGCAGGCGCCCTGGGTGCTGGGGGCGATGATCCTGGGCGCGTTGGCAGCCCGCAAGAACGCCGATGTGGCCAATGCGGTGATTACAGGCAGCCAAGCCGTCAGCGTGCAGAACCAGCTTAATTTTTCGCGCGACATGGAGCGCGAGGCCGACCGCATTGGTTACCAGGTGCTACAAGACGCCCAGTTCAATGTGCAAGGTTTTGTCAGCATGTTTGACAAGCTGGCGCTGGCCAACCGCATCAACGACAACGGCAGCTTTCCCTATCTGCGCACGCACCCGCTCACCAGCGAGCGGATTGGCGACATGCAGGCGCGCATGCAACTGGGCGGGCCCGCCAGTGCGGCCAAGCCCCCATTGCCCAAGGCCTCTGGCGCTGGCGTGCTAACGGCTGAGCACGCCATGGTTAGCGCAAGGGCCCGGCTGTTGGCTGACCCCTCGGTAGACAGCCTGCGCAACGAGCTGGCGCAGGCGCGGCGCCTAGCCGCAGTGACCAAGGCGCCCGACGCCAGCGCAAAGGCTATCGGCCAGTTGTATGGCGGCGCCTTGGCGGCGCTGAAGCTGCGCGACCTGACCACCGCCAGCAGTTTGGCCGAGAGCGCCGGCCGCGCTCTGGAGATATATAAAACAACGGCGGCTGAGCCCACCACGCAAGCCAAGGCCGTTGTGGACTTCATGGCGGCCCAGCTGATGATGGCTCAAGGTACACACGCGCCGGCGCAGGCCATACTGCGGCCCTACGTGTATGCGGACACTCCCGGCAGCGGCGCAAAGGATCTGCCATCGCGCAGTGCGCTGCTGCTGTGGGCGCAAACCATCACCATGCAGCCGCCCTCTGGCGACGAGCTGGCGCGCTTGGTGGGTGACCTGCAAACCTGGCTGGCTGCCCGACCGCTGGACGCCACCGCCTGGGATGCGTTGGCCGCCGCCTACACGGCACAAAACCAGAGCCTGCGGGCGATCCGCGCCCAAGCCGAGGCCCGCGTGGCCGTGCTGGACTATGCAGCCGCCTTAGACCGTTTAAAGGCGGGCCAGGAGTTGGCGCGCCGCTCTAGCAGCACCGACCACATTGAACTGTCGATCATCGACTCGCGAACCCGCGCAGTGCAGGTTTTGGTGCGCGAACTACAGACGGAAAAGGCGCTGAATTGACTGCAGTTACTACTATTTTAATAGCAGCTTGTGCTATTCTCTATTGGGCTGACGGCTGCTTTTATTGTAAAAACTGCTGCCCGGGGGCTGTACGCAACCCGCGATACCCCTTCAGGCTTTTTTAAACAGACGCTCCAAGGCCGCCTCGATCACCATGCCAGCCAGTGAGTAAAGCAGCGAGCCGATCAGCGCCGCAGTGAAGTTGCGTACCTGAAAGCCATCCAACACACTCGACGCCGCCCAGAACATCAGCGCGTTGATGACGAACAGAAACAGGCCCAGGGAAATGATGGTCACCGGCAAGGTCAGCACCACCAAAATCGGCCGCACAATCGTGTTGAGCAGACCAATCACAAAGGCGGCGATCAAAGCGGCTGTGAAACTTTGCACCGTAACGCCAGAATAGAAATGCGCCACAGCCAGCAAGGCCATGGCACTGAGCAGCCATTTAATGAGTAGTTTCATGCGCAGAGCATAGCACTGCCCCCAAAGCTTGCAAGGCACCAACCGCCCAAGGCTGCCCCACAAGGAGGCAGCGTCGGGCGCTGCTTGATAAAAGCTGACGCTAAAACCGATGCTCAGTCGCTAGCCAGCACCAGCACAGCACTGAGCGAGCCCACCGCGCCCGGAATCTGCCAGCCTTGCTTTTCGCGTGATTGCTCCGAGGTGACGGGATCCAAAGCCACGCCAAACTTGGGACGGCGAGCGTCCACCACATGGGCCGCACCAAAGCGTGTGCGCAGCGTTTGCGTTAGCGCAGGCAGGGGCCCTTTAGCGACCATGCACTCCACCAAAGCTTGGCCGGCCGGCCCCGTCAAGTTATTGTGCTGCACCAGGGTGGGCATCACCTGTGCAAACAATTTCTCGCACCATTTGGTGCGCCAGTTTTCTCGGGCGCTGTGGCTTAGCCATTTGCTGATGCGGTGGCTCATGCGCGGTGCGCACGCGACCAGGACCCAGCGCGTAGAGATGTCTTGATGAAGCATAGGTGCAAGCATGTGTTGGGCATAGTCCGCGTCGTCCAGATAAACAATCATTGTGTCCATGGTGTACTCCAGTATGTTTAAAAATGAATGGGAATGAAGTTGCTACTCAAACCAGCGCGCGGCCAGGTTTGCCTGAGCGCGCCGCCCAGTAGCCAGCGCCGAGCACGCCGATCACTGCCAGCGCATAGGTGGCCCAACGCGCTACCGTATGTACCAGCTCTGGCGGATCAAATACAGCGTCCAGCAGCGGCTCGCTGATGACCATTTTGGCTGCGGTAAAGGCCAACACGGCAGCGCCCAATTGGATGATGATGGGGAATCGCTCCACCAGTTTAAGCACCAATGTGGATCCAAACACCACGATAGGCACGCTGATCAGCAAACCAATAATGACCAAGTCCATTGCGCCGTGCGCGGCTCCCGCTACACCCAGCACGTTGTCAATGCCCATCAATGCGTCGGCCACCACAATGGTTTTCATGGCACCCCAAAAGGTACTGGCCACGGGCCCGTCATGCTGCTCACCGCCCTGGTCGGCTAATAGTTTGTAGGCAATCCACAGCAGACCCAAACCGCCCACCAGCATGAGGCCGGGGATTTTGAGTAACCACACCACCACCAAAGTCATGGCTGAGCGCACCACGATAGCCCCCACCGTGCCCCAGATAATGGCTTTTTTCTGCAAGTGTTGCGGCAGGCTGCGCGCTGCCAGCGCGATGACGATAGCGTTGTCGCCCGCCAGTACCAAGTCAATCAAAATGATGGCCAATAAAGCCGACCACCAAGGCGTAGAAAACAGTTCCATATATAAAGCTCCGTTGTGTGTTGGAACACGTCGATCTGATCCCTTGCGGATGACCGTGGAGCTGTGGTTCTGGTGGGATGCGCAAAGACCCGTAGGTCTGTTGCTTGAGCACACGCACTTCGATCCAGCAGCCAACGGGTATCCCCAAAGGTGCTAATCGAAGGTCTGGCTCAGCAAGTTATATATGCAGTGTGTGCCCAACGCGCCGGAAGATGTTATGACTTCGTATTGACGACGCGCTGATATTTCGTGCCACAGTACTTGCTGGTTATAGCAAACACCTCCTGACGCAGCACAAAGCGGGAGCTACTCCCCTTCGTTCTTTGATTTAAATTCAAATTGGTCATTTTGACAAATAGTAAACACAATGGCCCCCGGCAGCGTAGGGTTGAATAGCAAATGGTGTGTCTATCTGGCGTTGCCCAGACTGACAGGCCTGCGGCGCGGTATCATCCGCTCCCCATGTCAGCTATAAACCCCGCCCTCCTCGCCGACCCTGCAGGCACTCCCGTGCCCAGCGCGGGTATCCACATCACCGACATCGAGGCGGCTATCAACTATTGGCGCGCGCGCGCGCCTTCGCCCGACGGCATTACGCTGGCCCCCGAGCTGCGGGCGCTGGCCGAGGTGTATGCGCTGCTGGTGTTCTACCACCAAGACAGTGCCGACGAGCGCAGCATGCCGCGCAAGGCCTATGCCGCCTGGCTTGCGTGGTATGAGAGCACGCCCGACACCCCCTGTATCGCCATTTGCTCCACCAGCCAGGGCGACGATTTTTGCAAGGGCTGTGGCCGCACCTTTGGCGAAGTGCAGCATTGGCCCGCGCTCTCCCCGGCGGCCAAACGCCTGGTCTGGCGGCGCATCACCCAGGAGAATTCTGCCTGGCGATTCAATCGCTACGCAGAGCGGGCGCAAGAGACCTGAGCTACCGCCATCAGGGTGGTTTTTGTAAGCGTCAACAACCCGCTGATGAACATGGCGGACACCCGCGCCAAAGTGCGCATGTTTCCGTACCACCGCCTAGCCCTCGCTGACCTGCCCGTCGATATACAGCCACGGGCTGGCGCTGTCATCGCGGGTAAAGCGGCTGACCTCGTGCAGGCTGTGGGCTTGGCCGTCCAGCTTGTAGCGCGCTTCAAACTCCACCACGCCAGCGTCGCCAGACGCTTGTGCATGCAGCACCGTCAAGCCAATCCACTGCGTGGGCGACAGCTCCAGATCACCGGGCGCGGTGCTGGTATGCCAGGTAGCGTGCAAATAGTCCAGCATGGCGTGGCCTTGCGGGTTGTTGTGCGTGGCCAGTGCGTAGGCGCTGTAGCGCGAGCGCATCAGCTGCTCGGGCGTGCTGGCGTGCACCCCCTGGGCCAAGCCCAGGTGCCATGGCTGGCAGCACTGTGCATAGGGCAGCGGGGCATTGTCTTGCGCACGACAAGGGCAGGTGGCATTTGTTACTACTGATTTCATAGCTGCTTGTGCTATTGTTGGTTGGGCTAGAGGCCGAAAAGGCTTATAAAATGGGGTCTACCACGTTTGGAGCACCCTTATGACCACCCAATTGTATTTTGCACCGGGCGCCTGCTCGTTTGTACCGCATGTGTTGCTGGAAGCCGCTGGCGCCCCGTTTGAGCCCGTGCTGGTCAAGCTGCACAAAGGCGAGCAGCACGGCGAGGCCTATAAGGCCATTAACCCGCGGGGCCAGGTGCCCGTGCTGGTGGACAGCGGCCAGACGATCACGCAAATCCTCGCCATCATCAGCTATATCAACGACCAATATCCGCACATGCACTACCTGCCCAGCCAGCCGCTGGCCAAAGCGCGGGCGCTGCAAACGCTGGCGTGGATGAACAACACGGTGCACCCCACCTTCACGCATATTTTTATGCCGCAGAAATTTACCGACAACGCCGCCATCCACGCCGATTTGAAAAGCTACAACACCAGCCTGTTTGCCCAGCAGCTGGCCGACATTGACACGTTGGCGGCAGCGGCCCAAGCCCAGGGCCAGGCCTACTTGGCCGGCGATACCCTCGGCCCACTCGACGCCTATGCGGTGACGCTGCTGCGCTGGGGCGGTATAGCCGGCATTGACCCCACCGGCTTTGCTGCGGCGTGGGCCCATGTGCAAAAACTGGCCGGTGTGCCCGCCATAGCGCGGGTGATAGAGCGCGAGCGCTTGGTGTTAAACCTGTACCAGCCGCACGCCTAGGCCACGACGACGTTGGCCATTCGATGGGCGATTCGGCGATTCGGCGATTCGGGCTAGGGCGGCGTTTGCAGTGACTTATCAAAGCGCAGCGTAAAGCGCGCACCCGGCGGCGCGGCGCGGGGCGTGGTGTCGTCTATTGACAGGCTGGCATGGTGCTGCTGCGCAATCTCGGCCACGATGGCCAGGCCCAAGCCCGAGCCATCGGCCTCCTGGCCCAAGGTACGGTAGAAGGGTTGCAGCACCAGGTCGCGCTCGGAGGGCGCAATACCTGGCCCGTTGTCTTCCACCTGCAGCACCACCACACTGCCAAACGGGTCGGCCAGCACGCGCGCGGTCACCACGCCGGGGCGCGCATCGGTGGAGGTGGTGTAGTTGATGGCGTTGTCGATCAGGTTGCGCACCATCTCTTTGATGAGGGTGGGGTTGCCCAGTATGGTGGCGTTGTGCTCGGTCCGGGCGTCGTCAGCGCCACTTTGCACGCCCTCATAACCCAGGTCAATGCGCTTTTCCATCGCCCGTGGCAGGCAGTCTTGCACCACCTCCACCGTCAGGCGTACCAGATCGCAGGCTTGCATCGGCACGGTTTGGCCACTGGCCTCGGCACGGGCCAGCGCCAAGAGCTGGTTCACAGTGTGCGTAGCGCGAATGCTGGAGCGGCTGACCTGCTTGAGCGACTGCTTTAAGTCGTCCTCGCTGGTGCCTTGGCGCAGCGCCAGCTCGGCTTGCATGCGCAGGCCCGCCAAAGGCGTTTTTAGCTGGTGTGCGGCGTCAGCCAAAAAGCGCTTTTGCGCGGCAATCGACAGCTTTTGCCGCGCCAACAAATCGTTCACCGAGGACACCAAGGGCACCACCTCGAACGGTACAGTTTTATCGTCGATGGGGCTCAAGTCGTCGGGCTTGCGGGCACGAATGCGGTCCTCCAGCTCGCTCAAGGGGCGAATGCCGCGTACCAGGGCCAGCCATACCAAAAACACGGCCAGCGGGAAGATCACAAACTGCGGCAGCATCACGCCTTTGACAATCTCGGTGGCCAGCGTGGAGCGCTTTTCCAGGGTTTCGGCCACTTGCACCAGCACGGGTTTGGGTTGCGCCAGCAGTTGCGCGGGGGTGAGTGCGCCGCCGCCGTCTGGCGCGTCGGCGGTGCTCACATACACGTAGGCAATACGCACATCCAGGCCGCGCATTTCATCGTCCCGCAGCTTGACCTTGCCCAGTTCTACCTTGTCGTCGTCCGCGGGCAGTGGCATGTCTTTTTCGCCACTCAAAAACTCGCCCTTCAGGCCCAGCACTTGGTAGTACACCAGGTCAGAATCGTCGGCGCGCAGTATCTCGCGGGCTGGCGCGGGCAGGTTGAACTGGGCGCGGTTGTTTTGCACACTCACCAGTTGCGCCAGCGCCTGCGCGTTAAACGCCAGCGCCCGGTCAAACGGCTTGCTGGCAATGCCCTGCGCCACCAGCCACGTCAGCACCAAACTGATGGGCCACAGCAGTAGCAGTGGCGTCAGCATCCAGTCCAGAATCTCGCCAAACAAGCTGCGCTGCTCGCGCTGAAAGAGTTTCACGGTGCGCGCTCAGCTCACGCGGTAGCCAGCGTGGGAGCCATCCGACGCAGCGCCGGGCCGCCCCAAGCAAGGCGAGCCCCCTTGGGGGGCAGCGCAGTACACGCAGTGACAAGCGTGGGGGCCATTAACTTATCCAGGGATCTTTTCCAGGCAATAGCCCAGCCCGCGCACGGTGGCAATCCGGATCGGGCCTTTTTCAATCTTTTTGCGCAGGCGGTGGATGTACACCTCAATGGCGTTGTTGCTCACCTCTTCGCCCCACTCGCACAGGCGCTCCACCAGTTGGTCTTTGCTGACCAAGCGGCCCGAGCGCACCAGCAGCACCTCCAGCAGGCCCAGCTCGCGGGCCGACAGGTCGATCATCTTGCCGTCGATGGTGGCCACCCGGCCGGCTTGGTCGTAGTGCAGCGGGCCGTGTTTGATGAGGGTGGTGGCGCTGCCTGCGCTGCGCCGCGTGAGGGCACGCACGCGGGCTTCCAGCTCTTGCAGGCTAAAGGGCTTGGCCATGTAGTCGTCAGCGCCCAGGTCCAAGCCCTTGACGCGCTCGTCGATGCTGTCGGCGGCGGTCAAAATCAGCACTGGCAGGGTAGAGCCGCGGCTGCGCAAGCGCTTAAGCACTTCCAGGCCATGCATTTTGGGCAAACCCAAGTCCAAAATCAGCAGATCCAGCTCGGTATTGGTCAACAGCGCCGACTCGGCCTGCGCGCCGTCGGTTACGTGGTCTACGGCGGCGCCTGAGCTGCGCAGCGTGCGCAACAGGCCATCGGCCAGCACCTGGTCGTCTTCGGCAATCAAAATACGCATGTCTCTTCTCCTCGAGTCGTTGGGGTGATTTTAGGTGCTTTGCCCGCAGCTGAGGCGGGTTTCTTTGGTGCGCTGCAGCACCGCGCCCAAGCGGCGCTTGGCCAATGCTAGTATCGCCGCATGACTTCGCTGGAACTCACCCTCTTATATCTGCTGGCCGCTGTGCTGGGCGTGGTGGCGTGCCGGTCGCTCAAGCTGCCGCCCATGCTGGGCTATCTGGCGGTGGGCGTGGTGATAGGCCCTAACGCACTGGCACTGGCACAAAATTCGGCCAGCGTGCGCTATTTGGGCGAGTTTGGCGTGGTGTTTTTGATGTTTGTGATTGGACTGGAGTTCAACCTGTCCAAGCTGCGGGCGATGCGCAAGCATGTGTTCGGCCTGGGGCTGTTGCAGGTAGTTTTGACTGTGGTGCTGGCCACTGGCGGATCTATGTTTTTAGCCACCATGGCGCAGCAATACTGGCACATGCCGTGGCAAAGCGCGCTGGCGCTGGGCGGGGCGCTGTCTATGAGCAGTACCGCGATTGTCGTCAAGCTGATGGTAGAGCGGCTTGAGATGGACAGCGAGCACGGCAAACGCGTGATGGGTGTGCTGCTGTTCCAAGACTTGGCCGTGGTGCCGCTGCTGGTGCTGATACCGGCCTTGGGCGCATCGCCCGAAAAGCTGGCTATGGCCTTGGGCATTGCGGCGCTCAAAGCTACGTTTTTGATCGCCATTTTGCTCACTGGTGGTCAGCGGGTGATGCGCTGGTGGCTCACCTTGGTGGCACGGCGCAAAAGTGATGAGCTGTTTATTTTGAACCTGCTGCTAATCACGCTGGGGCTGGCCTGGCTGACCGAGGAGGCGGGCTTGAGCTTGGCACTGGGGGCGTTTATCGCGGGCATGCTGATCTCAGAGACGGAATATAAGCACCAAGTAGAAACCGATATTCGGCCCTTTCACGACGTGCTCTTGGGGTTGTTTTTTA
>JAYUHM010000258.1:0-8012 GCA_043766985.1 Polaromonas sp.
CTTCACCCATTTGGTGACCCTCGCAAATCCGTTGAAATTGGCTTGTAGTCTAGCTTGCAGACGGTTTATGGCCTTTCAACTGCCGGAAATAGGATTAATGCAAGTTTTCTAGCTTGGCGTCGCCAAACAGCTCATCGGGTGGTGGCACTGCACTGGGAACGCGGAACGACTCGCTGGCCCACGCGCCCAGGTCATGGTCTTTGCAGCGCTCGCAGCAAAAGGGGCGCCACTTGTTGCTGGGCGCAAAGACGCTGTCCCCTTTGCAACTGGGGCACGCTACGATGGGTGGCGTTGGTTTGGCCGAGGGCGTGCGCATGTTGGCTGGCCCGTTTAAGCGCACAAGGTGAGCTCAAAGCTGGCGTCTTCATTGCTGGTCAGCGGCAGTTTGTCGATACCCGCTTCGCGCAGCAAGCGTACCGACACCATCAAGCGGTTGCCGCTAATTTCTGGAATGAGGCCCTGGGCGGGGTCAATACGCAGACGCAGCAGCTGAAAACTACGGCCTTGCGGCAAGGTCTGCTGGTATTGCCCGCTGGTGGCCATAACCTTTTGGGCCGAGCCTGAGTCGCGCAGCAGCTTGAGCAGCAAACTCACACTTTGCGCCAACGGCCACAGGGTGCTGGCCCAGCGGGTTAAATCGGCCCGGCGTTGCTCGGGGCTAAGGTGCTGCCAATGGAAATAGGCAGGCAGGTCAAACTCGCAGGTTCCAGCGGGGATGCCAATGCGGCTGCGCACGCTGACCACCCACTCGTTGTCGTTTAGCGCCGTGCCTACTTTGCCCGACTGGCCGTTTAGGCCCGCGAATGCGTGCTCAAGCTGCCCAATCACGTCGTCCAGTGCTGCCTCGGCAATGGCGGGGTTGCCACGGTAGCTATTGAACTGCTGTTTGTGCTTTTCCAGGTCTTTGAGGATTTCTGACTTGAGATCCGAGCGAGCGCCTACTTCGATGATTTCAAAGATGGTGACGAACGCAAAATGGTGGTCAAGCGCCGACTCGCGCGCCAGCAAGATGCCCAAGCGCTCAAACAGATGCTCAAGCCGCAGATAAGTGCGCGCGCGTTCGTTAAAAGGGTATTCGTAAACAATCACGTTGGGTACTTCCGTCAGGCGCCATCATAGCCCGAAGACAAGCCGATTTGGCGTATGCACTCTTGCACTTGCTGCTCAAGGGCCTGAATATCCAAACCCTGGTTGAAGATCACCATGTCGGCCGCTGCCAAACGCAGCGTTCGGTCCGCCTGGGCTGCAATGGCCTGCTGCACTTGAGCGCGAGGCCAGCCACTGCGCTGCATGACGCGCTGAATTTGTGTTTCGGGGTCACAGTCCACCACCAAGACCAAGTCGAGTTGGGGTCGCCAGCGCGTGGATTCGACCAGCAAAGGGATGTCAAAAACTATCAGCTGGCTGCCAGAGGCAACAGCCATTTGCTCCAATCGCTTGATTTCTTGGCCCACCAGAGGATGAATAATCGCTTCTAGTTGCAATTTGGCGGCTGGCGTGCTGAAAATGTGCTGCCGCATCGCCTCGCGATCCAAGCCGCCATCAGCTGCCATAAACCAGGCGCCAAATACGTCCGCGATGGCCGGCATGGCAACGCCACCCGCAGCAGTGGTTTGGCGCGACACCGCATCAGCGTCAATCACATCGGCGCCTGAGCGCGCAAGCATGACCGCCACGGTGCTTTTCCCGCTGCCTATTCCGCCAGTTAAGCCCAATCGTAGGGTCATGGCCGCAACTTTAACCGCGCTTGCAGCAAGGCAACGACGGCCGGCAGTACTTTATGCACACTATTACAAACCGACTACGCGCAAAATGGCCTGCGGTCCAAACAACAGTGCCGTGAGGCCTGCGCCCGCCAAGAAGGGGCCAAACGGAATGTAGCCGCCTTCACGTAAACCACTGGAGAACTTCATGGCGATGCCGACGATAGCGCCGATCACCGAGGACATCAAAATAATGGGCACCAAGGCTTGCCAACCAAACCAAGCGCCTAAAGCGGCAAACAGCTTAAAGTCACCGTAACCCATACCTTCCTTGCCGGTGTCAGCGCGATGTATCCACCATTCGATTTGCCAGAATTGGCAATCCTTGGATGACTCACCGGTGACCAGTTTAAACGCCCAGTACACAAGCCAAAGCGACATATATCCTGCGACGGCTCCCCACAACGCATCAGATAGGTTAATTACCAAAGGATTCCAGCGCAGCGCAGCCACTATCAAGCCAAGCCACAATAAGGGTAAGGTCATGTCGTCGGGCAACAAAGTCGTGTCCCAGTCGATGCTGGCCAAAGCCACTATCACAGCGCAAAAAATGCACCATGCGGCCGTGTTGGCGCTCCAGCCCCATCGCACGGCACAAAACAAAAACAAAGCGCCTGTTACCAGCTCCACCGCAGGGTAACGCAGGCCAATACCAGCGCCACATGCGGAGCATTTTCCGCGCAGGGCCAAATAGCTTACAACGGGAATGTTCTCGTACCAACGAATCACATGGCCGCATTTGGGGCAGCGTGAACGGGGTACAAGAAGGTTGAGTTTTTCTTGCGCGGGCGGCGCTTGGTCAGTGAGTTCAGCGCACTCAGCAGCCCATTGGGCTTGCAGCATTTTGGGCAACCGATGTATGACCACGTTCAAAAAACTGCCTACCAACAAGCCCAGGACACCGATCAGTGCGGCGTCTGCCCATACCGAACCCAGCATCAAACCACCTGTCCGAGCTTGAAGATGGGCAGGTACATAGCCACCACAATGCCGCCGATGATGGTGCCCAGGAATACGATGATGATGGGCTCCATCAGGCTGGACAAACCTGCCACCATGTCGTCTACTTCTGCCTCATAAAAGTCAGCCGCCTTACCGAGCATGTGGTCAATCGAACCTGACTCTTCGCCGATAGCGGTCATCTGTATCACCATCGACGGAAACAGGTTGACGTTGGTCATGGCTGAGGTAAGCGATGTACCGGTTGACACCTCCTGCTGAATTTTTACCGTGGCATCTGCGTACTTGGAGTTACCGGAGGCGCCGCCCACGGAGTCCAGCGCTTCGACCAGGGGAACGCCCGCGGCGAACATGGTTGCCAAGGTACGCGTCCAGCGGGCAATACAGGATTTCTCAATCAAAGCGCCAAATACGGGCACTTTGAGCAATGCGCGGTCCATGAACTTTTGCATCTTTTCGTTGCGCTTCCAAGCTTGCATGAAAAAGTAGCCACCAAAACCCATGCCCCCGAAAATCAGCCACCACCATTTGACGAAAAACTCGCTCATGTTAATCACAAACTGTGTCGGCGCGGGCAAGTCGGCACCGAAGGAGCTGAACACCTGCTTGAACGCCGGGATCACGAAAATCATGATCACCACCACCACCACAAACGCCACAACAACAACAGAAGCTGGGTACATCAGCGCAGATTTGATTTTGGACTTGATGGCCTCGGTTTTCTCCATGTAGACCGCTAAACGGTCTAGCAGCGCTTCCAAAATACCGGCGGCCTCGCCGGCCTCGACCAAGTTACAGTACAAGTTGTCAAAGTACTTGGGATGCTTGCGAAATGCTGAGGACAGCGAGGTGCCCGTTTCTACGTCGAGCCGAACCTCATTGAGCAGTTTGGATACGCTAGGGTTGGCATTGCCGCGGCCGACAATATCAAACGACTGCAGTAGCGGTACGCCCGCTTTCATCATGGTGGCCAACTGGCGCGTGAATATGGAAATATCCTTAGGCTTGATGGATTTGCCTGACTGCGTGCGGCGCTTTTTGATCTTGGTGGCCAACACGCCCTGACGGCGCAGTGCAGCCTGCACTTGGTTTTCGCCGACTGCGCGCTGTTCACCACGCACTACCTTGCCGTTGCGGTCTTTGCCTTCCCACTCAAAGACAAAGTCTTTTACGTCCGCTTTTTTAGTTGCCATGCTGTTCCCGTAGTACGTTGCTATTCGTGGTTAAACGCATTTTTACCGTTCATCTGATTACTGGTTTGTACAAGCCAATACTTCTTCCAGCGAAGTAACGCCCATTTTGACCTTGCTCAGGCCCGATTGGCGCAGGCTGCGAACACCCTCCTGCTCAGACAGCTTTGCAATTTCGAGCGCACTGGCATCGGCCAGGATAAGGCGCTGCATATCTTCGGAGATGGGCATCACCTGGTAGATACCAACCCGACCTTTGTAGCCGTTGTTGCACATGGAGCAGCCTACCGGCTTGTAAGGTGTCCAGCTGCCGTCAACTTCTTCTTCTTTGAAGCCCGCAGTAATCAAGTTCTCGTAAGGAATGTCGACAGGCTTCTTGCAATTCGGGCACAGTTTGCGCGCCAAGCGCTGCGCCGTAATCAAAATGACGCTGGAGGCGATGTTAAACGGCGCAATACCCATATTGCGCATGCGCGTTAACGTGGTGGGGGCGTCGTTGGTGTGCAGGGTGCTCAGCACCATATGGCCCGTTTGAGCGGCTTTGATGGCAATGTCAGCTGTTTCCAAATCCCGAATCTCACCCACCATGATGACGTCAGGATCTTGGCGCAAGAAAGATTTCAGGGCAACCGAGAAGGTTAAACCGGCTTTGTCGTTCACGTTCACCTGGTTGACGCCTGGCAAGTTAATCTCGCACGGATCTTCAGCCGTTGAAATATTGACCCCCGGTTTGTTCAACAGGTTCAGGCAGGTGTAAAGCGACACGGTTTTACCAGAGCCCGTGGGCCCTGTGACCAGCACCATGCCGTAGGGTCGCTCTACGGCGGCCAGCAAACGGTCTTTTTCTTCCTTTTCGTACCCCAGCGCATCGATGCCCAGCTTGGCGCTGGAGGGGTCCAAAATACGAATAACTATTTTCTCGCCGAACATGGTGGGCAAGGTACTGACCCGGAAATCAATCATCCGGTCGCGGCCCATCTTCATCTTCATGCGACCATCTTGTGGCACGCGCTTCTCGGAAATATCCATTTTGGATATCACCTTGATGCGGGACGCTAACTTTTCTTTGATAACAACCGGTGGTGCGGCAATCTCACGCAATTCGCCGTCGATTCGAAAACGCACGCGGTAGGTGTGCTCATAAGGCTCAAAGTGCAAATCAGATGCCCGCATATTGAACGCATCGATCAGCATTTTTTGCAAAAACTTGACGACGGGGGCGTCTTCGACTTCCGTGCCCTCGGTCTCGGCCTCTTCGCCAGTAGACAACTCCATGGTGGACTCGTCAAACTCGAAGTCACCACTCATGATGCTGTCCATCGCCTCATTGGTAGTTACCGTGGTGGCATCTACCAGCTTGGACAGCTTGTCGTACTCGGCAATCACCCAATCCGTGCCCATTTGGGTAGAAAACTTGATTTTCTCAGCGCCCACTTGATCGGATGGATCAGCCGTGGCTACGATCAGGCGGTTGTTGCGTTTGCTCAGTACAACGACCCGCAAGCTCTGGCATAGCTTAGGGTCTAGCAGGCCTTTAGGCAGGCGCTGCGGGTCCACAGCGTCCAAGTCCAATAAGGGCGCGGCAAACGCAACGGACATGGTGTGCGCCAAATCGCTGGCAGATACGGTGCCTGATCCGGTCAGTTCGGCAATAAAGCTGGTGCGGCTGGCTTGGGACTTTTTGTAGATGTCCTCGGCAGCCTTTTGCCCCAGCTTGCCGGCCATGACCAATGCACGGCCGAGCCCGGGCAGTGCTATCAACGGGGTTTGCGTCGAGGTGGGGTTGGCGGGGGAATCTACGGCGGCCATGCAATATGTGTCTGAGTGAAGCAGTGAGTAACGGGCTAAGGATACAGCAAGAGCGCATCATCGCCGATAGAAGCACGCCTGTAAACTGGTCGAGTCGGCCAAGTATGGCTTTGGTCGGGGTGAGAGGATTCGAACCTCCGGCCTCTACGTCCCGAACGTAGCGCTCTACCGGGCTAAGCTACACCCCGACAGTGAGACCGCCACGGGCAAAATGGGTCAGACCCGGCGGCCCAATAGCTGTGCTGCCAATTCTAGCAAAGCGTGCTTAAATTGGTTGTTTGGCAACAACGCTAGGGCGTCAATCGCACGCTGGGCCTCCATGGCGGCCGCGTGGCGGGTGGCTTCCAGGCTACCGGTACTGCGCACAATGCGCATCACTGCGTTTAGCTGGTCTATACCGCCCGTCTCAATGGCTTGTCTTACCAGCTGAGCATCAGGCGGTGCGGCGCGCTGCATGGCTATGATGAGAGGCAGCGTGGCTTTGCCTTCTCGCAGGTCATCCCCCAAGTTTTTGCCCATTTCTGCGGCATCACCGTCGTAGTCCAGTACATCATCAATGACTTGAAAAGCGGTGCCCAGGGCTTGACCGTACGTCGCGCAGGCGGTTTCGGTAGCGGCGTCGCCGTCGGCCAACACGGCCGCCAAACGCGCGCTGGCTTCGAATAGTTTGGCCGTTTTGGAGCGAATGACGCGCAAGTAGCCTGCTTCGTCGAGCGAGGCGTCATGCATGTTCATGAGCTGGAGCACTTCGCCCTCGGCAATCACATTGGTTGCCTGCGCCAGAATCTCCATTACACGCATCTGGCCGCTATCAACCATCATCTGGAAGGCGCGGGAGTATAGAAAATCACCCACCAGCACACTGGCTGGATTGCCAAAAACCTCGTTGGCCGTTGACCTGCCTCTGCGCAAGGTCGAATCGTCCACCACATCGTCGTGCAGCAGGGTGGCGGTGTGGATAAACTCCACTACCGCAGCCAAGTTAAAGCGTTGCGGCTGCGTATAGCCCAAGGCGCCGCACATCATGAGCAGCAGTGCGGGCCGCAGCCGCTTACCCCCAGCGGAAATTATGTAACGCGAGACTTGACCCACCAAGGGCACGCCCGAGTCAAGGCGTGTGGCGATCACTTTGTCGACCTCGGCCATGTCATTGGCGACGAGTTGCAAGGCGGCAGAGGTGGTAGTGGAGGTGGCTGACAAGGTGATTTAGTCGTAAAGCAGTGCTGTATGCCCGCCTGATTATAGGAAGGCTGGGTTGTCGTGCGGGGTGCAGCCGCCTGCCAGACCCTTGGCTTGTCAGTGAGTACTGACCATGCTATAATTTAAGGCTCTGTGGAAATTCGTCCGCAGTCACTCAATTAGACAATTACTCTAAGAGGTTCTTATGTACGCGGTCGTAAAAACTGGTGGCAAACAATATAAAGTTGCTGCTGGTCAAAAATTTAAAGTAGAACAGATCGCTGCGGACGTAGGCCAAGAGATTGTGTTGGATCAAATTTTAGCAGTCGGTAACGGCGCTGATCTTTTGATTGGCGCACCTTTGGTCCCCGGCGCAGCAATCAAAGCCACCATCGTGGCACATGGTCGTGGTGACAAAGTGCGCATTTTCAAAATGCGTCGCCGTAAGCACTACCAAAAGCGCCAAGGCCATCGCCAAAACTTCACCGAGCTGTTCATTGCGGAAATCGCTGACGGCAAGGGTGGTGTTTTCAAAGCCGAAGCTGCTGCGGTTATCGCTGCTCCCAAGGCTGCCAAAGCAAGCCCTGTTGCCGGTCAAGACGATCTGGAAATCATCGAAGGCATTGGCCCCAAGATGGCCCAGGTGCTGATCGACAATGGCGTGACCACCTTTGCGCAAGTAGCTACCGCCACGGTCGATGACCTGACGGCGATGCTCAAGGCGTCGGGCGGGCGTTTCAGCTTGGCAAGCGTTGCAACGTGGGCTGAACAAGCCGCGCTGCTGCGTGATGGCAAGATGGACGAGTTCAAAAAGCTTACCGACGAGCTCGTCGGTGGCGTTCGTAAATAATTTTTTTGGAGCTTTGAAATGGCACAGAAAAAAGGCGGCGGCTCTACGCGAAACGGCCGGGATTCAAACCCCAAGATGCTCGGTGTGAAAGCTTTCGGTGGTGAACTCATCACCGCTGGCGCGATCATCGTGCGCCAACGTGGCACCAAGTTTCACGCTGGCGACAACGTGGGCATGGGCAAAGACCACACCTTGTTTGCTTTGGTTGACGGCAATGTGTCCTTTGGTCACAAAGGCGCGCTGAACAAGCACATGGTTAAC
>JAYUHM010000259.1:0-3002 GCA_043766985.1 Polaromonas sp.
TCACCATTTTCATCCTCCAGTGCCACCACGTCTTCGTTTTGGCCCGCAATCCAGCTGCTCAAAGGGGCCAGCCGTTCGGCTTCGGGCTTGGCAGTCCACAACTCTTTGCGCGATGGGCGGCCAGGCGCAATCGGTTTGCCTACCCAGAAGTCAATGTCGGGCAGCTCTTCGCGCAACAACGGCGTTTTCTTTTTAGGCAACATCGGCCCAGTGCCCGCCGCAATGGCTGCACTTAAGGCGGCACGGGTTTCAAACAGCATTGCGTCCTCGGGCTTGCAAGGCGGGAAGTAAATCA
The DNA here is from genome assembly GCA_043766985.1 of Polaromonas sp. Classification (GTDB taxonomy): domain Bacteria; phylum Pseudomonadota; class Gammaproteobacteria; order Burkholderiales; family Burkholderiaceae_C; genus JAAFIP01. The sequence goes on from JAYUHM010000259.1 coordinate 296, forward strand.
GTTTCTTGTCAATTAGCGCCTCGATGGTGTCGCTACGCAAGCCGTCCAGAGCCGCCTGAATTGCTGCTTCATCACCGTTCAAGCGCTGACGGATCTCTATCTCGGAGGCAAATCGCCACGTACTGTCCGGATCGCATGGGTACCAATTGCCTGTCTCGGGGTTTTGAATCGGGTAGTACGTGTTTTTTCGCTCGGTGAAGGTGTGTGCCTTCGTCAGTGGCTGCGGCGACCAGTCGCCACGCCCATCGTTGTCGGGGTTGCGAAACTTGCTGCGGTTGGTGGCGCGGCCGTTGAACTTGAAACCGGCGTTGGCGTACACCAGCACGTGTTCGTGCACGTGGCTAAAGCGCTGGCTCAAGTCGTTGCCGGTGTCCTTGGTGCGCCACACCAGGCTGCCCACGCGCCTTCCCGGAAACACCTCGTCCATCAACATCTCCAGACGCGCGCGGTTCTCGTCGTTGATGCTGACCATGATCACACCGTCTTGCGTGAGCAGGTCTTTGGCCAAGCTGAGGCGTTGGTACAAAAACTCCAGCCACTGGCTGTGCCGCCAGCGGTCGTTTTGGCCGACGTAGCGGTCGTTGTAAACCCAGTCTTTGTTGCCGGTGTTGTAGGGCGGGTCGATATAGATGACGCGGATTTTGCCGGCGTGGGTGCTTTTGAGCAGGCGCAGAGAATCGAAGTTGTCGCCTTCGATGATCAGGTTAGCCGTGCCCGGTCCGGCCAGTGCTTCGAGTCCGTAGGAATGTTCTTCAACTAGGCGCGGCAGCACGATGTTGGCGTTCAGCGCCGCGTCGCGCTCAATCGCGCTGCTCTCCCAATACAGCCCGAGTTTTTGCTTGGTCAAATGCTCTGTGAGCAGGCGGCGCAGTTGCGGCGCGCTTAAGTGTTCCAGGCTTTGCAGCAGGTCGTTGGCAGCGCTCATGCAATTGCCACCAATCCCTTTTTTCGCACCACGGTCAACAGCCTTAGCGCTGGGCCACCGGGTTTTTTGACGCCGCGCTCCCAATCAGAAACCAGATTTCTGGACACATTCAAGTACCGCGCGAAAACGGGTTGCGAGATGTGCTCCCGCTCGCGAAGCAGCTTGATCTGCTCAGGGGTCAAGGTTTCAACGGGCGTCAGGCAGGCCGCGTCAAACTCCCGCATGGTCTGTTTGCTGACGGCGCCTATTTCATGCAGCCCCTCGATAGTTTCATGAATGGCGGCAAACGCATCGCTACGGTATTTTTGGGTCGGGGATTTTGCACTCTTGCTCATGTTTTCACCTCTTCAAACAGGCCTTTGACAATGAGCAACGCCAGTTGCTCATCGTTCAAGGCAAGCACCTCGCGGGCCATTTTCTTGAAATATTCGATTTCATCGTCTTCAACGTTGTCCATGTTTCTTTTAGCGAATCCAAAAACAAAGAAAGCCCGTTCGCCCCTGCGGAACAACACCATGCTGCGATAGCCGCCGGATTTTCCCTGCCCTGGCCTTGGAATCCGCTGCTTGATGAGTCCACCGCCTAGGTCAGCGTCTATCAGCCCAAGCTACGCCCTGTGAATGGCTTCGTGAAGCGCCTTGTCAGCAATGCGCTCTTTGCGGGCAAATCGGGCAAACCATGCATTTTTGAAAACTCTCACGTTGCGCCAATTGGTGCGTGTTTATAACACAAAGTGTTAGACATTCGGATTGCTTCCATCTGCAAGCCAATTTTCGACCTGCAAGCCCGGCACACCGGCAAACGCCGCATCGGCACTGACCAGCGTGGCGTTGACCGTCAATGCGTGGGCGGCGATCAGCAGGTCGTTGGGCCCCATCATCAGTCCATGTGACTCCATGTGGCAGCGCAACCCGGCATAGACGGGTGCCAGCTCCGGGCCGAGGGGAAGCGTCTCAAGGGTGGCCATGACGCGGTCATAGGCAGCTGAGAGTCTGGGACTTGGCCGTTGCGCCAAACCGAAAAGCAGTTCGCAATTAACAACCAGGCTGGTGCACGATTCCGCTTTGGGGTCTTCGCCCAGCTTTTTGGCAGACCGCTGCATGGCCAGTCCGTGGGGGTTGCGCATCATGTCGGAGATGATGTTTGTGTCAAGCATCAGCAAAGTCATTTCAGCAAGCTCATAGGATGATGTCGTCCAATGGCAGAAGCCCTTCATCAACATCGGGGAACGGCTCTTCCACTACGGGCCAGTCCTTCATGGATTCGAGCGCAGCCACCAAAGCAGCCAAAGTGCCTTTGGCTGGCTTCACGACCACTGGCTCCAGCACCAGCGTATTACCGATTTTTTTTACCGTGACTTCGCCAGGCGGCAACTCGAACTCTTTGGGGATGCGCACCGCCTGGTTCGCGCCGTTGCGGAACAGGCGCGCATGGCGCGTTGGCGGATCGACCGGCGGGGTAATTAGGTACGGCGCGAAATTGTCCGAGACATGCGGCGTGGATGACGTGGGGAGATTGGCCATGACATGCCTCCAAGGGTGATTTAGGCAAATCAGATTTTAGCATATGCTTATGCATATGCCGTGCTACTGCCAAACCTCTGTCCACCATGCACAGTTTCCCGGTTGATAACTTGGCGGATGAACGCGGGTGCAATCAGGCGGCCACCGCGACTGCCATCGTGGGCTGCCCCAACCCCCGCAACACATCGCGCACCATCTGTGCCCGGTCTTTGGTCTCCGGCAACTCGCGTTCAATGCGCAGTTTTTCGTTGCCCACCAG
>JAYUHM010000260.1:0-92225 GCA_043766985.1 Polaromonas sp.
TGCCTTCTACGTCTACCTGCCCACACCCAGTGGCCCGATGCCCATAGCAGCAGTGATCAATGCCAAGCAGTATGCGGTGCACACCGACCACTTGAATACCCCGAGACGCCTCACCCAGAGTGACAAGCGCATCGCCTGGCAATGGGCTTTCAGTGCCTTTGGGGATGAGCAGCCGACGACGGGGGCTAAGCGGTATGTTGACCCGGCAACGACACCCAATGCGGGCAGCACGACGATTGCGGATGTGACGTTTAACTTGAGGTATCCGGGGCAGTACTTTGATAAGAAATCAAACCTTCACTACAACTATTTCAGGTCTTATGACAGCAGGACTGGGCGCTACAGCCAATCCGACCCTATTGGATTGCAAGGTGGTTGGAACAGGTTTGCATATGGTGAATCCAACCCGCTGATGTACACCGATCCGTTCGGACTTGATGTTTTTCTTTGCAGTCAACCTGCGTTTGGTATTCCTAACAATCCACTGGATCATCAGTGGCTGAGAACTGATACAGCGGAAGCCGGTATGGGTGGTACACGCGGCAACATCCCTGGCAATCAAAGTGGCGATATGCCGGGTGATCCAGTTCAAGTTACGGATCACACTGGAAGGAGTAAAGAAAAAGGTGCTTCATGTACAAAGATTGATGGCGTTGATGAGAAGAAAGTCAACGACGCTCTGCGCATTGGTCGGCCGCTTGGGCGTTGGGGCCCTACAAATCAATGCCAGTCGTTTGCGCGTCAGACACTTATTGATGCAGGGTGGAAACAGCCTCGTCCCCCCTAAATATAGAACCCGCTTCCAGCTTTTGGTTTCTAAGATGAAAATCTATACGACTGCTCTCTCATCGCTCATCTTTACTGCTGCGTTCACTGGCTGCTCGCAGTCAAATACAAACTATGATGTCCTAGCTGCACGTAATGTTAAATGTCCATCAGGCACGCAGCTTGAATACACGCCTTGGGGGAAGTCTGGACTCAGCGCTGTATGCGTTGCAAGGAATGGCCCTATCGTGATTGCCGAAGGTGGTCATGTTGTTATTGAGGGTCAATATACCGACGGCAAAAAATCAGGTGAATGGCGCTGGTTTGATGCCGACGGAAAAGTTACTCGAACTGAAATCGAAGGCACGCAAGAGATTAAGAAGTAGTTTATTTACTTCGCATTAGCTACTAAATAAATAGCTGCTTGAGAAGCATCTACGTGCGCAAGCAGCTCGTTTACCTTCTATTTCTAAATTAAAAAGCACCCGCCAAACTCCTTAGCCGCTAAGGGCTGGGGTTCTGAGGAGGTGATCACAGCTTGTGATCACCTGAGCCTATTGCAGAGTAGCCGCTAAGCCCAATCCCCCACTCGGGCCAGCGCCTGCGCGGGGTTAAGAATCGGAATACTTTCAAAGCTCGTGAGCGAGAGCAAATCATCATCGCCCGAGACAATCACATCCGCCTGCGCAGCCCTCGCCAAGGCCAGTACGGCATCATCATCCGGGTCACGGCACACCGGCTGGGCCAGCGGCGGCGGGTCAATCACCTCGGCCAGCATGCGCACCTGCACCAGCATTTGTTCCCGCGAAGCGCTTGAGCGGCTGAGCACCGCATCAAATTTAGGCCGCGCCAACACCTCGGCCAGTTCCGCTAGTAGCTCAGGGCTGCTGAGAAACGTCACCGAGCCATTGCGCGCCTGCTCCAGCAGTGCATACGAAGGCCCACGCCATAGCAAGCCTGACAACAACACGTTCGTATCTAAAACCGCCCGCATCCTTAGCCGTTCTTATCGTCGTTCTTCTCGCGGCGCTTAATGGCGCGGGCCACGGGCAGCGCGTGCAGCCTTGACCTCGGCATTGATCTCTTGCATCGACATCGGCGCAATACCTGCCGCCGCCACACGACCCGCAATGGACAGCAGCGCATCCGCAGCCTCACGTCTGCGCAGCGCCTGTGTGAGCAATCTGTCCAGTGCTTGGGGGGTTAACAAGCCAGCCGCACGCGCAGCCATGGCCGTGCTGTCAGGCAATTCAATTTGAAGTGTGGTCATAGACTTGTCCTTTGGGTGAAAGCGTACGTCAACATGCAGTTCATTGTAGTGGCCGTAGTGGTTTACTGCCTGCCGGCGCGGGGCAACCCCACACCCACCGCATCACCTCCCAAACTGCGTACGCTCGCGCAGGTAGCGGGCTAGGCCTTGGGCAAGGGTTTGGGGCGCCCAGCCTAGGGTTTGTTGGGCTTTGGTGGCCAGGGGTTCGCTGCCGTTGGTGATGAAATCTACCTGCACTTTGGCCAGGATGGGGCGTTGTCGGGTGATGCGCGACAGTAGCTCTAGCAGGGTGGCGCTGGCGTAGGCCAGGGCTTTGGGCAGGGTGAGGGGCACGTAGCTGCGGGTTTGCTGGCGCAGGGCGCGGGCCATCTCGGGCATGCTGGTCATGCCTTCGCTAACGATGAAGGCGCCGGTGTGCGGCAGTGCCAGCACGATAGCCTGGGCCAGCGACGCGGCGTGCACCAGCGGGAAGCGCCCGGCCACGTTGGCGGGCAGCTTAAGCCGGCGCCAGTTAACCAAACTCTCCAGGTAGTTGGTAAAGCCGTCGCCCGTGTCCATGCCGCCATACACGGCTGCGGGGTGGATGGTGGTGAGCTGTAGGCCTATGCGCTGCGCGGTGCTTTGCGCCAATTGGTAGGCTTTGATCATGGCTTGAAAATACGGGGTCATGCCTTGCAGCGCGCTGATGGGGTGCGACTCGCGGATGGTGCCGTCGATGGATTGGAACACCTCGTAGGTGGAGATATAGACCAGCTTGCGCACCGGGGTGGTCTGCAGTGCGGCTAAAAATTGGCGGAGCAGATCGAGGTTAACGCGGTCAAAAATACTGGTGTCAAACGCGAACTGCTCGGGCAACCCCACGCCGTAGACCACGGCGTCTACACCCTGCAGTGCTTGGCAAAAGGCGACATGGGTAAATTGGGCGGCCCGGTGAACCCGCACATTGGGCGCAAACGCTGGCTGGGGCAGGCGCCGCGCCATCACGGTAAGCTGGTGGCCAGAGGCCGCCAGCGCTTGGGTGAGGGCGTAGCCAATTTGGCCGGTGGCTCCAATAAGAAGTATTTTCATATTGTTGTGCGCAATGGGTTGTTATACGTATACGGCAGGTAGTCGCTACTAATTATATAGCTGCTTGTGTCATGTTCTTTTGGGCTAACGGCCTAAAACACTTGTAGAATTTGCCTATGCCAATGCATTCTACTTCCAGCAAGCCTGCACCTAACCCCGCACCCCGCGCCACACCCCAGCCGCGCAGCGCCTACAAAGCTTTTGTCCCCATCACCACCCGCTGGATGGACAACGATGTGTACGGGCATGTGAACAACGTGGTGTTCTATAGCTGGTTTGACACGGCGGTGAATGGCTACCTGATACAGCAGGGCGTGCTGGACATTCACCATGGCGGCACCATTGGCCTGGTGGTGGAGACGCAGTGCAGTTATTTTGCACCGGTCAGCTTTCCGCAGGCGGTAACGGCGGGCATTCGCGTGGCGCATAGGGGCACGTCTAGCGTGCGCTATGAGGTGGGTTTGTTTGCCGACGACGCGCAGCTGGCCAACGCCTGCGGGCACTTTGTGCATGTGTATGTAGACAGGGCCACCCGGCGGCCGGTGGCTTTGCCCGACATTCTGAAGAATCTATTGGAGACCTTGACTTGAAAATTACCGACCTTTTGCCCACCCCCCAGGTAAGCACCCGCATTGCCGACCCTGCCAGCGTAGACGCGGCCATGCTCAGCCGTTTTAGCAACCGCGCCTTCTTGCCCAAGCCCGTAGGGCGTGAGCTGCTACAAGACTTGTTGCAAGTAGCCAGCCGCGCACCCAGCGGTACCAACACCCAACCGTGGAAAGTGTATGTGCTGCAAGGCGCAAAAAAAGACGTGCTGGTAGACCAAGTGGTAGCGGCGCACAACGCTATTGCCGCTGACCCGACACTGGCCGCAGAGTACAAAGAAGAATACGACTACTACCCCGAGAAATGGGTCTCGCCCTACATTGACCGGCGCCGTGAGTGTGGCTTTGGCCTGTATGGCGTGCTGGGCCTGGGCAAGGGTGACAAGGCGGGCATGCATGCGCAGCACCAGCAAAACTTCAGGTTTTTTGGTGCGCCGGTGGGCTTGATGTTTACCATGGACAAGGTGATGGGCCGGGGCAGCCTGGTGGACTACGGCATGTTTTTGCAAAACATCATGCTGGCGGCGCGTGCGCGGGGCTTGCATACCTGCCCGCAGGCCGCGTGGAACGGTTTTAGCAAAATTATCCTGCCGCATATTGGCGCGGCCGACAACGAACTGCTGATCTGCGGTATGTCGCTAGGCTATGCCGATGAGAGCGCCTTGGTCAACACCTTTGCCACCACGCGGGTAGATGCGCAAGACTTTACGACTTGGTTGGAGTGATGTTTAGTGAGACAAGCTGCTGGGGCGCGACTGCAAGCCCTCGGGCAGCAGGCCAGAAAAACGCAAGTTAAGTTTGCGCACATGGGCCGCTGCGGCGGCCTCGCCTTGCGTGGCAGACAGCGTGGACATCCACTCGCTGCGCAGGTACCACAGGGCTTCTACATCGGGGGCGTACTGAATGCGGCGCAACACCACAGGGCGCAGGGCAGCACCCTCGTCGCCCAAGGTCTCCAGCATGTTCTCACGTATCTCTTCGGTGCGGTCTGACAGCTCGGCTTCAGTGGGCACTTGGTTCAGGCCCATCATGCCCCACACACTAGAGATAGTAGTTTTGACCCAACGCATAGAATTTCCTGTTTCTTTGTACGCCATGCCCTCACGATAAAGTGCTACTGCGGGTGGTGCAAGCTATTTCTCCTAAAATGATAGTAAACAGTTTGTAAAAAACAACAATCTAATCAAGCACTTAGTAAGCAGTTGTGAAGTGAAGAGTTAGGTCTTGCGGGTAAAGCGGTAGCAAAACACTTGGTGCAACGCGAGGCGCACGCCACATAATTGCGGCTTGGTTTGGCAACGGCTATGCAAGACCCAACGAGGAGACCGCGTATGGTGTGGATTAAGAAATTGGGTTGGCTTTTGCTCGGGCTGGCGCTGCTGCTAGCTGCTGCGGTGGCGGTGTATGTGTGGCGCAGTTTCCCCACCCTATCGGGTCAGCAGCAGCTGGCTGGTTTGCAAAGTAGCGTGCGCATTACGCGCGATGCATCAGACATCACACACATCTTTGCCCAAAGCCAACATGATGCAGCTTTTGCAATGGGTTACACCCACGCACAAGAGCGCAGCTGGCAGCTGGAATTTAACCGCCGCGTCATGCACGGCCAACTCAGCGAGATTTTGGGCCCCGCTACGCTGGAAACCGACAAGCTGATGCGCAGCCTGGGCGTCATGCGTGCAGCGCAAAAGCAGTTGGATGCCTTGCCCGCAGACGCCAAGGCGGTGCTGGACGCCTATGCCGCTGGCATCAACGGCTTTCATGCGCAAAGCAGCCAAGCGCTGCCGCCCGAGTTTCACCTGCTGCGCACCAAGCCGGGGGCGTGGACAGCCGCAGACAGCATGGGCTGGGGCATCATGATGGCGTTGGATTTGGGTGGCAACTGGGGTACCGAGTTTGCCCGTTTGTCTGCCGCACAAAAGCTGCCCACGCAGCGCCTGTGGGACTTGTTTCCAGCCTATCCGGGTGAGAGCCCGGCCAGCAAAGTAGACCTCAGCAAGCTGTACGCCGAGCTGGGTGTGTACAGCACCCAGCCTGCTACCACTACAAAAAAAGTAGCAGCTCGTGCTATTGAACATTGGGCTAGCAACGTTATTGGTGGTGAAATAGGCAATACAGAGGGCAAAGGCAGCAACAACTGGGTGGTGGGCGGCAGCCACACCACCAGCGGCAAACCCCTGCTAGCGAATGACCCACACTTGGGCCTGAGCGCACCAGCTATTTGGTACTTTGCGCGCATACAGGTTGCCGGGCAGGGCACTGATAAATCTGCGCCCGACACTGACGTGATTGGCGCCACCTTGCCCGGCCTGCCCGGTGTTATTTTGGGCCGCACCGCCAAGGTAGCCTGGGGCTTTACCAACACCGGGCCCGACGTGCAAGACCTGTACCTAGAGCAGATCAACCCCGCCAACCCCGCGCAGTACAAAACCCCCACCGGCTGGGCCGATTTTGAAAGCCGCACCGAGGCCATCAAAGTCAAAGGCCAGAGCGACCTGCAGTACACCTACCGCGCCACTCGCCACGGCCCCGTGCTAAGCGACGCGCAGGCCGCGCACGCCGAAGTGCTAGACCTGAAAAAGTACGTGCTGGCCCTGCGCTGGAGCGCGCTGGACGACGACAACCGCACCATCCTGGCCGGCATTAAAGCCCAAAAAGCCCAAAGCGTGGACGAGCTGCTGGCCGCCTATGCCGACTACCACTCGCCCATGCAAAACCTCGTGGCCGCCGACGTGGATGGCAAAATCGCCTACAAAGCCGTGGGCAAAGTGCCGGTGCGCAGCGCTGAGAACGACATCAAAGGCATCTCCCCGGCCCCGGGCTGGGAGGCCAAGTACGACTGGGTAGGCTGGCTGCCTTATGCGCAAACCCCGCAGGACGATGGCAAAAAAGGCTGGGTGGCCACGGCCAACCAGCGTATCCATGCCGCAGACTACCCGCACTTCATCACCCAAGACTGGACCGGCCCGCAGCGCTTTGACCGCATCGAGGCGCTATTGGCTGCTACGCCCAAGCACGACATGGCCTCGATGCAGCGCATTCAGGCCGACACCACCTCCCTTGCCACGCAAACCCTGTTGCCCGTGCTACGTGCCACCGCCAGCACCCACGCGCTGTCCGCCGCTGCGCAGGCGCAGCTCACAGACTTTGACGGCAATATGCGCGCTGACAGCGCCGCGCCCTTGATTTTTGCCGCCTGGGCTGACGAGCTGGCGCGCGGGTTGATAGCGCCCAAGCTGGGCGAGGCCAAGTTCAAAGCCATGTACGGCAAACGCCAGTTTCGCGGCACGGTAGAGCAGGCCATGGCCAGCAATGACGCTTTTTGGTGTGCGCCCAAAACTTGCCCAGAGCAGTCTGCCGACGCGCTAGGCCGCGCACTGGATCGCCTGAGCGCCCAGTATGGCGCGGACCCTGCCCAGTGGCGTTGGGGCGCAGCGCACATTGCGCGCTCGATCCACAAGCCCTTGGGCAATGTGCCGTTTTTGGCCAAGTTTTTTGACGTCACCACGCCTACGGCCGGCGACCCTTGGACCGTCAACGTAGGCCAGTATTGGCTAGGCGAGGCCCAGCCCTTCCACAACCGGCACGCTGCCAGTTTGCGCAGCGTGTTTGATTTATCCAATCTGGAAAACTCCCACTTTGTGTACCAAACCGGGCAAAGCGGTTTGGTTTTCTCTAGCCGCTACCGCGACATGCGCACGCAGTGGGGCGGCGTGGCTTATCGGCCCATGCAAATGCAAGGGCAGGGCACAGGGGCAGAGCTGGTGTTGCAGCCCTGAGTCAACGTTGCGCGTGACGACGCGCCAAAGTAACGCAGATGACTGACGGCATTGTGCAAAGCCACTAGCCTGCGTGGGTAGACTGAAATAAATCCATGGAGACAACATGACCGTATCTTTAACCGTCAACGGCACGGCGCACACCTGCGCGGCCGCACCAGACACCCCCTTGCTGTATGTGCTGCGTAACGACATTGGCTTTAACAGCGCCAAGTACGGCTGCGGCATAGCCCAGTGCGGCGCGTGCACCGTGCTGCTGGATGGCCAGGCTATTCGCTCCTGCGTCGTGCCCGCGGCAGCCGCGGCGCAAGGCAAAATTACCACGCTGGAAGGCCTGGGCAGCACCGACAAACTGCACGCCCTGCAAAAAGCGTTTATCGAAGAGCAAGCCGCGCAGTGCGGCTACTGCACCGCCGGCATGGTGATGTCGGCCAAAGCCCTGCTAGACCGGGTACGCAACCCCAGCGAGGCGCAAATACGCGAGGCGATGGCAGGCAACCTGTGCCGCTGCGGCACGCATACCCGCATCTTGCGCGCTATCCAGCGCGCTGCAAAGGAGCTGGCATGAACCACTCCAGCACCCCACCAACCATCACCGACAACATGGGCAAGACTTTCGCGCCCAGTCGCCGCACCTTATTAAAGGCCGGTTCACTCACCGTTGCCTTCAGCCTTTCGGGCCTGGTGCCCCTGGCCGCGCAAACCCCCGCAAAACCCGTGCTGCCCGGCAGTCTGAACGCTAACCGCATGCTGGACGGCTGGCTGCGCATCAACGCCAACGGCACGGTCACGATGTTTACTGGCAAGGTAGAGCTGGGGCAGGGCATTTTGACGGCGCTCACGCAAATTGTGGCCGATGAACTGGACGTGGACCTCAAGCGTTTGGAGGTGGTGTCGGGCGACACGGCGCTTACCCCTAACGAAGGCGTTACCTCGGGCAGCTTGTCGATCCAAGACAGCGGCACCGCACTGCGCTTTGCCTGCGCCGAAGCGCGTGGCCTGCTGCTGCAAGCGGCTGCCACCAAGCTGGGTATAGCGCCCAGTGACCTGAGCGTGCGCGACGGCGCCATTAGCCAAGCAGGTGGTAGCGCACGCACTAGCTACTGGGACGTTGCTGGCGACGTGCAGCTGAAGCGCGAAGCCACCGCCAAAACCGCACCCAAACCCAGCAAAGAACACCGCTTGATTGGCCAAAGCCTGAAGCGCCGCGACATTCCCGGCAAGCTCACCGGCGCTGCCGCTTTTGTGCAAGACATGCGCCTGCCGGGCATGCTGTTTGGCCGCGTCGTGCGGCCCAGCGGCCCGCGGGCGCGCTTGGTGTCAGTAGACGAAGCGGCGGCCAAGCGCATGCCCGGCGTGGTAGCCGTGCTGCGCGACGGCAACTTTTTGGCCGTAGCGGCCCAGCGAGAAGAGCAGGCCATCGCCGCCGCGCGCACGCTGCAAGCCAGCTGCCGCTGGGACGCCCCGGCCGATTTGCCGCCCACTGGTGCTGCGCTGTTTACCCACATGAAAAAGCAGCGCGTGCAAGACAGCGTGGTCAGCGAGGTAAAAGATGCCACCGCAACAACCCCCGCCAAAACGCTGCAAGCTGAATTTACCAAGCCTTTCCAGGCCCATGCGTCCATCGGCCCGTCCTGCGCCGTGGCGCAGTGGACCGGCGACAAAGTGCAGGTGTGGTGCCACTCGCAAAGTGTCTTCCCGCTGCGCGCTGATCTGGTCAAAGCACTGCGCACACCGGCCAGCAATATCACTGTGTCGCACCGCGAAGGCTCGGGCTGCTATGGCCAAAACGGTGCTGACGACGTAGCGCTGGACGCCGCCCTGCTGGCGCGCGCAGTGCCGGGCGTGCCCGTCAAACTGCAATGGATGCGCGAGGACGAATTTGGCTGGGAGCCGCTCGGGTCGCCCATGGTGATCAACCTCAAAGCTTCGCTGGACGCAGCGGGCAGGGTGGTGGATTGGAACCACGAGCTGTGGAGCTACACCCACAGCACCCGCCCGGGCGATGCCGATGGCTGCAACCTGCTGGCCGCCTGGCACCTGCAAAACCCTTTGCCCGCCGGCCCGTCGCGCAACATCCCCCAGCCCTCGGGCGGCAGCGACCGCAATGCGGTGCCGCTGTATGTGTTCCCGCAGCAAAAGGTCACCAACCATCTGCTGACGGACTATCCCATTCGCACCTCGGCGCTGCGCACCTTGGGAGCGTACGCCAACGTGTTTGCCAGCGAGTCGTTTATGGACGAGCTGGCGGCGGCGGCAGGCACCGACCCCATCGAGTTTCGCCTCAAACACATGACCGACCCGCGTGCACGCGCCGTGATCGAACGCACCGCCAGCCTGGCCAAGTGGCAAAGTAGTGCCAAGCCGGCCCAGCCCAAGGCGACCGATGGTGTGCTCAAAGGCCGTGGCATGGGCTTTGCCAAATACAAAAATATGGCCGTGTATTGCGCCGTGATTGTGGATGTAGCCGTGGATACCCGCTCCGGCGTGGTGACGGTCGAGCGGGCTTGGTCAGCAGCTGACGCGGGCTTGGTGATCAACCCTGACGGTCTGCGCAACCAGATTGAGGGCGGCATCATCCAGTCCAGCAGCTGGACCTTGTATGAGGCCATGCTGAACGACAGCACCCGCACGCTCACCCGCAATTGGTCCGATTACACCATCATGCGTTTTCCGCAGGTGCCCCAGTTGCAGGTAGAGCTGATTAACCGCCCTGACGAGCGGCCACTGGGTGTAGGCGAGGGCTCCCAAGGGCCAACGGTGGCGGCCATTGCCAATGCCTTCGCCAACGCCACAGGGCGCCGCCTGCGAGACCTGCCGTTTACGCCTGAGCGGGTAAAGCAGGCCTTGGCGCAAGCTGCAGCGTAAAGGCCCCAGGGGTTACGGCTTTTAGGCCGTCGATTTAGGGCGCAGAAACCCGGCGTTAAGGTGTTTTGCCGTCGGTGCCCACCATCAGATCATTGATGACCGACTCCACGTCGTCAATAAGCCGCACAATGCGCTCCAGTTCGTCGGCCTCGGCGCGGGTGGCCACGCAGCCTTGCAAATACACCCAACGGCGCTGTCCATAGGCCCACACGCTGGTGCCTTTGAATCGGCCATTGGACTCAATGGCCAGTTTGACGCGAGGGATGATTTCTTTGTCGTACAGGTAGGCGTTGGGCAAGCGGCAGCGCCCGGCGGTGTGGCAGCTAACGCCGCGCTGCGACCGCCAGTGTGCTTCTTCGGCAATTTCGGCTGGTGTGACCATCGGGCCAAGTGGCGCGGGACAATTGGGCATGCCCGACGTGATGGCGATAAACGGATCATCAAATCGGTTGGCGCGCTCGTTGTCGGCTATTGCTGGGTTGCACATGGCTGCGGCAAGGCTTATGAGCAGAGAGGGTAAAGGAGTACATGGGGTAGACCTGGCTATGTTGATTAAATACAAGATAGATTTATAACTTAACATAATATACATCGTATGAAGTCAATTAAACTACCAATGGTGTCGTACTGCGCAGCTCGCCGGTCAAGGCAATGCGTTTGGAGATAGCCAGAATGGCCGCAGCCGCCGACTTGGCTGGTGCTGTGGGCGGCGAGCCAGACCGGGTGTACATGCCCAGCTGGATGGGTATCAACGGTTTGGCCAACACCAGCTCAACCAGTTGACCAGCTTTCATGCAGGCACGCAGCAAGGCTGGTGGTAGCACGCCCACCATGTCGGTGGCGGCAAGTAAATCCAAAGCGATAAAGTACGAACCGCAATGCACAACAGGCAATGGCAGGGGTAAGCCGCTGGCTAAGAAAGACCGGCTGACGATATCGTCAGAGCTGTCATGCGCCGTCATGTACAGCCACGACGCCCCCACGAGCTCTTGCAAGCTGCAGGTGCCTTTTTTGCCTAATTTGCCCAGCAGCGGATGCCCGGGCCGCACGGCTATGCGCATTTGAATCTCGGCCAGCGGCTTATAGTCCAGCCCGGCGTCCAGGTGAATGCGGGTGCGCTGGGTTACGGCCAAGTCCATCACCTCATCGCGTACCAGCGACAGCAAGGCACTGGGCGTGGTTTCCAAAATGCGGATGCGGGTCTTGGGGTGTAAGCGCTGTAGCGTGATGGCCAGCTCTGGTAACAGCAGGCTGGCACCCACGGGCGATACCCCCAGCGCCAGTAGCCGGGTACTGTCACCTATGGTTTTTTTGGCTTCTTCAGCGGCCTTGCGCAGCTCGGCCTCGGCCACCCGTGCGCGCGACAAAAAAGCACTGCCTGCGGCGGTAGGCGTTACACCGCGGCCACTGCGGTCCATCAGCTGCACGCCCAGTTCTTCCTCCAGCTGTTGCAGTGCCCGAGTGAGCGCCGGTTGCGACATGTTGAGCAAGCGGGCCGCACCGCGAATGCTGCCTGTGTCCACCACGGCAATGAATTGTTCAATACTTTGAAGTCGCATCAGGGCTCCTTGGGTGATGCACAGCAGGCATCGGGTTGCTGCATCACGCATCTTCCCACAAGGTGGGCCTCCTGCCAATATCCAGCCCATCGACATCGCAGTTACCCCAAGGAGAATTTGATGCACTCTACCCCTTTATCGCCCGATACTTCACGCCGCTTGGCATTGCACGCTGGCTGCGCAGCCACTGCCTCATTGCTTTCTTTCGCAGCCAGCCGCCCTGCCCTGGCGCTGCCCGCCACGCAAGCTTCCGTCAACCAATTGCGCATTCTGTGCTCCGGCCCGGCTGGCAGCATTCCCGATATTGTGGCCAGGCGTGTCGCCGAGCAATTGACGCGGCAATACCCGCAGGGCGCAATAGTCGATAACCGCCCCGGTGCGGCGGGCCAAATTGCCGTTAACGCGCTGAAGTCGCATGCACCGGATGGCGCTACTGTATTGCTAGCACAAGGCGCCATCGCCACGGTCTATCCCTACCTGTATGCGAAACTCGCATACGACCCGGTTGCCGACTTGCAACCCGTGTCCATGGCGGGGGAAATGACCCTGGCCTTGGCCGTGGGCCCGGCTGTGCCCGGCAGCGTCACCAATATTCAAGAATTGATCGACTGGATGCGCAGCAACCCCAAGCTGGCCAACGTGGCCTCGCCTGGCACCGGCACCTTGCCGCATTTGCTGGAGGCCATGCTGTTTCGCGAAGCCAATGTGCCCTGGCAGCACGTGGTGTATGCAGGTGGGCCACCCGCCATGGTGGATTTGCTGGGCGGCCAAATTGCGGCCTTGGTGCTGCCAGAAGGACTTTTTCGCCAACACAAGGCTACCGGCAAGCTGCGGGTGCTGGCCACCTCGGGCGCGCAGCGCAGCACGTATTTTCCGGATGTGGCTACTTTCGTTGAGCAACGCTACCCGAGCTTGGTCGTGCGCGAGTGGTTTGCGTTCTTCATGCCTGCGCGGGTATCAGCCGCCACCATCGACGCGGTATCGCGAAGCTTGCAACAGGCCATTGCCCGCCCCGAACTGAGTGCGGCGTTTGCCGACTCCGGCATGTTGGCTACCTCCAGCACGCCCGCCGCGCTGGCAGCCCGCATCGCGCAAGAGCAAAGATATTGGCAGCCCATCATCGTGGCCACCGGTGTGAAGGCTGAGTGATGGCCTACGCCACAGCAACTTTGCCTTCTGAGGTGGCGGCAGACGTCACCCACCATCCCTGGGACGCAGCGGCTGCGGGGTGGAACCACCATGCAGCCCTCATCCACGCCTGGCTGCACGAGGCAACGCAGACCATGCTAGATGAAGCGCAAGTTGGGCCGGGCAAGCGCGTCTTGGACGTTGCTGCCGGCGCGGGCGATCAAACACTGGACATTGCCCGCCGGGTGGGTACTAGTGGCGCGGTACTGGCCACCGATGTGTCCCCCGGCATCTTGGCCTCGGCACAAAAGAACGCCAAAGTAGCGGGCCTTATGCAGGTCAGCACCCAAGTGGCGGACGCGCAGTCGCTGGGGCTGGCAGGCGCTGATTTTGACGCCGCTGTGTGTCGACTGGGCTTGATGTTTTGTCGCTCACCCTTGGCGGCTTTAAGCGAGATCCGCGCCGCGCTAAGGCCACAAGGGCGTTTCACTGGTCTGGTATTTGGGCCGCCAGAGCGCAACCCTTGCTTAGCTATCACGCTTGCCACAGCACGCAAACATGCGGGTTTGGCCAATGTTTCGGCAGCAATGCCCACCAGTGCTTTCGAGCCTGGTACGTTAATGAGCCTGGGTAAGCCGGGTTTGCTCGAAGAGTTGCTGCAAACCGCTGGTTTCGTAGATATAGCGGTGCGTACCGTATCGGCACCATTTCACGCCCCCAGCGCAGCGCATTACGTTGACTTTCTACGCTCGTCCGCATCGCCCATCATTGAAATTTTGGCGCCACTGTCTGCCCCAGCTAAGCAAGTCGCGTGGAACGATATAACCGCGCAACTAAGCGCGCTCAGTACGCGCTCGGGCTGGGTCGGGCCGAATGAGTTATTGCTGTGTACAGCGACAGCGCCGCCCCAACTAGCGCGCAGCCTTTCGCCCGAGGCAAGCTAATGAGGGTATGGTGTCGCTCGCGCACTTATGCGCAAGTGTTACGAGTTACTTATTGAGATGGTTACCACTTGCCAGCAGGCTGTTTGGCACGCACAAAAGCGCCAATAATGTCAGCGCTTTCCTGGCGCACGGCTTTTTGGGCGAAGTCTATGGCGGTCATACCGAGCTGGTTTTTCAGCAGCGGGTCGGCGCCCTCTTCCAGCAGCAGTTTGACGGCACCTGGTGTGCCGTACATGGCGGCCATCATCAACGGTGTAGTGCCGTTGGGGGATTCGGCGTCGATATAGGCATGCTTTTCTAGCAGCGCGCCTATCAAGGCGATGTTGCCCGATGTGGCGGCGTAGTGCAGCGGCGCCCAGCCGGTCTTGTTGACGTCAGCATCTTTGCTGAGCATGGCGTTTACCAGATCGGTATGGCCTTTTAGCACCGCCATCATCAGCGGCGTCTCGTCAGAGTCGTTGCTGGCGTTCAAATCGGTTTTGGGCCAGTCGATGAGCACCTTGGCCGCCTTGAGCGACGGCTCACGCAGGGCCATATACAGGCCGTGCTGCTTGCTCGGGTCGCGGGTATTGGGGTCAAACCCGCGTTGGAGCAGGCTTTGCACGGTGGCTGCGTCGTCGTTGCGGATGGCGGTGAAGTAGTCTTCATACGATCCGGCATTTGCTATAGAAAATTGAACTAAAACAACTAGATAAAATACATATTTAATGTAAATTCTCAGCATAAATACCGCCTTGAGAATACCTATGCGTCTAGCGCATGGGTGAATAAGTGGTCAAAATTGGCACTGGTGGCCGCTGCTATGGACTCTACATCCATCCCCTTGAGCGCGGCCAACTGCTGTGCAACAAACGGTACGTAGGACGGGTTGTTGGTTTTGCCGCGGTAGGGCATGGGGGCTAAATACGGGCTGTCGGTCTCAATCAAACAGCGGTCTAGCGGCACGTAGGCTGCTACTTCCCGCAGGTCGGCAGCGGCTTTGAAGGTCAAGATGCCGGAGAACGAGATGTAAAAGCCCAAGTCCAGCGCAGCGCGCGCCACGGCCATACTTTCGGTAAAGCAGTGGAAAACGCCGGTTAACGGCTTGCCGCCAGCCCCCTCGCCTGCGTCTGCGCCTTGAGCTTGGC
This sequence comes from Polaromonas sp., assembly GCA_043766985.1. Taxonomy (GTDB): domain Bacteria; phylum Pseudomonadota; class Gammaproteobacteria; order Burkholderiales; family Burkholderiaceae_C; genus JAAFIP01. Next base: position 15,111 of record JAYUHM010000260.1, read on the forward strand.
CTTGCATGTGTTCGCGCAAGATGGCCAAAGTGTCGTCCGACGCATTGCGGGTGTGGATAACCAATGGCAAGCCGGTCAGTTGGGAAGCGCGGATATGGGTGCGAAAACGCTCGCGCTGCCATTCCATATCAGCCACGGTGCGGCCGCCTTTGCGCTCTTGCATTTGGTAGTAGTCCAGGCCGGTCTCGCCAATGGCCACCACTTTGGGGCGCTTGGCGCGTTGCACCAAGTCGTCTACGGTGGGCTCGTAAATGCCTTCGTTGTCGGGGTGCACGCCCACCGTAGACCAAAAATTGTCGTAGCTGGTGGCCAGCGCATGCACGTCGTCAAACTCTTCGATGGTGGTGCAAATGCACAGTGCACGGGTCACTTGGGCCGCAGCCATGGCTTCGCGGATGTGCGGCAGCTGGCTCTTAAGCTCGGGAAAGTTCAGGTGGCAATGGGAATCGGTAAACATAACGCTAAAAGCCGAAAAAAACAAACAAATAGACTGTAAGCCCAATAGAGCACGGCACAAGCTGCTACTTAATTTGCATCATACCCCAGGCGCATGCACCGGGTACAAAGGCCCCGCACGGGCGCGTTAAATCGTCTGCGTTGGGCGGTCTGAGGCCAAATGGGCGCCTAAAGACTCTTCAATTTTGAGCTTGAGCAGCTTTGACTTTTCGTCCGCCGGAAAGCGGATACCCACCCCCTGCGTGCGGTTACCTGCTGCTTTGGCCGGTGTGACCCAAGCCACTTTGCCCGCTATGGGGTAGCGCTGCGGGTCATCGGGCAGGGTAAGCAGCACGTAAACATCGTCGCCCAGTTTGTAGTCGCGCGCAGTAGGGATGAACACACCACCTTCGACAAACAAAGGAATGTAGGCCGCGTACAGCGCGGCTTTTTCTTTGATGGCCAACTGGATCACGCTGGGCCGCGGCGTAGACGATAAGGAGGTTAGGCCTGCGGAAGCCGTGCTGGGAGGTGTGCTCATGGTGGCGTGTTCAGAATAGTGGTGGGGCTATTGCCTAGAGTTTAGGGCTATCTTGGCTTGACTTACAAGGTCTTCCATTAACAATTCGGCTTTCCATGTGTGCTCGATGCTACGCGCCAGGGTTTTAAGCTGCTCGCTCCACACCGACAGGGCGCGGGCCGGGGGCGGCTTGGGCAGGTCGGGGGCACTAAAAAAGCGTGGCTGCGCACCCAGCTTGACGGCCCACAGGTCGTGGCAAAGCTTTTGCAGGGCGTCCAGCAGGGTTTTGGGCGACCAGTCATCGGAGGCTACTGCGGTACCTTGCACCAAGGCTTTTGGCAGTTTAGCCCAGCGGGTACTGGCACCAGTAGCTAGTAAATTTGTAGCATCCAGTGGCCTGCCGCCCGCTGCCGCCAGTAGGGTGCGCAGCGCTGCATCGTCCAGTTTGGCGGCGCCGTCTTGCTGGCGTAGCCAGGCCAAGGCCTCGGCATCCGACGGCCAGCGCAGGGCAAAGCTTTGGCAGCGGCTGCGGATGGTGGGCAGCAGCTGGTGGGCGGCCTCGCTGGCCAAGGCAAACTTCACGTCGCCGGTGGGCTCTTCCAGGGTTTTAAGCAGGGCGTTGGCGGTGGCGATGTTCATGCGCTCTGCGGGGTATACCAGCACGGCCTTGCTGCGCCCTCGCCCACTGGTCAGCTGGGCAAACTCGATGGTGTCGCGCATGGCGTCTACCCGAATCTCGCGGCTGGGTTTGCGGCTTTTGTCGTCGATCTCTTTTTGGGCTTTTTCGCTCAAAGGCCAGCCATGCGCAATCATCAGGGTCTCGGGCATCAACACCACCAGGTCGGTGTGGGCCCGGGTGGCAATCATGTGGCAGCTGGGGCACTGGCCGCAGGCGGCGTCCAGTGGCTGTTTGCCGGGCGCCTCGCACAACCAGGCTTGCGCCAGGCTTAAAGCCAGCGCGTACTGGCCCAGGCCCGACGGGCCGTGCAGCAGCCAGGCATGGCCGCGCTGGGCCAACAGCGCGTCGCGTTGCGCGGCCAGCCAGGGGGCGAGGGGGGCTGGCGCCTCTTGGGTGGTGTCTGGGGTGCTGTCGCCGGTCATGGCAGATAACCTTTGGCGCGCACCGCGGCCAGTACGTCGGCGCGCACCGCGTCTATGCTTTGGTGGCCGTTGATGCGTGCAAAGCGCAGCGGCTGCGCGGTGGCACGGGCAGCGTAGCCGGTAACGACGCGTTCAAAAAACGCCTGCGATTGCGACTCGAACTTATCGGGCGTGCGGGCGGCCACCAGGCGCTGCGCGGCCACGGCGGGCGGTACGTCAAACCACACGGTCAGGTCGGGCTGCCTAATGCCCAAGCTAGCAGGCTTTTGAGTCTCTAGCCCTTTAGAATATTGCACAGCATGCTCTAAAAACAATAGCGTATTCAGGTCAAACCCACGCCCCGCGCCTTGGTAGGCAAAGGTGGCATCTGTGTAGCGGTCGCATAGCAGCACGTCGCCGCGGGCCAAGGCGGGCTCGATGACTTGCACCAAGTGCTCGCGCCGCGCGGCAAACACCAGCAGCGCCTCGGTGAGTGGGTCCATCGCCTCGTGCAAAACCATCTCGCGCAGGCGCTCGCCCAAGGGCGTGCCGCCAGGTTCGCGGGTCATTGTCACCGCTCTGCCCGCGGTTTTGAAGGCGTCGGCCAAAGCGGCAATGTGGCTGGATTTGCCTGCGCCGTCGATGCCTTCGAAGCTGATGAAGAGGCCTGTGGTCATTGTTTTTGTTCTGCGGAATGGTGGTATGTCGCGCAGAGGTTATTTGCGCATTGATCACTGCGGGCGAGATCGTGTATGCCGACCGCCCTCATACTGGAGTACCAGAAATCGGTCGATCGGCACACACGATCCCACCTGCACATACGGTCGCGCACTACCTGTAGTTTCGGCGTAAACCTATCAGCGACTACCGGTAGCGCGCTGCCTTGGTTGCCACACGGTTGGGTGTTTATCAGCCGACCGATTTCTGGTACCCCAGTATGAGGGCGGATGATAAACACCCAACCGTGCGTACGAGACCAACCCTGCCCCGACAGCGGAGAATCAACACAATGAAAACGGGCCAAACACAGACTAGACACGGTATTCACTGCCCCCGAATGTACTTATTCACCGCATTATTGTGCTCCGCCAACGTAGCGCTGAACTGGCTGGTGCCGTCACCGCGCGCCACAAAGTACAAAGCCTTGGTCTCAGCCGGCTGGGTGGCGGCCAACAACGCCGCTTTGCCGGGCATAGAGATAGGCGTGGGCGGCAGGCCTGGGCGGGTGTAGGTGTTGTACGGCGTGTCGGTTTGCAGGCCCTTGCGGCCAATCGTGCCCTCGTAGGCGTCGCCCATACCGTAGATCACCGACGGGTCGGTTTGCAGCAGCATGCCAATGCGCAGGCGGTTGTTAAACACGCCGCCAATCTCCGGGCGGTCGCTGGGTTTGCCGGTTTCTTTTTCGATAATGCTGGCCAAAATCAAGGCCTGTTCGGGCGATTTAAGGGGCAGGCTGGTGTTGCGCGCGTCCCACGCCGCGGCCAGCTGCTTGTCCATGGCGCGGGCGGCGGCTTGCAGTACCACGATGTCACTACTGCCCTTGGCATAGCTGTAGGTTTCTGGGAAAAAGCGGCCCTCGGGGTGCAAGCCGGGTTTGCCTAGTTTGGCCATCAGCGCGTCATTGCTCATGGCTTGGCTGTCAGGCTTTAAATGCTCGGCCTTGGCCAGCGCCGCGCGCACTTGGCGAATGTTCCAGCCCTCCACGATGGTGACGCTGCGCAGCGACTGCAAGCCGTTGTACAGCTTGGCCAAAAGCTTTTGCGGCGTGTCGCCCTGCTCTATCTCGTAGGTGCCGGCCTTCAAGCCGCCCGACTTGCCCGAGACGCGAAAGTACCAGTACAGCAGGGCGGGTCGCACGTCTACCCCGGCGCTTGCCACCGCTTGGGCCGCCGCGCGGGCCGACGTGCCCGCTGGCAGCACCAGGTTTACCGCAGGCTGCCCCACCGGCAGCGCCAGCGGCTGGCGCACCCACCACCACGCCGCGCTGGCTAGCACGGCAACGCCCGCCAGCAGCCACAGCAGCGCTTTAAGCGCCGACAAACCGCTTTGCTTTTTAGGCGTCTTCGCCAAATAAGTCTTCACTAAATCCATGGGGTAATTTTCAGAAAAACGTCGCACAAGGTAAGGATGATACCGGGGCGCGATAATCCATCCCATGACCGACGCCCCAAAAACCACCTTGAACCTCTCCACCCCGCTGAATTTGCCCGGCGGCCCGCTGGGCATCATCCGCGCCCAAGGTGTGGATGCGGTGAAGTTTTTGCAAGGCCAACTGACCCAGGATGTGGCCCTGCTGGGCCTGTCGGAGGCGCGTTTGGCGGCCTGGTGCTCGGCCAAGGGCCGCATGCTGGCCAGCTTTATTGTGTTTAAAAACACCCATGAAGACATCTTGCTGCTGTGCAGCCCCAGCGTGCTTGCCGCCACCTTAAAGCGGCTGCAAATGTTTGTATTGCGCGCCCAGTGCAAGCTGACGGACGCCACCGCCGAGTTTGTAGTGCAGGGCTTGGCAGGCGATGCGACAGGGCAAGCGCAGTCTGTAGATGCTACTGAAAACATAGCTACTCGTGCTATGTCCAATTGGGATTTGCAGCGAAATGGCACTGAAATAACGGTACAACTGCCCGCTGGGCACCATCTGGGCCACAGCGTGCCCCGCGCGCTGCGAGTGCGGCACGTCGACCCGTCCGCGGGCCAACCCGGTAGCGCCGAAGCCGATTTGGCCACCTGGCAGTACCTGGAGGTCACTACCGGCATCGCCCCGGTTACGGCCCCCATATCCGACGCTTTTGTGCCGCAAATGCTCAATTACGAATCGGCCGGCGGCGTGAACTTTAAAAAAGGCTGCTACCCGGGCCAAGAGGTGGTGGCGCGCAGCCAGTTTCGCGGCACCCTCAAGCGCCGTGGTTTTATCGTTAGCTGCGATGGGCCACTGGCGCCCGGCCAGGAGATTTTTGACGGCCGGGACACCGAGCAGCCTTGCGGCACCGTGGCCTACGCCGCGCCGCTGTTTGGCGGCTTAGATGGTCATGTAGCTGGCCAAAGCGTAGCCATAGTGTCGATGCAGACCAGCGCCGCAGATAGCCCACGCTTGACCGCTGGCAGCCCCACCGGCGCGGCGCTGCACTTGCAAGCGTTGCCCTACGTGCTGCTGGATGACATTTAAACCGCTAGCTTCCACGCAAACCATATGTGCCTGATTGCCATGGCCTGGGGTGTCAGCCCCGATTACCCTTTGGTTATCGCGTCTAACCGCGACGAGTTTTACGCCCGGCCCACCGCCGCACTGGCCCATTGGCGCACCGACACTGGCCAGCACATTACCAGTGGGCGCGACCTGCAAAGCGGCGGCACCTGGATGGGTTTTGCCCCCAATGGCCGCTTTGCCATGCTGACCAATGTGCGTAACCCCCTAGCCGCCGTGCCCAGCCCTGCGCGCAGCCGCGGCGAGCTGGTGGTAGCCTGGCTGGCCAGCACCTTGGGCGCCGACGCCTGGATGGCGCAGCGCGACCTGGCCGCTTATGCGGAGTTTAACCTGGTGGTGGGTGACTGGCGGGCCCAGCAGTGCCACTACATCAGCAACCAAGGCAATGGCGTGGGCAGCCCGTTTGTAGAGGAAAATAGGCCGCCAGCCCAACAGAATATAGCACGAGAAGCTATAAAAAGCGTAGCTAATCTGGTGGTGCAAAGTGTGCCGTCGGGCCAAATAATTGGCCTGTCCAACGCCGCACTGAACACGCCTTGGCCCAAAACCACGCAGTTGGTCAGCACGCTGGGCGATGCCCTGCAAACGCCGTCCACCATCGCGCAATTGCAAGCGCGTTTGCAGCTAGCCTTGCAAGGCGACCGCCCGGCAGACGATGCGCAGTTGCCCTGCACCGGCGTGCCACTGGCGCAAGAAAAGGCGCTGTCCAGCATCTACGTACGCTACCCCAGCGAGGCCCCGGTCTACGGCACGCGCAGCAGCCTGTGCGCGGTGCTGACCCAAACGCAGCATTTGCACCTGACGGAAACGACGCACCTGGGGCCATCGCAGACGGCGCTGGACATGGCTTGGCCCAGGGTTACCGTTGGTTGACTAGGCTTGTTGGCCGCTGGCAGGCACCCCAGCAGCCCCTCAAACCATCAAAGCTTGGCCTGCAAAGGTGCTGGGATCTGCGCCAACACTTGCGGTGACTTGCCCGACACCGCATAAGCCTCGCGAAACGCGTCCATCGCCTTGGCTTCGTCTTTGAGGTAGTTCAGCTCTATGCCGGCAATCTTCAGCAGGCCGTCTACTTTCTGGTCGGGAAAGGCCTTGTTGCGCGTTTCCAGGGCTTGCAGCGCGAACGGGAAATCGCTGGCGCGCACCGCCAAAATGTGCGCGGCGTTCATCATGTCCAGGTCTAGGGTGTTGTCGGCAAAGGCCACTTTGGCCAGCTTTAAACCCTCGGCCTCTTTGCCGCTGCGGCTCAGCAAAATAACTTCGAGCGACCGCACGCTGATCGCCTTGGGCTGTACCTTTTTGGCACGCTCCAAATACACCAGCGCCCCGGGAACATCGCCAATTTGCGCCTTGCCGCGGGCAATGTTGCTCATCATTGCCACCACGTAGGGGCGTGAGCTGACGACGCTTTCCCATACCCACACGGCGTTTTTCCAGTCGCCCCACTTGGCCAGCTCGTCGCCCAGCATCGGGGTGATCTTGCGGTAATGCGGGTTAATGGCCACGCCTTCACGCATCAGGCGCAGCATATCTGTCTTGGCTTTGTCATTTTTGGGGCTGTTGGGGTTGCCCGACTGCGAGACGGTGAGTGCAATTTTGACTGCAGAGACGATTTTGTTTTCAGCCTCTGTCGCTTGCTGCGTGATGTAGGCGGCCAGCGCCAGGCAGCCCATGGTCACCACGGCGGCGGTTTGCGAGTAGCCGGGCTTCCAAGGCAAGCGCGCGCTAGACATGAGACCACGCAGGCCCAGGCGGGCGTCAGATGCCGCCAGCAAGCCCAGGCACAGCGCAAACATCACCCCGGTTGTAGCCAAACGCCATGGAAAGCCAATATTGCTCACCACCATCAGCGCCAGCAGGCTGGTTAAGGCCACGGCGCGGATGGGGCCTTCGGTCATGCCTGCCTCGCTGCGGTTGGTCACGGTGCGCCAAGCCGCCGTCAGGCAGTAGGCAATCAACAGCAGCAGGAAGATCCATCCCACCGCGCCGTATTCGCCCAGCAGCTGCAGTATCTCGTTGTGCGCGTAGTAGTCGGTTTCAAGCTGGCTGCCCTCGGCCTGGTACAGCGGAATATCCACCTCCCACGCCCCCGCGCCCACGCCTGTCAGGGGGCGCCTTTCGATGATATTGAGCGTTGCTTTCCACATAATTTGACGAATACCCAAGGTGGTGTCACCCATCTTGATTTGCGCCGCACGAGAAAAACCACGCTGAAAGGCGTTGACGTCTTTAAATTCAGCGCCGGGGTTGCCCGATTTGATCAAACCCAAACCAATCACGGTGGCCAGCAGCACACCCAGTACCACGATGGTTTGCTCACTCTTCCATGCGCCAAAGCTAAAGCGCGAGCGAAACTTCCAGGCCATCACGGCAATCATGACAAAGCCGATGGCGCTGCCCACATAGGCCGAGCGGGTGCCGCACATCATCAAATACACCAAATTCAAGCCGGTGCTAGCTGCCAAAAAGGCGAGTACTGCGCTGCGCTTCTCGTGGAATATCAGGTATGCGGAAAACACGTACGTGCAAGCCATGAACTCGGCGGCAAAGTTACGGTTCACAAAGGTGGCGGCAGGGTTGGGGCCTTGCGGAATAAAGCGCACGTCAAACCAAAACTGTGACGCACCCAGCAAGGCCACGGCCAAAGCACCTAAATGCACACCCCAGGCCAGCATGGGGAAACGCTCGCGGCTGGCGCTGTTGAGCACCAGCCACACAATGACGGCAAACAAAAACCAGCGAATCGCCTCCACCCCTGCCAGATAGGTGTGCGACCAAAACATGCTGCCTAGCGCATAGGCCATCAGCATCAGTGGCAGCCACATGACAAAGTGCCAGCGCAGTGCGTCGCGCCGGTTGCGCTGCGACCAAAACAGAATAAACGCCGCGCCCAGCGACATGAACGCCACAATGATGGATTTCAGCGTGTCTTGCAGCATCAGCTCGTGCGGCACACCCAGGGCGGGCGTCAAAAACAGCATCACCGCCAAAATAATAGCGGTCCAATCACCCCGGCCCAGTTCGGCGGGCAGGGCCAGCATTTGCGATAAGGACTTGGTTGGTTTGCTGCTGGGTGCATCGGCGGCCACTTTAAAGTCTACCGACGGCGACGCGGGCTGGGCCGCGGCAGTGCCAGCAGCGGCGGTGGGTTTAGCGGGAACAATTCGTTTTTTCTTGGCCATAGAGATGCGTCGTTGGGCAGCCTGCCAGCTGCCCTGTTGGGATGAACTTAACCCGCTATTGTCGCTGGTTTACTAGTGGCATTTTGCCTGCGAGCCCCATCCGGTTACTTGGCTACCAGTAGTTTGGCCATGGGAACATGCGGTATGCCCACCTCTTCAAAGGGCTCGCCATGTGGCGTAAAGCCGGCTTTGGTATAAAACACCGCGGCGCTGCGCTGGGCGTGCAAGATGACTTGGCCGTCACCCCGCGCCTTAGCCCGCTGCACCAAGGCGTCTAGCACCATGCTGCCCAGGTGCGTGCCGCGCAGCACCCGTTTGGCCGCCATACGCCCTATTTGGCCTACCTGCGCTCCATGCTCGGCACCCGCTACCAGCAGCCTGCCGGTAGCCAAGGGCATGTTGAGCTGGTTGTACACCACGGCGTGCACGGCGGTGGCATCCAGCGCGTCCCACTCCATTTGCAGAGGTACGCCCTGCTCCTCTACAAACACTTCGGTGCGTACTTGGCTGGCATCTGGGCCCAGCGTTTGCCAGTTGCCCAGCGCCAGGCGGGTCATGGGTTCACCGGCCTCAAAGCGGGTAAACAGGTCGCGCAGCGCCTGGGGCACCGGGCGCGAGGTTTGCGTGGCCGGGTCGGCGTACACATAAATCAGCTCGCAGCCCACCAGCAGTTTGTCACCGTGAAAGATGGCGCCGGTAAAGGTGATGGACGAATTACCCAGGCGGCTGCATTTCAGCGCTACATCCAGCGTGTCGTCATAGCGGGCCGAGGCGTGGTATTCCACCGAGGCTTTTTTTACAAACAAATCGCCGCCCAGCTGGTGCATGGTTTCTTCGTATGGCAGGGCCAGGGCGCGCCAATAGTCGGCCATGGCGGTGTCAAAGTACATCAAATAATGGCCATTGAAAACAATTTTTTGCATGTCCACCTCGGCCCAGCGCACGCGCAGGCGGTGGAACAGGCGAAAGTCTTGGCGTTGCATAGCGGTGGCGTCCTTGGGGCTGTCTACGTTAAAGGTGAAAGGCCTGGCGCAGTGCGGCGGCGGCATGCTGGTGCGCCTGCTGGGCCTCGGGGATGGTGCGGCCCATTTTGATGAACTCGTGGGTTACGCCGCGGTAAATCTCAATGTCTACTGCCACGCCCGCAGCGCGCAGCACGTCGGCATAGGCAATGCCCTCGTCCACCAGCGGGTCGCACTCGGCCAGGCCAATCCACGCGGGGGCCAGGTCGCTGTGGTCGTCGGCGTTCAAAGGTGCAAAGCGCCAGTTGCTGCGCTGGGTTCGGTCGGGCATGTAGTGGTCAAAAAAGAAGGTGATGGTGTCGGCCTGCAGCACATAGCCGTTGCCATAGGTGTGGTGCGAGGCGCTGTCGGCATAGGCCGCGCAGCCGGGGTAGAACAGCAGTTGCAGCGCCAATGGCTGCCCGGCGTCTCGGGCCATCAGGGCGCACACGGTGGCCAAGGTGCCGCCAGCGCTGTCGCCTGCCACGGCAATGCGGCTGGTATCCAAGCCCAGCGCGGCGCCCTGCCCGCGCAGCCACTGCAAGGCGTCCCAGGTGTCGTGCACGGCGGTAGGAAAGGCATGCTCGGGCGCCAGCCGGTAGTCCAGCGACAGCACCGCAGCGCCCGACAGGCGGGCCAGCTCGCGGCACAAAATATCATGCGTTTGCACGCTGCCAATGGTAAAGCCGCCCCCGTGCATAAACAGCAATACCGGCAGCACCGCGCTGGACGGTGCGTACAGCCGCGCTGGCAGCAGCGCCCCATCCCGGGCGGGCACGGTAAGGTCTTGCACCCGGGGCAACGCGGCTTTGGGTACTTCCAGCACGTCGCAGGCTTTGGCGTAGGCGGCGCGCGCCTCTTGGGCAGTCAGGTGATGAAACGGCACCCGCCCCGCCAGGCGGATGCGGTCCATCAACTCGCGCATGGACTTGGTAAGCGCGGCGGGCGACTTGGGGGAAGCTATCTGAGGCATAGACACAAGGGCATAGGCGGGATGATGAGTTGGCGACAGGCATTGCAGGCCCAGACGCGCTAAAGTAACCTAATCCTACAGCGCTTATCCGGCTTTTTTTACCTTTTTGCGCTCACCGGCCATTTCTCCACCTCATTGCTGCTCTACACCATGGCATTTATTTACTACGTTACCCAAATCCAGTTTGACTACGGCGCTGTTGCCCTGCTAAAGGCCGAGTGCCAGCGCGTGGGCATCACCCGCCCACTCCTCGTTACCGACGCGGGCGTGTGCGCCGCAGGCATTGTGGACAAAGCCGTGGCCGCTTTAGGCAGCTTGCCCCACGCCATTTTTGACCAAGTGCCCTCCAACCCCACCGAGGCCGCCGTGCGTGCGGGCGTAGCCGCCTACAAAGCCGGTTTGTGCGACGGCTTGATAGCAGTAGGCGGCGGCAGCTCTATCGACTGCGCCAAAGGCATCGCCATTGCCGCCACCCACGAAGGCCCGCTTAAAACCTACGCCACCATCGAAGGCGGCTCTAGCAAAATTACCGACGCCGTGGTACCCATCATCGCCGTGCCCACCACCAGCGGCACCGGCAGCGAGGTAGCGCGCGGCTCCATTTTGATCGTGGACGATGGCCGCAAGCTGGGCTTTCACAGTTGGCACCTGGTGCCCAAAACCGCCATTTGCGACCCTGACCTCACCCTGGGCCTGCCGCCCATGCTGACCGCCGCCACCGGCATGGACGCCATCGCCCACTGCATGGAAACCTTCATGGCCGCGCCGTTTAACCCGCCCGCCGACGGCATCGCAATCGACGGCCTGCGCCGAGGCTGGCAGTACATCGAGCGCGCTACGCAAAACGGCGCAGACAAAGAAGCGCGCTTTAACCTGATGAGCGCCTCCATGCAAGGTGCAATGGCTTTTCAAAAGGGCTTGGGCTGCGTGCATTCGCTGTCGCACAGCTTGGGCGGCGTGAACCCGCGCCTGCACCACGGCACCCTCAACGCCATGTTTTTGCCTGCCGTGGTGCGCTTTAACGCGCCTGCGGAGTCGGTGCAAAAAGAAGACCGCCTGAACCGCATGGCGCAGGCGATGGGCTTGACCTCGGGTAGTGATGTAGCTGTGGCGCTGGCTGATATGACGCGGCGTTTGGGTCTGCCCAGTGGCTTGGCGGCCATGGGAGTGACTGCTGCGGACTACGAGCGCATCATCGACGGCGCGATGGCCGACCACTGCCACAAAACCAATCCGCGCATTGCTACGCGGGACGAGTATGCGCAGATGCTGAGTGATAGTGCGGTGTTGCGGGTTTAGGTTGTAGTCTTTTGTCTGTGCGGCTCAGGTTCATGTCTGAGTCGTTTGCTTCAAGCGTTATCCCGTTGTACTGGCACCGCACGCCGCTACGGCGCAGTGCCCACGCCACCCGAGCCCCGGCCCGCTTCGCGGGAAGCATGTCCAGTGCTCGCTTTTGGGGGAAATAACGAGCCTCGCGCAAGCGCTCAGACATCTAAATTTCTGATCCCCAAAAGCTGCGCGCTTCCAGCCCGGAGCTCTTATCGGGTGGCGTAGGCACTGCACCGCAGCAGCGCGCTTCCACTGGGCTGGGTTTTAAGACTCTCCCTCGCCTTATTGCGCGGTATGGGTTTACTTTGACCCTTGGCAGCGTAAAAGTGGTGCCAATTTGACCGCTAGCCCAATAGAATATAGCACGAGCGGCTATTAATATAGTAGTGTTGATTTACCACCGAACTCCACCGTTGACACACGCTGAATCAACTTTTATCACTGGATCGCAGTGATAAACTACGGTAAGCTAGGCTAACCGAGAGCGGTATTTGCCAATATTTTTATATTCGATTTGAGCGACGATTTAAAGAAAATACTTAATGAAATCTGCAATCTACGATTCTATAAATCCTAGTCTAAACCGTAAACACCAAATTGTGTTGCAGGTTTTTCGGCATCCATTACATCATGCGCTTCACCCGCAGCCGCTATGAGCCGTAAGTCCTTTATCGAATCACATGGTGCCACTTGCAAAAATTGGACTTGGAGTTGGTCCTTCGTCAACGAAGAGAAGCAAACCGTCATTTTCGGTGCGTGGGACACGAATACTGAAGGCTCCAAATCGTTAATCCTCAACGAGTTATGGGCCAAGAACAATGGCGGCCGCAAGGCTCCAGGATATCTGCAAAGCAGAGAGCATATTCGTTTGATAGAGGAACAAGGCTACAAGCTACTCACGTTCCCAATCATTTTTTCCGACGAGCTGCAAGACGAGGATGGCTTTGGCCCTGCAAAAATTAAAGGATTCGAGCCATCCCTGACCCCAAAGTCTCTAGTCCGAGTCAGTGGCAAGTGGTACGCGTCCGACGACGCAGTTCCAACCTCCATTCCAGAAGAGGTCTCGAAACCTGAAAGGTATTTTGAGGGGACGGCGAAGATGATCGCAGTCAACGCCTATGAGCGTAACGGCAAGGCTAGATCAGCCTGTATCAAGCACCACGGAGCGGCGTGTGCTATCTGCAATTTCAATTTTGAAAATGTGTATGGAGCTATTGGCAAGGGGTTTATTCACGTGCATCACATAGTGCCACTCGCCGAGATTCGTCAGGAATATGAGCTTGACCCAATCCGTGACTTGATCCCTGTATGCCCCAACTGCCATGCGATCATTCACCTGACTCAGCCCACCCAGAGTGTGGATGAACTCAGGAGTTACCTTGCTGCCGCAAAACATGCATAACCCTACGCGGAAGTGGGACTGCGCAAAAACGCGCAGCCCTTTAGCTCCAAGTTAAAACCCATGAAGATGCGCATCGCAACAATTGTTTTAGGGCTGATGCCTCTTCTTGGCAGTGCTCGCGAATGCACGCGTGACGAGGCCTATGCAGCTGAGTCGGTTGTCGACCATTTGACTTCATGGGAAAACGTCCATCTTTTCTATCAGCAGTTCCGCCATTGTTATGACGGTGGGATCGCAGAGGGGGTCCAAGATCGAGCGCAGTTACTTTGGTCAGATCGGTGGAGTGACTTGCCAAAAATGCTTTCTCTCACGAAGAAGGAGCCGGAATTCAATGCATTCGTTATGCGCAGTCTTTTTACTGAGGCCTTTCCACAGGAAACTTTCGATAAGGTCTTGCGCAACGCGACAACTAGATGTCCAGCAATTGGCCGTGCCTTCTGTGCTGAGGTCAAAAAGGCTGCAAAGGTCGGTAATGGATTTTAACTGGTGGCCCAAGCCGGAAGTCTGCGGTTCCGTTTGGTTTCAACGTTGATGCTGTATTCTTAGTTTCATCGCATTGAACCCAAAGTGTCGTCGGTTAGTGCGTAATTCGGTCAATAAAAAGCACTGAGTCAAACCCTGAAACATCTGCTAGTCAACCCCCCATATTCGCGGCAGAGCCTGTGCGATGGGTATGCGCCCCAATCGGGGCTGCGGGCTGGAAGCGCGGAGCTTTTGGGGATAAGAAATTTAGATGTTTGAGCGCTTGCGCGAGTTTCTAAATTTCCCCCAAAAGCGAGCACTGCACATGCTTCCCGCGAAGCGGGCCGCAGCCCGGGGCGCATACCCATCGCACAGGCTCTGCCGCGAAGCGCGAGGTCTATGCGCGTGCAAAGTAGTCGCCGGAGACTCCGCAAAAGGGGTCAGAGCAAAATTTCGTGTGACGTTGCGCGCTTCGGCGAAATGGTCATCCTGAATTTTGATCTGACCCCATTTGCTCTCACAACGCCTGCACCAGCGCCATATCCGGCTCCTCAAGCCAAGCCGCAAACTCATCTGCCAATTGCTGCGCCGCACCCACGCACACCGTCCACTGCGCCACCCGTGCAGCCAAATCTCGCCCATGGAAGGCGAAGTCTTGCCTGTCGGGCAGCTTGCCTCGGGGCAGCTTGGCTACCCACTCGGGGCTGGGGGCTACCACCACCATGCGGTCTAAAAAGTGCGTGGCACCGTGCCGCCATTTCAAAGCTTTGTCCAGCCAACCCGGCACCACGGCTTTTTGAAAATGCGGGTACAGCACAATGCCGTTTGTTGCCGTGTAGTTAAGGTGCAAGTGGTAGTCGGTGATGCCGCCGTCCCAATAGGCACCGCGCGGCGCGCCGGGTATGTTGTGCACGGCTTGCAGCACAAAGGGGATGGAGCAACTGGCTTGCAGCGCCGGGTTAAAATTGCCCGGCGTTAAATGCACTTGGCGGGTGCGGTAGTCTTGCGTGCCAAAGGGTAGTGTTGCGATGGGCGCGCCCTGCTCTGCCGAGGCCGCGCTAGAGAACACCACCCGCTCCAGCCAGGCTCCCATGGCCTTGCGGCGCACCGCGTTGGTAAAAAATGCGCCTGCGTAGCCGACAGGTGTGGCCAGCTTATGTTCCTTGCCCAGCATGTGCCGCCCGCGCGAGGTAAGAACGTGCAGCTTGTAGCGTGCGTGCCCCAACACCTCGCCCACCCGCCCACCGTAAAACTGCTTTAAAGACTCGCCAAACTTGGCGCTGATCTCAGCTGGCATGGGGTAGTTGCGGCCTGGCTCCAGCTCGTAGTGTTGGTGAATGTAGTCGTGCTCTAGCCGCGCAAAGGCAACTACTGGGTCGTTTAAACACGCGGTGGCCATGCGCCACGCGCCAATGCTGGCGCCTACCAAATCTACCGCTTGCGTGCTGCGCGGCAACCATTCGCCAAAGATAAACTCGTCCAGCGGGCCGAGGATCAAGCCCTTGGGCCCACCTGCCGCGGCGGGTATGGTGCGCACGTCTTGCGGCGCCAAGCCGTGTTTTTCAATATGCAGTTTGGCGGCAGGGCCAGCGTAAATCTGTAGAGCATTCATGGGGCTATTCTAGTAGGCTTTTGGTGCTCTAGCCCAATAGAATATAGCACAATATGCTATTTAATATGTAGCAATCAAGTAGTTAACGTTTAGATAACGCGAACCCGAATCACGTTCGCCACTGCAGTAATGGCGCTAACCACGTCGTCAGTGGGCATGTTTTCAACATCAATGATGTTAAAGGCCAGCTCGCCTCGGCTTTTGTTCACCATGTCGATGACGTTAACCTTTTTGTCTGCCAGCACCGACAGCACATGGCCCAACACGCCCGACACGTTGTCGTTAGAAAAGGTAATGCGGGTAGTGCCCGCCGTGCGGCCCATGGTGACCGCTGGGAAGTTAACGGAGTTGACGATGTTGCCGTTTTCCAGATAGTCCATCAGCTGATTGGCGGCCATCACGGCGCAGTTTTCTTCAGACTCTTCGGTGCTGGCGCCGATGTGCGGTGTGGCGATGACCTTGGCGTGGTTGAGCAGCGCAGGCTCTGGAAAGTCGCAGACGTATTTGCCCAGATGGTTTTTGTCCAGGCTGCGCAGCACTGCGGCGGAATCGACAATGGTTTCGCGCGCAAAGTTCAGCAGCACGGCGCCGGGTTTGGTCAGCGCCAGTGCATCGTCGTTGATCAAGTGGTGGGTGGCATCCATAGCCGGTACGTGCAGAGAGATGTAGTCAGACCGCGCCAGCAGCGCCTGCAGGTTTTCCATGCGGGTGACTTCGTTAGACAAGCGCCAAGCGGCGTCAATGGACAGCGCCGGGTCAAAGCCCACGACCTTCATGCCCATGGCCAGCGCCATGTCGGCCACCATCGAGCCAATGGCGCCCAGGCCTACCAGGCCCAAGGTTTTGCCCTTGATCTCGCCGCCTGCAAAGCGGGATTTTTCCTTCTCCAGCAGGGCCCCCATTTCGGCGGCGTCTTGCATGTGCGTGAGGGTGCTGACGTACTGCATGCCCGGCAAAATGCCGCGCGTGGCCAACAGCATGCCTGCCATCACCAGTTCTTTTACCGCGTTGGCATTGGCACCCGGCGTATTGAAAACTACCACGCCCAGCTTGCTGTACTCGGCAATGGGCACGTTGTTAACGCCTGCCCCAGCCCTGGCCGCTGCCAGCAAAGACTTGGGCACCTCAACGCCTTGCAGTTTTTGGCTACGCAACAAAAATGCATCCGGGTGCCCGATGTCACTGCCCACCTCATACCTTTGGCGCGAGAAGCGCTCCAGCCCTTTGATGGAAATCTGGTTGTAGGTTTTAACTTTGTACATGGGGCACCACTTTCAAAGGCTGGGGGAGGAGTTCGGACTTTCGCGCCTATCGCGGCTGGTCTTCGATCTTTCTTATCTAAGCAGTCACTTGCTGGTATGCCCAAGTAATCCAGGGCATCAGCGCTACCAGGTCAGATTTTTCTACCGTCGCACCGCACCAAATGCGCAGTCCGGCGGGCGCGTCTTTGTAGGCGCCAATGTCGTAGGCCACGCCTTCTGCGTCCAGCAGCTTGACCATTTTTTTCACTTGGTCTTCGGTGGCTTTTAGCGTCAGGCATACGCTAGTGTTGGAGCGGGTGGCTTTGTTTTTGGCCAGGAAAGATATCCAGTCGTTCGCCGCCGCAAAATCTTCAATCACCTTGAGGTTGGCCTCGCTGCGGGCAATCGTGCCTTTGACGCCACCGATGCTCTCGGCCCATTGCAGGGCGTCCAGATAGTCCGACACGCACAGCATCGACGGGGTGTTGATGGTTTCGCCTTTGAACAGGCCTTCGGTCACTTTGCCACCCGACTTCATGCGGAACACCTTGGGCATCGGCCACGGTGGGCTGTAGGCTTCCAGGCGTTCTACGGCGCGCGGCGAGAGGATCAGCATGCCGTGGCCACCCTCGCCGCCCAGCACTTTTTGCCACGAATAGGTCACCACGTCCAGCTTGCTCCAGGGCATGTCCATAGCAAACACGGCTGAGGTTGCGTCGCATAGCGTCAGGCCGGCGCGGTTAGCGGGTATCCAGTCGCCATTGGGCACCTTTACACCCGAGGTGGTGCCGTTCCAGACAAACACCACGTCGTTGTCAAAGTTCACAGGTGCAAAGTCGGTGATGTCGCCGTACTCCGCTTTAAGCACATTGGTGTTGGGCAGCTTGAGCTGTTTAACGATGTCGGTCGTCCAGCCCGCGCTGAAAGACTCCCACTCCAGCACGTCCACGCCACGCGCGCCCAGCAGCGACCACATGGCCATTTCAATCGCGCCTGTGTCTGACCCCGGCACCACGGCCACGCGGTAGCCCTCAGGCAGGCCCAAGATGCGCGCCGTCTCGCTGCATGCCAAGCCCAGCGCCTTTTTGCCAATGGCAGACCGGTGCGAGCGGCCCAACGTGTCAAGCTGCAGCTTACCCACGTCGTAGCCAGGGCGCTTGGCGCAGGGGCCGGAAGAGAAATTGGGGTTGTGGGGTTTGACAGTAGGTTGCATGAGGCTCTTTAGATGGTCAAAAAAAGTGGTGGGGCCGTGCTGTGCGCTGTGCTGCCAAGCAGGGGCTGTAAGCTTCAAATTCATTATATAGACCGGTGCGCAAACCCTGCGCTGGTTTAACTGCGCTGCGGCGCTTGTAATGCTCGGTTTTTCAAGCCTTTTAGGCCATTAGCCCAATAGAATATAGCACAGGAAGCTATTATATTTATAGTGCTCTTAAACTGCTGCACGCATACTGGGCAGGCCAATTTCCAATGTCAGCGGTATGCACCTGCTTGACCATGGCTGTGTCTTGCGAACCACTCATGTACTCACCAACGGCAAAACACTCGCCAGCGGCATAAACAGCGTTAACGCTCTATCGGGCAAGGTTTGCAAACCATGGTACGCATAAAAAGCCGCCGCCTTCGCGTCTTTGGCATCCACTACAAAAGCGTAAGCCGCTATCTCGGCCCGGCAAGCGCGCTGCATTGCATTAGCTAACAATGCAGCACCCAAACCCGTGCCACGCTGCGCCGCGCTTACCGCCAAGCGCCCCATGCGCACAGCAGGCACCAGGGGGTAGCGCGGCAGCTTTTTAGCCACGGCTGCTGGCAAATCAGACAACGCCACACTGGTGGACGCCAGCGTGTAATAGCCTGCGATCTTTCCATCCTGCGTTAACGCCACAAAGCACGACGTAACCCGTCTGCGCATGTCTTGCGACACTTGCTGGTGAAAGTATTGGTCTAAGGCAACTACGCCACAGGTAAAGGCCGTGCGGTCATGCGCATCGGCCAAGGGTACTACCCGGTACGGCCTAGCCACTGGCAACGCACCTGGTCGCGCAGGCGGCTGTTTGGCGCCAGCCACTTACGCCGCAATCAGTTTGCGTTGCTTGGCAAAAGCCCGTTTAAGGGCTGCATTGGGCTTGGGTGGATCAATCAACGCCGCCGCAAAAGCCGACTGGTCTGCCATCGACAGCCTCAGCACCTGCGCCTGTTCAATCGACCGCTTAGCCGCCTCATGCGCCGCACTCACCACAAAGTCCGTCAAGCTACGCCCCTCCAAATCAGCCGCGCGCTTGAGCATGCTGTGGATGTCGATGGGAAGACGGGCTTCCAGGCGAGCGGTGGATGTTGCAGTAGTCATTAATGGCGTGAATTAGGTGGCGTTAAATTTATTGTACGGCAATTCGCCGGATATCAAATGTACTGGATATAATGCCAGTACATTTGATGTTCTTTGATAATTTATTTGGGTGTACAATTTAAATGCTTACCGTTATCGAGACACCCATATTCCAAAGCTATGCGGCCAGTTTGTGGAGTCAATTTGAGCGAGAGGAGTTCATTGACTGGATAGCTTGCAACCCAGATGGAGGCGACGTCATTCCCGGTGCGGGCGGTTTGCGTAAAGTGCGCTGGGCACGCGCTGGTATGGGCAAGCGCGGCGGTGTGCGCGTGATTTATTTCAACCGCACTCTACAAGGCGAGGTTGTGTTGATCGTGGTGTACGCCAAAGCCAAGTTTGACAACCTGCCCACAGAAGTTTTGTTGCAATGGAAACAGGAGTTTGACCATGGATAAAGAAACCGAAAAATTTGCAGCCGACGTGCTGGAGTCCATTCGCCAAATGAAGCGCGGCGAAGTTGCGCAGATGCATACGCCAGAAGACATCGCTGCGCGCCGTGGCCGCCCTGTGGGTAGCGTGGCTGCGGTCACCAAATTACCGGTCAAGCTTAGGCTAGACCCTGACGTGCTTGCTGCTCTGCGTGCTACCGGACGGGGCTGGCAGACGCGGGTGAATGCGCTGCTGCGCGAGGCGGTGGGGAGTGGGCGGCTGGGGGCTTAACAGATTCATCTGTTGTCGTTCGAGCAGACCATGAAGAGTATCTTTTTCTTCAACTTTCGGAAACCAAGTGCTACGATACCCTTTAAGCAAGGTGCTAAAAAATCAAAATCAGTCAAAGTAAGCAGTGATGTTATTTATCAATAATTGCCTCAGACATACACTGCATAAAGGATGTATTCATGCAACTGCAATCGTTCAGAATAAAAAATTTTCGTTCAATCATTGATACAAAATGGGTGAATTTTTCTACCGATAACGTTACCGCAATAGTTGGTCAAAATGAATCTGGCAAGACAGCGATTCTTGAAGCTCTGGCCAAAACCTTTTCATCTGAGGTGGTTGAGCTTGATGATGTTCGTCATGCCCAAACATTGCCGGAGGTTTGGATAGTTACGAAATACTCTTCGCAAGAAATATCCGAGGCTATTAAAGCAGTTTCGAATGCTGAGTGTCATAGCGCATTGGTTAAGTTTTATGCGCAAAATAATAATATCGTTCAATGGTATTTCCCAACTACCGCTGACCCTATCGATGCAACAAAACTCGTTACCGAGTATCAGATAGTAGAACCTGATGCAGTAGCTTTTTTAAGCAATCTTTTAAAGAATAATGCAATTGAGAAATCATCGCATTTAACCGCAGAGGCTGAGTCAGTCTCATCAGAAAATTCACAAGTAACAGTTGATAAAGTCGTGTCAACTAATGAGAATTTCGGTGAATTAGCAAAAAAAGCGTATGTGGAGATACTGGATGCATTATTTGAATCGGCACCTACCATGGTGTTGTTTACCGAATCCTCCGGGTTACTACCAAACAAGGTCGACATTACTGACGATTTCAAATTAGTGTCTGGCATCGGTTCGGTTGCCGCTAGAAATTTTCTAACTATCGCAGAAATTGATTTGAAGACGCTAGTTCAAAGCAATACGAGAGCTAGAGCAGCGATTTTAAAACTTGCCAATAAAAATTTTACCGACAATTTTCTCAAATTTTGGAGCCAACATACGGGCAAGAAAAGTACGTTGGAGCTTGAATGTGCGATACATCATCACAGTGCCGAACATGAGAAATCTGGTAAGACATACTTGGAATTTTTGATCACGGACAATGAAACACCTTTATACCCAAAACAACGCAGCCGAGGCACTAGATGGTTCATTTCTTTCTTTTTGCAACTTCGAGCATCTGAAGTTCAAAAGCGAAACCGTTATTTTTTACTGGATGAACCAGGTGCAAATCTTCATGAAAAAGCTCAAGCTGATGTATTGAGGTTGATTGAAATTATCCGTGAATCAATAGGCGTAATTTACTCTACGCATAGTCCTCATCTTATTAGTGAAAATTCAATTCATAGAATTTTGGCTGTTGAGCGTGATCCAGAAGATCCGATTCATCCGACGAGAGTTATTGGATCACATGCCTTGGGCGCGGCTTCCACCGATACGCTGAGTCCGATCCTGTCTACGATGGGCGTGGCACTTTCTAGGCAAACAGCTATCAAACAGAAAAACAATGTGATATTAGAAGAGCTAAGCAGCTACTATTATCTAAAAGCATTTTGGTTACTCACAAAATGCGATCAAGAGGTTAATCTCCTACCAGCTACAGGGACTTCCAACGTAACTGTGTTTGCTCAACTCTTTTTGGGTTGGGGTTTAGATTTCATCATCGTTGTCGATGATGAGGGAAGCGGAAGAAGCGTGTACAACAAGCTTAAACGGGACATGTTTTTGGATGATCAGACATGGGCTTCAAGAAGAATGCATAAGATTAGCCAATGCGAGGGGATTGAAGATATTTTTGAAATGAGTGATTACAAAAAATATATTCTTGAAAATGCACAAACTACAATTAATCAATCCAATGCTAAATGGGCTAAAGCAAACGGTGCAGCAAAAGCAATCCATGCACTCAAATTTCTTCAAAAATGCCAGCGTGAAGAATTGACATTAGAAACGTTGCACGCAGAGACAGTTTCAAAAATTACCTCGCTAGTCGATGCAGTTGCTAGCCGATTGCGCGATTATCAGTAGTAAATCTTAGACTGATAATAAATACTATCTACTTGCGTAACCCCTGCAACTTAGCAAACGCCCCGCCCATCGCTGTCTCTTGCGGCGCGCGCTGCGGCGTGGTGAAGTCACCCCGCCCAGTGCCCTGTCCTCTAGCCGATTCAAACCGGTTCTCCCTTGGCCCGTCTTTGCGCGCAGGCGCGGCATCCAGTTTCATCGACAGCGCAATGCGTTTGCGCGCTACATCTACTTCCATCACTTTGACTTTGACGATCTGGCCGGTTTTGACGACCTCGCGGGCGTCGGTGGTGAACTTGTGGCTGAGCTGGCTGACGTGGACCAGGCCGTCTTGGTGGACGCCCAGGTCTACGAAGGCGCCGAAGGCGGCTACGTTGCTGACGGTGCCTTCCAGGATCATGCCTTCGCGCAGGTCGCGGATGTCTTCTACGCCGTCGTTGAAACGGGCTACCTGGAAGTCGGGTCGGGGGTCGCGGCTGGGTTTTTCCAGTTCGGCCAGGATGTCTTTGACGGTGATGATGCCGAATTTTTCATTGGCGAATTGTTCGGGTTTGACGGACTTTAAAACATCGCTGCGGCCCATCACTTCGCTGATGGGTCGGCTGACGGTGGCGAGCAGTTTCTCAATGACCGGGTAGGTTTCAGGGTGCACTCCGGTGGTGTCCAGCGGGTTGTCGCCGCCGCTGATGCGCAAAAAGCCGGCGCATTGCTCGAAGGTTTTGGCGCCCAGGCCGCTGACTTCCAGCAACTGTTGGCGGTTTTTGAACGCGCCGTGGGCTTCGCGCCAGCGCACTACGGATTTGGCTACCGTGCCGCTGAGGCCCGAGACGCGGCCTAGCAAGGGCGCGCTGGCGGTGTTCAGATCTACGCCTACTGCGTTGACGCAATCTTCTACCACCGCGTCCAGGCTGCGGGCTAAATCACTCTGCGACACATCGTGCTGGTACTGCCCTACGCCGATGGATTTGGGGTCGATTTTGACCAGTTCGGCCAGCGGGTCTTGCAGGCGGCGGGCGATGCTGGCTGCGCCGCGCAGGCTGACGTCTACGTCGGGCATTTCGTTACTGGCGTATTCGCTGGCGCTGTAGACCGACGCGCCGGCTTCGCTGACGACGACTTTTTGCATACCTTCGTGGCGTTTCATCAGGTCGGCGGCCAGCTTGTCGGTCTCGCGGCTGGCAGTGCCGTTGCCAATGGCGATCAGTTGCACGCCGTGTTTTTGCGCCAGCTGGCCCAGGGTGTGCAAGGAACCGTCCCAGTCTTTGCGCGGCTCGTGCGGGTACACGGTAGCTATGTCCAGCAGCTTGCCGGTGGCGTCCACCACGGCCACCTTCACGCCGGTGCGGATGCCGGGGTCCAGGCCCATCACCACCTTGGGGCCTGCGGGGGCGGCTAGCAGCAGGTCGCGCAGGTTGTCGCCAAAGACTTTGATGGCGACTTTTTCGGCGTCTTCGCGCAGGCGGGCAAACAGGTCGCGCTCTAGGCTCATGCTGAGCTTGACCTTCCATGCCCAGGCTACGCATTTGCGGATCAGGTCGTCCGCCGGGCGGGCGCTGTGGTGCCAGCCCAGATGCAGGGCGATGCGGGCTTCGGCCAAGGAGACGGTGGCGCCTGGTCGGGTGGCGCTGGTTGACGCCTTTGCGGGCGCTGTGGCGGGCTCGGCGCGAGCACAAGGTCCAGCGCCTGCCGCTACATTATTGCTAGCAGCTTGTGCTATATCCTGTTGGGGCAGCGCCAGTTTTGCTTCCAAAAACTCCAGCCCACGGCCCCGGAAGACGGCCAGCGCGCGGTGCGATGGCACGCGGTTGATGGGTTCGTCGTAGTCAAAGTAGTCGCGAAACTTGGCGACGTCTACGTTGTTTTGATCTTTACTCTCAACGCGCTTGCTGCTAAACAGCCCCTCGGCCCACAGCCATTCACGCAGGCCCTGCACCAGGGGCGCGTCTTCGGCCCAGCGTTCGCTCAATATGTCGCGCACGCCGTCCAGCACGGCGGGTACGGTGGTGAAGTCGGTGCCGTCTTCGTGCTTTTCAGCTTTCACAAAGGCTAATGCCTCGTCTGCCGGAACCAGTAAAGGGTTGGCAAACAGCTTGTCCGCCAGCGGCTCTATACCTGCCTCGCGGGCTATTTGGCCCTTGGTGCGGCGCTTTTGCTTATAAGGCAGGTACAGGTCTTCCAGCTCTTGCTTGGTGGGCGCAGCCTCGATGGCGGCGCGCAGCTCTGGCGTCAGTTTGCCTTGCCCATCAATGCTCTCCAGCACGGTCTCACGCCTGTCGGCCAGCTCGCGCAGGTAGCCCAGGCGAAAGTCCAGCTCGCGCAGTTGAATGTCGTCCAGCCCGCCCGTGGACTCTTTGCGGTAACGGGCCACAAAGGGCACCGTGGCCCCGCCGTCCAGCAGGTCTACGGCGGCTTTGACCTGCTCTACCCTGACCTTGATCTCGTTGGCTATTTGCGCGATGATTTTTTGCATTTGAAAAACTACCCTTCCAGTCCGTAAGCGCGCGAGTTTGCCACAAGCGCCGGGGCACCATTGCGGGTGCTTTGGGCACATATGGTAAGAAAACTGCCAGGCGGCAGACCAAGCCGTATCCCGCTTGAAAGGTACCCATGACAATCACTACAAAATCAATAGCAGCTTGTGCTATGCTCTGTTGGGCTGCAGCCAGTTTTGCTGCCCAAAACACCTGCTCGGCGCAGTCTGCGGCCACCCTCACCCCCGTGATCGAGCTGTACATCTCTGAAGGCTGCAGCTCGTGCCCACCGGCAGACCAGTGGGTTAGCACCCTGAAAGGCACCAACGCCAGGGGCCAGGTGGTGGCGCAGGCTTTTCATGTTAACTACTGGGACTACATTGGCTGGACCGACCGTTTTGCCGCCCCCGCCTACACCACCCGCCAGCGCCAAATATCCGCTGCCAACAAGCTGGACGGCATTTACACCCCGCAGTTGGTCAAAAACGGCCAAACTACGCGCGGGTTTGAGAGCAATATCAGCAGCACTGGCCCTGCCAAAGCCGACATCAAGCTGAACCAACTTGCCGCAGAGAGCTTTGAAGCCGCCATCACCCCCACCGACCCGCAAGCCGCTTGGACGGCCTACTTTACCGTCACCGAGCACGGCCACGTCAGCCGCGTAACCGCTGGCGAGAACAAAGGCGAAACCTTGGCGCATGACTTTGTGGTGCGCCAATATGTGCAGTTGGGCAATTACACGGGCGCGCAAAAGCTCAAGCTCAGCACCCTGCCTGCAAACGATAAAAACCCACGGCAGATCAATCTGGTGGTGACGGACAGCAAAACCGGCAAACCGCTACAAGCCCTAAGCGCAGGCTGCTAGGCCAACGCCATGACCACTAGCTACAGATAGCTGCAGACTTCTGCAGCGCTGCCACCGTAGCGTCATTTACCCTCAGGAAAACACTGGTTAATCGCCTATGCGTTAGCCGCATACAACCAAGGAATATGGCTTGGAGCTGATTTTTGAGCTGCTGGGACAGATTGCGGACGAGGCCAGCCAGCCGTAGGCAAAATGCTGTTCGCCTAAGCAAATTCCGTTCGTAAGCATGGGGGTCGGATGCTGGAGTTTGTGCACCAGGGTTTGTGTAAGCCCTGGCCGGCGGTGCATTCAGCGTAGCGGCATAAAGTGGGAGTAGGCAGCCATAAGCCGCCAGGGAAGACAGCCGCGTAGCTGAATGCACCGCCGGCCAGCTCCCGTACAAGACAAAAAACACAAGCCAAGCTCAGCGTAAACGGGCACTAGCGTCTCATCAATGTAGCAAAGATCAATAAGTAAACAGCATTGGCCGTAGGCTTTGACCGCTTTATGTGCGCCTACTCCTTCGCACTAGCTATGGCGGTGATCGGTAACGCCTACGCAACGTCACTTGGGATTGCAGCCGCGATGCTTGTGGGGCTGCTAGCGGGGGCTGGCCATGTCCATCGTCCAATACGGCGTGGATTTGGCGTTGAGCACGCAGCCCACCGCCATTTGGGTAAAGTCACCGCTCATGATGCCTTGGCAGTG
Organism: Polaromonas sp.; assembly: GCA_043766985.1. Classification (GTDB taxonomy): domain Bacteria; phylum Pseudomonadota; class Gammaproteobacteria; order Burkholderiales; family Burkholderiaceae_C; genus JAAFIP01. Next base: position 40,649 of record JAYUHM010000260.1, read on the forward strand.
CCCTGGGCTGCTTAGCCAAGCGGTCATCACACTGGCAATGCCTACTTGACCCGCAGCTATGTTTTCTCCGGCAGCGCCATGCTTATAGCCAGCATTGTCCATGCGCTGAAATGGATTTACGCCTTCAGGCGTGTCGTGGGCAAAATAGTTGCGCTCTGCCATGTCTTGCGAATGTTCAGCCGCCACGGCAAACAAGGTGTCGTTCCATGCCACAGCGGCTACCGCTGGTGAAGCCACGCTGCCGCAAGAACGGGCTTTAGCGCGTGCATCGTTGATAGCACGCAGCATGTCGACCTGAAAATTGGCAATGTTGCAGCTATTGGCGGCTGTAATAGCGCTGTTTTGGGTAGTGGTGCCAGTGTCGCCGGCAGCCGCAGGGCCGCTAGATGAGCTTGGTGCTGGCGCTACCGATCCGCCATCACCCCCGCCGCAAGCTGCCAGCGCAGCAGTCAATGGGAGATAACTGAGAAGTTGAAATTTCATAGTTTGAATAAAAGCTAAAAACTAAAAATCCAGTTTAGCCTCAAGGATTGGATATAAAGTGCGCTTTGAGACCAGCTTTACCCACCGTTACCGATGTCACCCAGACTGTGGTGCTGTGGCATAAAAGTAGGAATTTGCTACTTGATAAAACTAACTGCCGGTTCTACTCAAGTGATTCAAACTACTATCAAAACAGGAGCTGCTTGTGCTATATTCCATTGGGCTAATGCATTAAACGGTCTATCAAAACGCACAAAAATAGCTTTCGCCACTGTTTCAGACACGCAAGTGACAACCCCTAGGCCCACCCCTCGTCCCAAGCGCGACAATGGTGGCTATTTCAGTCACCGAAAAGACTCCCCATGGACGAACCTATTCTTACCATTGAAGAACGCGAGGCGATCAATTCCGGTCGCTGGTTTTCAACCCTTACACCCAGCCTGCGGCACGATATTCTGCGATGTACTTACGTCAAACGTTACAAAGACGGCGAGCTGATCTGCGCGCGTGGCGACACGCCCGACGAGTGGATAGCCTGTGCGCGCGGCGCGGCGCGGGTAAGCAGCACCTCGGTGTCAGGCAAGCTGGTCACCTTTGCCTACCTGGAGCCGGGCATCTGGTTTGGCGACGTGGCCATGTTCGACGGCGACCGGCGCACACACGACGTGTATGCCCATGGGGACACCACGATGGTGTGCGTGGCGCGGGCCGATTTCCGCAAAATTTTGGCAGCCCACGTGGAACTGTACGAAGCCCTCATGCGCTTGCAGGCGCGGCGCATTCGCCAGTTGTTTGGCTTGGTGGAAGACCTCAACACCCTGCCCCTGCGCTCGCGTTTGGCCAAGCAGTTACTGCATTTGGTGCGCAGCTACGGTGTGGCCAGCCTGTCCAACGACAAAGAGATGCGCATTGGTCTGCACTTGGCGCAAGAAGAATTGGCGCAGTTGCTAGGTGCATCGCGCCAGCGCGTCAACCAAGAGCTCAAGGCTATGGAGCGCGAGGAGATTATTCGCGTAGAGCCGGGTGGCTTGGTAGTGCGCAACCGGGACGCACTCATGAAGATCGGCGAATCGGATGAGTAATTTTGACCATTTTGTAGGCACCAGCGCTGTTGGTGACAAACATGCTTTCGATATTGCGGCGCTGACCGCTTGGCTCGATACCAATCTGGAGGGCTTTAAAGGCCCGTTAACGGTGGAGATGTTCAAAGGTGGCCAGTCCAACCCCACCTACAAGCTCAACACCCCCGGCAAAAGCTATGTAATGCGCGCCAAGCCCGGCCCGGTAGCCAAGCTGCTGCCCTCAGCCCACGCCATTGAGCGCGAGTTTGCCGTCATGCGTGGGCTGTACGGCACCGACGCGCCCGTAGCGCAAATGCACTGCCTGTGCGAGGACGAGTCCATCATTGGCCGAGCCTTCTACATCATGGAGTTTGTAGCCGGCCGCGTGCTGTGGGACCAAGCCCTGCCCGGCATGACGCCTGCCCAGCGCCGCGAGATTTATGTGGAGATGAACCGCGTGATGGCGGCGCTGCACACGGTTGACTATACAAAGCAAGGCCTGGCCAGCTACGGCAAGCCCGGCAATTATTTTGAGCGCCAAATTGGCCGCTGGAGCAAGCAGTACCAGGCCAGCATCACCACGCCCATTCCCGAGATGGACGAGTTGATAGCCTGGCTGCCCACCCACATGCCGGCCAGCGCGCTGGACGCCAGCAAAACCAGCATTGTGCACGGCGACTACCGGCTGGACAACATGGTGTTCCACCCCACCGAGCCACGCGTGTTGGCCGTGCTGGACTGGGAGCTGTCTACCCTGGGCCATCCGCTGGCCGACTTTAGCTACCACTGCATGGCCTGGCACATACCGCCCGGCAGCTTTCGCGGCATTGGCGGGCTAGACCACGCAGCGCTCGGCATACCCGGCGAGGAAGAGTACATCCGCATGTATTGCGAGCGTACCCGCCTGACAACGCCCGAAGCATTAAAAGCCGATTGGAACTTTTATCTCGCCTACAACCTGTTTCGCATGGCCGCCATTTTGCAAGGCATTGCCAAGCGGGTAGAGGCTGGCACGGCCGCCAGCGCACAAGCCGTCAGTTCGGCAGCAGGGGCACGGCCGCTGGCGCAGATGGCCTGGAAATTTGCCCAGAAGGCTTAGGCATTTAATTTATTTCATACGGGGGAAATACGGGGAATTTTTGAACGCAGAGAACGCGAAGGTTTCGCACAGGGCGCAAAAAAGGAGAAAAGAAATCCAAAAAAATTAGTTCATACAAGAAGCTGTAATTTTTTTAAATCATTTTAGTTTTCTTATTTGTATTGTTTTTTGTATTCCTCTGCGATCTCTGCGAAACCTTTGCGACCTCTGCGTTCAAAAACTCCCCCCCCCACCTACAACTTACTACTGACCGGAGACCACCATGGATTTTGATTACTCACCCCGCACCAAAGAGCTGCAAACCAAACTGCTCGCTTTTTTCGACGCGCACATTTACCCTAACGAGGCGGCCTACCATGCCGAGATCGAAGCCAACACCGCTGCAGGCAAGCGCTGGACACCGCTGCAAACGATTGAAAACCTCAAGCCCATAGCGCAGAAGGCTGGCCTGTGGAACCTGTGGCTGCCGCGCGATACCGCAGAGATTGCCGGCTTTGGCGGCGACCCGCTGTTTGGCGGCGCAGGTTTGTCCAACCAAGAGTACGCCCCCCTGGCTGAGATCATGGGCCGCGTGCTGTGGTCTAGCGAGGTGTTCAACTGCTCGGCGCCCGACACCGGCAACATGGAAACCATCGCCCGCTATGGCTCCCCGGCCCTGCGTGACCGCTGGCTCAAGCCCCTGCTGCGCGGCGAGATCCGCTCGGCATTTGCCATGACCGAGCCGGATGTAGCCTCGTCTGACGCTACCAATATTGAGACCAAAGTGGTTCGTGAAGGCGATCAATACGTCATCAACGGCCGTAAATGGTGGATCTCTGGCGCGGGCGACCCACGCTGCGCCGTGTACATCACCATGGGCAAGAGCGACCCTGACGCGCCCCGCCACAGCCAGCAAAGCATGATCATCATTCCGGCAGACACGCCGGGCATCAAAGTGCTGCGCCCCCTCACCGTGTTTGGCTACGACGACGCGCCCCACGGCCACTGCGAAATGACGTTTACCAACGTGCGCGTACCCGCAGACAACATGCTGCTGGGCGAAGGCCGTGGCTTTGAGATTGCCCAAGGGCGCTTAGGCCCCGGGCGTATTCACCACTGCATGCGTTTGGTGGGCTTGGCCGAGCGCGCACTGGAGCTGATGTGCAAGCGCGCATCCAGCCGCATTGCGTTTGGCAAGGCGGTTGCCGCACAAACCGTGACCCAAGAGCGTATTGCCGAAGCGCGTTGCCGCATCGACATGGCCCGCCTGCTAACCTTGAAAACCGCATGGCTGATGGACCTGGGCGGCAACAAGCTGGCCAAGAACGACATCGCCATGATCAAAGTGGTAGCCCCCAGCATGGCCTGCCAGGTGATTGACTGGGCCATGCAAGCCCACGGCGGCGGCGGCATGTGCGATGACTTCCCACTGGCTTACTCATACACCGCAGCGCGCACCCTGCGCTTTGCTGACGGCCCAGACGAAGTGCACCGCAACGCCATTGCCAAGCTGGAGCTGGGCAAATACGCGCTGGTGAAACGTGAAGTGGAGATGCCGATTACGCGCGGCTAAACAAAGCCCATGTTCTTCACGCTGTAGTTGTTGATGTTGGGCACCACTAGTGGCAACTCGGTGGCAGTTACGCCAAACCAGCTTGCCAGTGTCGCTGCAAACTGGTCTACCGAGGTAGTGGGCAGTAACCTGCCCTGCCCCACATCGTCTGGCCCATTCACCGCGATAGCCGGTGCCTTGCCGTAAAACTCTTTGCCTTTAACCGCACCACCCATGACAAAGTGGTGGCTACCCCAGCCGTGGTCGGAGCCATCGCCATTAGATGCCAGCGTGCGGCCAAAGTCTGATGCCGTAAAGGCTGTGACCGAATTGGCCACGCCCAGCTCAACGGTGGCATCGTAGAACGACGCCATCGCATCGCTCACACTGGACAGCAAGCTCGGGTGCTGCGCTGGCAAAAAGTCGTGATTGTCAAAACCGCCCAATGACACCATGAACACCTGGCGCTTGGCAGTCAAAGCAGTGCGACCGGCAATCAGCTTGGCCACCATCTGCAGCTGCGCGGCCAGCGGATTGGCGTCGAGCAGCGCATTGGCCGCGTTAAACGGCGTCGTCAGGTTGATGCTCGACATGGCTGCAGTGACGGCTACCTCTGCGTCAATCGAGCGCTTGGTGATTTTGGCGTAGGCGCTTTCCATCAAGTGGTTACTGCCCTGCGTGATCAAGGCATTCAGTGCAGCGCCACAGGCCGCAGACCCATACACCCCTTTTTGCACGCCGTTGATGGGCACTGCGCCCGTGGGGCTGACTTGGTAGGCAATGGCATCTTGCCCGGCCAGATACACCGCATTGCCCGTCACCGATATGCAGGTGAACGTGGCGTTGCCGTTGTTGGACAAAGCCATATCGCCCATGCGCCCGCCCCAGCCTTTGACAGAGCCTTCGGCTTGCGAGGACTGCCACACCGACTGCTGGTCGTTGTGCGAGAACAGTTTGGCCGGTAGAGGAACCGATTTGGCGTTGTATTCGGCCAGCGTGGTGGGTTGCATCAAAGGGCCCACATTAAGCTGTACCGCCAGTTTGCCAGCATCAAAAAGGGTTTTGAGTCGCCCCATTTCTGGGGCCAAGGCCAACTGCATACCACCGAGTAACGGTGTCGTAGGCGTGAGCGCCGTGGCGGCCAAGTTGGCTTGTGGCGTTGCAATGCCAGTGCGGATGTTGGCGTACTTGGCGTAGTTGATAGCGTCAATGGGGACGATGGTGTTGCCATAGTCGTTACCGCCATACAAAAACACGCAGACGATGGCTTTGTAGTCGGTGGCGCTGAATGCAGCAGCTTCACCCATGGCAGCCAGGTTAAGCGCCCAAGGGGTTGCAATGCCTGCCAGACCTAAGTGCCCAGCGCGGCGCAAAAAAGCGCGGCGTGCTATCTTTTCAGTGTTGTTGATGTACATGATGGTGTTCTCGCTTATTTCTGCACCAGATATTCGGGACATGCCATGGTCAGCAAGATAGCCGCTTGCACGCGCGTGATAGGCCCTGTGGCCGTGGTAGCACTGATGGAGCCAATGGCCGTAGCGATAGCGGTTTGTGAAGCCGCGCTGAGCTGGCCCGCGCAGAGCAATAAATTTAGCCGGCTGACCAACGCAGCAGGATTACTGGCCAGTGCTACTTCTGCCGTGTACGTGGGTGTCGTCAGGCCGCCGATATTGCCGTTAAATCCGCCTTTGATACACCCCAACATAAAGTTAAGGTAGCCCGCCACTGTGGATTCGTTGGTTAGCTGAAACTCGGGCGCAAGCAGCCCCTGCGTCGCCAGCGCGGTATTAGGCGGCACATAGCCAGGTCGGAAAAAGTTAAACACCGAACCCGAGCGCAGCGGGCTTTGGCCCAAACGGGTAGCCACATCCGACAGGTCGCTGATGATCCAGCTGTCTGACGCGGAGGTCACGTTGAATGTGCGCGCCCATTGCACAAAACGCACGATTGGCTCGCGTTGCTTGCCCCAGGTGGCTTGGCTAACTTTGCTATCGTCACGCGCTTCTGCATCCAGCAGCACGGCTTTGAGCACCGCTTTGAGGTCGCCGCGTACGCCGCTACCGTTGTTGTTGAATACGCTAGCTACGCGGGACACGTAGGCGCCGCTGGGGTTACTGGTCACCAAACGTTGAATCAGTTGTTTACCAAAAAATGGCCCGACGTTGGGGTGATTGGAAATGGTATCAAGTGCCTGCTTGAGTGCGTCTGCCGCAGACGCACCAGCGGGAATGGTCGTACCCAAAAATGTGACCGCAACGCTGCTCTCATGCAGGGAAGCCGTTACCATCATGCGGTTTTTAACCTGCAAAGGGTTGGTCGGGTTGGTTGCCGTCACGCTGCCGGTGGCATCAAAGTTGTAGCCAGTAAACACGTTGGCCAGGCTGGAAATGGCTGCTTGGTCATAGGTTTCTCTCGGCTGGCCGCTGGCATTGAGCTTGTTGGTACCGTCCAGATTGAGTTCATACAAACCAATAGAGAAAAGCTGCAGCACTTCGCGGGCATAGTTTTCGTCAGGGGCACTGCCAGCATCTGCGTTGCCCTTTTTGTTGCCACGGGTGTTTAGGTAAACACCCATCGCCGGGTTCAAAGTAATCTCTTCTAGCAAAGCGCGGTAGTTGCCAAAAGCACCTGCTGCCAGCACGTCCCAGTATTGCGCCATGGCAAAAATGCGCCACCCAACAGGCAAGCCGTTGATGGAGACGACAAAAAACTCTGACAACGCCAGGGCCATGCGTTTGCGCACGGCATCGCTGGAGGCAATGAGCTGGTTCCAAACCATATAGTCGGTTTCCGCTCTGTGGTTGATATTGAGAGTGTTGTTGTAGTCCTTGCTTATCATCCAGTCCCATCCTGTGATGGTGGCAGTTGCGTTGAACTGCGCATCTAGCCAAGTGGCGTAGCCTTGGCTTTGCACTGCCGTCATATCGGCATCGGAGGCAGAAAACTGGGCTTGGGATAAAAACCGTGAAGCCTGCTCGGCAGTAGGTGCCAACCCAGAAGTCGTTGGTGGCTGTGTACCGACGCCTGGGTCGCTTCCTCCTCCACCTCCACCTCCACCTCCACCTCCACCGCAGGCGGCCAGTGTGGTGCTGGCCAGAGCGGCTGCAGTGGCTCTTGATACGGTGGGAGTTAGTTCGTTGAAAGCGGTGTTGGCATCGAGCGGCGCCAACGTGTCGATATCCGCGGGTTCGGTGGTGTGCATATCGGTATCTTCGGGTTGTCAGTTATGCGGTATGGCACGTGTTCAACGCGCAGGGCGCAGATAAGTTGATTTCCATTTGGTAAAGTTGTGTACGAAAGCAGGCAGCTTGCAGCTGGCGTCGTGCCGCGTGCTCCCTCTATTCACACACAAGCGGTCAAGAACGCATTTTTTGTATTTGTAGGTTCGACATCGCCAATTCGCATGCTGTGGTAAGTACGGTGGATGCGTGGTCTAGCGTGGGTAAATCGTGCTCTACAAACTGCATGCGCAAATAGGCTTTGCCGCGCAGCACCATCAAAATCATAGGTGTCGAAGGGTCAAACGCAGGCCATGCCATGAGCAAGGCCACCAGCTCATCAGTAATCCATGCCATGGCATTGACACGGTCATCCGACAGGACGGCGTAATGGTCTAAAAATTTTGTCCCCAAGCTCTCCCAGCCTACCTCCTGGTAAATCGACAGCCAGCGCATCTCTTCCGGCAGGTTGGGGGCGGCAATGGTTTGCAGCGTGTCGGTGTACAGCGCGAAAGCGCGTTTCTCCAGATCGTTCTTGAGCTGGCGGTTCATGACCATGATGACGTCGTCGCGCACATCCAGCTCAGCGCGCGCGCGCAACTCCATGCCTTTGATGAAGTCGCGCGAGGGCTTGCCCAGCTCTATACGCCAGTCTTTGCCACCCACTCTGCCCTCTACCTGGTAGCCCGGGCGTCCATCGGCGCGCGACGAAAAGGCAAAACCTTGCGTACTGGCCCATTCAGACACTTTCTCTGCCGGCGTCAATTTTAATTTGGGCAGTGCGGCCATTGCACCCGCAGTCACTTTTACTTTTGCATCGGCGGCTGCGCCTAAGCCCAAGGCTTTTTTTATGGATTCAAACATATCGCGTCATTTTGCTCTAAAGTGTGATTATGAAAGGTCTTTGAAACATATGCTGGAACTATATTCGTGGCCTACGCCCAACGGACACAAAATTCACATCATGCTGGAAGAATGTGGCCTTAAATACGACGTTATTCCCGTCAACATTGGTGCAGGCGACCAGTTCAAGCCCGATTTTCTCAAAATCAGCCCCAATAACAAAATGCCCGCCATCGTGGACCCAGACGGCCCGGACGGTAACCCCATTTCGATCTTCGAGTCTGGCGCCATTTTGATTTACCTCGCGGCTAAAACCGGCAAATTCATGCCCAAAAGCGACCGCGACAAATACGTTGTATTGCAGTGGCTGATGTTCCAAATGGGCGGCGTAGGCCCCATGCTGGGCCAAAACCACCACTTTCGTACCTACGCACCAGAAAAACTGCCCTACGCGATTGACCGCTACACCAACGAGGCCAAACGCATCTACGGCGTGATTGACCGCCAACTGGCCGCCAACCCGTTTATAGCTGGCAAAATTTACACCATCGCCGACATGGCCATCTACCCGTGGCTGCGCAACTGGAAAGCCCAAGGCGTAGATCTTGCTGATTATCCACACCTCAAAGCATGGTTTGAGGGCCTGGAAATGCGCCCTGCGGTGCAGCGCGGCTGCCAGTTGATGGCCGACCTGCGCAGGCCGATTACCGGCGACAAAGAGCGCGAAATACTATTTGGTAAAAAGCAATACGAAAAGCGGTGATTTCTTCGGTTAGAATAACGGCTTCGGAGTGTGGCGCAGCCTGGTAGCGCACCTGGTTTGGGACCAGGGGGTCCAAGGTTCGAATCCTTGTACTCCGACCAACTTTCTCGCCCTGCAATCCTCCGGTTTGCGGGGCGTTTTTATTTGGAGTTTCTTTATTTGGAGCTCCGTTTTGAACGGCGTGTTACTGCAGCACGCCTTGACTGTCCGTAGCTCAGTTGGATAGAGCAACAGCCTTCTAAGCTGTGGGTCGGGGGTTCGATCCCCTCCGGGCAGGCCATTAAAATCTCGCCCTACACTTGGCGGTATGCACATCTCCTTTTCCGGCAAAACACTGTTTCTGTCCAACGATGCGGACAAAATTGCGTCGCAGCTGGCTGGACGATCGGCTGGGTGGTTTTGCGCGTACCGGGCTAGCGGTCAATGGCAAATTGCCCATACCGCCGGATGCACTCAAGAACGCGGGCGTGAGCGTGCTGTTGGCAGGTGCCCGCTACCGCAAGGGCTCGTCGTGACGCACTCACCGCTGGCATTTGGGCACACGGTGCAGCAGCGCAGTGTACCGCCGGCGATGCTAAATGACATGGTTACGCCAGCGCGGAGCGGCTTAAATACACCCCTCAAGCCACTTTAGAATACTACACAAATAATAGCAACTTGTGCCCTACTCCATTGGGCTATTGGCATAAAAGGCTTACATATATTCGAAAAGCCTGTCTACAGACACCTTTTGCAAACGGACGCCTGGCGACCCAGGCAGTGGCATTGCCCTGAGCTTGCTCGAAGAACCTGTCAAAGTACACATTGCCTACGGCGGCTCGTGCACCGCAGGCAAGCGCGAAGACTTTGGCTATTACCACGCGGCGCTGCACTGGGCGGCGCAGCGCGGCCTGCGCGTACCCGCGATCGTAACGCTGTACTTGCAATTTGGTACCACCGCCGTGCGCGACTACTGCATTGCGCCAGCGTACATGGATGCGTTTGAAAAGCCAGGTCACCATCAGCGCCATTAACCGTAACTTTCCCGGTCGTAGCGGGCCTGGCCAAGTGTGGCTGGCCAGCCCGCCCACCGGCGTAGCCAGTCCCATCGCGGGGGAAATATGCTCGTTTGCGCAGTTGCAAGAGCGGTTCGCATAAGAGACAGTTTTCTCTTCCTTCCTTCTATTGCCTCGATAAAATTGATGCACCCCGCCCACACCCCTATACCCATGCCCTCCTCCACTGCCAGCAAAAACTACCGCATCGGCCTGATCGTGCCCAGCTCCAACACCACGATGGAGACCGAGATTCCCGCCATGCTGCGCGCGCGTGAGCAGGTGCTGCCAGAGCGCTTTACTTTCCACAGCAGCCGCATGCGCATGAAGTCGGTCACCAAAGAAGAGCTGGCCGCGATGGACAAAGACTCTGACCGCTGCGCGCTGGAACTGTCAGACGCCCGCATGGACGCCATGGGCTACGCCTGCCTGGTGGCCATCATGAGCATGGGCAAGGGCTACCACCGTGAGTCGCAGCGCCGCCTGCACGAGGTAACGGTAGCCAATGGCGCGCCTACGCCCATCATCACCAGTGCAGGCGCGTTGGTCGAGGGCTTGCAGGCCATGGGCGCCAAGCGCGTGTCCATCATTGCGCCGTACATGAGGCCACTCACAAAGCTGGTGATCGACTACATCGAACACGAAGGCATTGAGGTGGTGGACAGCGTGTCGCTGGAAATCCACGACAACCTGGCGGTGGGCGCGCGCGACCCGAAGGCTCCGGCAGATTTGTATAGACAGCTCAATCTCAAAGGCGTTGATGCCATTGTCGCTTCAGCCTGCGTGCAAATGCCGTCCCTTGCCTCCATCCCGATGATCGAGGCGGCCAGTGGCCTGCCCGTGGTCTCCAGCGCGGTGTGCACCACCTACGCCATTCTCAAAAGCCTGGGGCTAGAGCGGCGCGTGCCTGGTGCGGGCACGCTGCTATCGGGCAAATACTGACAGCCAACTGCGCGGCCGCCCGTTACCTTAACTATATTGATCACCTGGTCTCAGTACGCCCTCCCATCATCTGCCGCCTGTCTCCTCAAACCTCATCACTATGCCAACATTCCTTTTCTCACCCAAGCGTTCCTCACTGCGCAGCTTAGTTGCCGCCGCAGCAACCCTCGCCTGCAGCTTCGCCATGGCGCAAAGCTACCCCAGCAAACCCATCACCCTGGTGGTGCCCAACCCACCCGGTGGTTTTGTCGACGCATCGGCCCGCGTGTTATCAGACGCACTGGCCAAGGTCACCAAGCAATCGGTGGTGGTAGACAACAAGGGCGGCGGCAGTGGCAACGTGGCCTACCAAGCGGTGGCGCGCGCCAGCCCTGACGGCTACACCCTGCTCAACTCCTACTCGGCATACCACGTTGGCAACCCCAACCTTAACCCCAAGCTGCCATGGGCGCAAAAAGACTTCGTGCCCGTGGCGTTGATCACCGTGGCCACCAACGTAATTGCTGTGCACCCCTCGGTGCCTGCCAATAATCTGGCAGAGTTCATCGCTTACCTCAAAGCCAACCCCGGCAAGCTCAGCTACGCGTCGCAAGGCAGCGGCTCGTTGTCCCACATTGGCACCGAGATGTTCAAGCTGCAAACCAAAACCAGCATGGTGCACATCCCGTACCGGGGCTCTGGCCCGGCGCTGCAAGATGTGCTGTCTGGCCAAGTGCAGGTGTTTATCACCACGCCGCCGTCAGTGATGGGGCAGATTCAGGTAGGTAAGCTTAAAGGCCTGGCTACTGCTGGCAAAACCCGTCACCCCGGCCTGCCTAACGTGCCCACTACGGCCGAGGCTGGTTTAAACGGCTTTGAGCTAGAGGCTTGGGTCGGCATCTTTGCACCCGCAGGCACACCGGCCGACGTGGTGGGCCAGCTTACAGGCCAGATCAAAGCTGCGCTGGAGCTACCAGAGACCAAAACCCGCGCCGACGGCGCAGGTATAGAGCTGCGCTACCTGCCGCCTGCGGCGCTAGATGCTCTAGTGAAAAAAGATACCGAGTTTTGGGCCAAGACCATCAAGTCGGCTGGCATTACCGCAGAATAAGCCACGACAGTCTATGCGGACGGCGCAAATGGGATGTGCGCTGGTCTGAACATACTGTCGGGTACCAGTCCGGCAAAAAGTGGCGTGATGTCGCCCATGATAGTCTGAGCTTCCAGCTCTCCAAAGCGCAAGGACAGGTCTTGCATGATGTCGGTTCTGAAAAACCATAACCCCTCGACGTCGCTGATGGTAAATACCTTGCGCATCAGCAAGGCATCAGATGGCAATCCTTCATGCTCCAGCGTTTTAACAATCCGATAGCGTACTTCGGCAGTGCGAAGTACATGCGATTCGTCTTGCTGAACCCTGCTCCCTTGAGCGAAGATGCTCCATTTGCTGTCCTCATCTTCCATAAGGCTCCACGTACTGTCCGCCAATGAAGAGTTTTCACTCGAGTTAATCATGATGGATATCCCGTTGTATAGGATTGAAACTAAGCTCAAACCAAAAGTAACGCCACTCTCAATTCAAGCATTAATTATGCCACCCTGTGTTCGACTAATTTATTAATATAAAACAACGGGTTACGAAAAGAATTACAGACAAATCGCGGCATATCACCCACCGCTTACCCCCGTTTTTGGGTGTCAACACCCAAATTAATTGCCAACTTAGCTTATCCCGTAGATACTAGTCAGCATGAATCAGGATAGCGCCACCCAAGCACCCATTAACTTGACACGCAGGTTTGCTTTGGCCAGCTTCGTAGTTATCAGCATCATCGCCTTGCTGCTGGGTTGGATGCTCTCACATATGTTGACCCAGCGGCTGCTCAATCGAGAGGGCTCAGTGATCCAAGATTTTGTGCAAAACCTGTTACTCACTGAGAACTCAGCCGAGTACTTTGTTGACCCCAAAAATCCGGAATTTCTAAAACGCTTTGAACGTTCGATGCGGCATATTGAAAACATGAAAGAACCCGTGCGGGTCAATGCCTACATGCCTGATGGCACGGTAGTTTGGTCAACCGACAAAAACCTTGAGAATCGGCAGTTTCCAGCCAACGACGAGTTGATAGAGGCGCTTCGAGGCGAATTGGTCATCCATACTGGCAATGCCCGAAATGGCCTACCCGACAAGGAAGAGCACGAAGGCCTGGCGCTGTATGGCAACTACTACGTTGAGAGCCACATTCCGATATACCCCAAAGGTGGGGCAGGGGTAGTTGGTGTGATGGAGTTTTACAAAATCTCCACCGAGCTCAACGAGTCAATTCGCCAAGGCGTGATGCGACTCTGGCTGGCTTGCCTTGCTTGTGCTGCGGGGCTATTTGCGACGCTTTACTGGATAGTGGCCCTTGCAGACAAAGTGATGCGCCAACAGCAAACCAAGTTGGTCGAAGCACAGACACTGGCCAGTGCCGTCGAGCTGACCAGCGCCGTGGCGCATAACCTTCGCAACCCGCTGGCATCTATTCGCGCGTCTGCAGAAATGCTGCAACATACCGACATGCAGGCGCGCGATACCCTGGAGCACAGCCAGGACATTACCCAGGCCGTAGACCGTGCAGACCGATGGATTACAGAGCTGGTGAGGGTCTCCCAAGCGCCGAAACTGACACCTGAGCCAGTGGCCCTGCAACCCTTGGTAGATGACTGCCTGCAGGAGATGTACTCCGAGCTAAAGCAACACCAAGTCAGGGTGGTCGCTGGGGCGGGCCCGTCGTTAAAAGTATTGGCGCATCCGGCCATGCTAAAGCAGATCGTATTAAGCATTATTGCCAATGCCATCGATGCCATGGGCGCCGGCGGCCAACTGACGGTGGGTTGGCGCCGTGAAGGCACGCTGCTGCTGCTGACGCTGTCTGATACCGGGCCAGGTATCTCCAGCGATGTGCGGCATCGTATTTTCCGACCTTTTTTCAGTACCAAAAGCGGTGGCTTAGGTATTGGGCTTGCGCTGGTCAAACGCATGGTTGAGCAGTGGCAGGGGTCTATTGAACTCAACCCAGTAGTGCCGCACGGCACGTCGGTTGAGCTGCGTTTACCCATCGCGCAATAAAGTAACTTCTATGGCAAATATTCTGGTTATTGAGGATGAAGTCACGCTGGCCAAGAATATGGCGCGCTATTTTGAAAAATTCCACCACACAGTGGAAATAGCTAACGATGGCCCGCAGGGTGTCGCCACTGCCAAGCGTTTCATGCCCGATGTCGCGATAGTAGACTACCAATTGCCGGGTCTGGACGGCCTGCAGGTGATACACGCTTTGCGCGCGAACGACGAGCAAGTCAGAATCGTCATGGTGACCGGTCACGCCAGCGTGCCACTGGCGATTGATGCCATGAAGGCGGGCTCATTCGATCTTCTAACCAAACCGGTCTCGCTGGCCATTTTGCGTAATGTTGTTGAGCGGGCACTGAATGAGTCAGGCACACGCAAAGCGCTCAATTATTACCAGCAACGACAAGCCAGCCACGCGGGCCTGGACGCATTGATAGGTGAGTCTGCGCCCATGCACGCACTGCGTGAGATGGTGCGCACACTGGCCATGAGCGAGCCTACCGACCACACCCCCGTAGCCCCCGTGCTGGTGCTGGGTGAGACGGGGTCGGGCAAAGAACTGGTGGCCCGGGCCTGCCACTTTGCCGGCCCCAGAGCCCAGGCACCGTTTGTCGAAATCAACTGCGCCGCCATGCCCGCACACCTAATGGAAGCCGAGCTCTTTGGCTATGAAAAAGGTGCTTTTACCGACGCGCATGCGCGCAAGATCGGTTTGATAGAAGCGGCAGATGGGGGTACATTGTTCCTGGACGAGATCGGCGAACTGGATATCAACCTGCAAGCCAAACTATTGCGCGTGCTGGAGAACCTGAAGGTGCGCCGGCTGGGGGCATTGCAAGATCGTGTGGTCAACATCCGCGTGGTAGCGGCCACCAACAGGGATCTGGACAAATTGACAGCCTTGGGTAGGTTTCGCAGCGATTTACTCTACCGCCTGCGGGTATTCCAGATCAACATTCCACCGCTGCGGGCACGGGGTGCCGATGTGCTGCTGTTAGCACTGCGGTTTATCGAGCAATGTGCTGCGCGCTACGCCAAACCTGTACCCAAGCTCGACGCCAGCGCCCTGGAAGCTATTGAGCTGCATCCTTGGCTAGGCAATGTACGCGAGTTACGCAATGCTATCGAACGCGCCGTGATTTTGGGTCAATCGACACACCTGAGTGCAGCAGATTTAGGTTTGGCTATGGTGCAGCCCGCTCCGGCATGGGCTCAAAAAGCCGAGGTCACCACGGCGTCCAGTGGATTGAACTCCCTACAGGCCCAAGAACGCCAGCATCTGATTGCAGCCCTGGAGCAGGCCGGTTGGAATGTGACCAAAGCCGCCCGCGCTTTAGACATCAGCCGCGACACCCTGCGCTATCGCATTGACAAGCATGGACTTCAACCACCGCCATGATGATAGCCACGCAGCCGCTGCATTTTTATTTCGATTTCATCTCGCCGTTTGGCTATTTTGCATCGCTGCGCATAGATGCGTTGGCTGCGCGGCATGGCCGCAAGGTGGAGTGGCATGCCATGCTACTGGGTGTGTCGGTGCTCAAAGTCATGGGCCTGAAACCCCTGCTGGACACCCCCCTCAAGGGCGACTACATCCGCCGCGATGCCAAGCGCTATATGCGCCGCCATGGCTTGCAAATGCAACGCGACCTGGACGCGCCGGTGATGGACCCGCGCGCCGCGGGGCGGGCCTTTCACTGGGTAAAACACCATCGACCGGAGTTGGCAGCAGCTTTGGCGCACGCCATTTATCACGCTTACTGGGCCGAGGGGCAGGACTTGTCAACGGCGCAGGCTGTGGCCGCTATTGCTTTGCCGGCTGGTATTGACAGTACTTGGCTCCTAGAGGGCATTCAAAGTGACGAAGCGGGGGTATTACTGCGCAGTGGGGTGGACGCGTCGTTGAAGGCCGGCGTGTTCGGGTCGCCCACCGTGGTGGTGGATGGCGAGCCTTTTTGGGGTGTGGAGACCTTTGATTTGCTGGACCAGTGGCTTGCAACAGGCGGCTGGTAATTGGTTGATGACGTTTGGCGTAAAAATTTAAGCCCCCGCAAATACAAACTCAATCTTCAGGGCAATAGCAGCCAGCCGCGCGCGCAGCGCCTTCTCCAGCGCCGCATCGTAGGTTGACACTATCGACACCTGTGCCGTTAGCGTACCGCCCTGCTCCAGTGCTGTTACTGAGGCTCCAGGCACATCTAACAGCATCTCGGTCAGCTTGGTTTGCATCGCCCGCAGGCGCAACGCGGGCTTATAGATTTTGCCAATCGCTGTGGTGGGCATGGCATCAATGATGGTGACGTGTTTAGGCGTAGCAGGCCGTTCGTATACATGGGGCGCTACCTCCGCCAACAGCGTGGCGCTATCGCACTGCATACCCGGCTTGAGTGTGACAAAAGCCACCGGCAACTCACCTGCATAGGCATCGGGCTCGCCCACCACGGCGCACATGGCCACTGCGGGGTGCGCCATAAACGCGCCCTCTACCAAGCTGGGGTCAATATTGTGTGAGCCGCGAATAATCACGTCTTTGGCGCGGCCAGTGATGTGGATGCAACCTTGCGCATCGATGTGGCCAAGATCGCCGGACACCAGCCAACGGGTTTGGCTAGCATCCGCTGCAAACATGCCCACGTCGCGTGCAACATCGGTGTAGCCGGGGCTGACGTGGGGGCCGCGCAGCACTATGACGCCGGTTTGGCCTGCTGGGCATCGCTCAGCCAATTGCGCTGCGCCATCGCGCCAGGGTACTGCATGCACCTCGGTGTAGGGCATGCGCAGCCCCGTTGAGCCAGGTACACGGGGCGCGGCCAGGGGCTCGATGGATACCAGCCCGGCGCATTCCGTCATGCCCAAAATATTGCGCACCGGGATACCCAGCTTCGCTTCAAACTGCGCCGCCAGCTCAGTGGGCAAAGGTGAACCGCCGGTATAGGCCACTCGGATGGCGCTGATGTCGGCGTCCACCGGCGAATTGACCAGCGTGGCCATGATGGTGGGCACGCAGGCCAGGGCTGTGACGCCTTCTCGGGCACAAAACTTCCAGTAATTTTTGACGAAGGCCGCGCTGCGCATTCCGCTCAATGTAGGCAGCACCTGCGTGGCACCAATCGCCAGCATAGACAGGCCATACACAAACGCGCCCGCCACGTGGAAGAGCGGAAAGCCGTTGACCTCCACTGCGTGCTCATCAAAACCATAAAAACGGTGCGCGAACCAGCTGGTGTGCGCCTCGTTACCGTGGCTGTGTTGCGCCAGCTTAGGCGCGCCCGTGGTACCTCCGGTGTGAAAGCATGCGGCTATGCGTTCAGGCGTGAGCTGGGGGTCAAAATTGAGCACGTTACTGTGTTGCGCCAACAGGTCCTGGAACACGGGCACACCAGGCGCCGCGTTCGCATCTACACTGATTTGCAGTACCGGGAGTGGCACCAGCGCCAACACTTTCTCCACTGTTGGCCAGAGGTTCAGCTCGTCATTGGGGCCCAAAGCGACGATGACTTTGGCGCCGCTGGCTGCCAGCAGCGCCGCAATATGGTCGGGTTGCAGCAAATAGTTAATCGGGCAGGCTTTGCAGGCGAGCTGCGCGCCCCAAAGCGCAAAGTGTGTCTCGGGAATATTGGGCGCCAGAATGGCCACTGCATCGTCCGGGCCTACGCCCAGCGAACGAAACAGATTGGCTGCGCGGTGGATTTGCGCCAGCAGCGTGGTGTAGCTTACGCGCTCTGCTGGCTCGTCCAGGTCGCCATTCTTCAAATAGCGAAAGGCATCGCGCTCGCCAAAGCGAAGGGCTGCGTGGGCAATCAAACCGTAGGTGGTACGCGCGGGTATGGATTGTTCGTAGGGCACGCGCTCCAGTGCCTCGATGTCGGCCAAGCTACGAAACGCGGGCGTGTTCATGTTGTGGCCTGTCCCAAGCCCAGCAGGCGCATGGCATTGCCTTTTAGAATGCCGGGCATCACTTCGGGTTTAAACCCTGCCTCTTCAAAGTCTTTCATCCAGCGGTCGGGGGTGATCAAAGGGTAGTCGCTGCCAAACAGCACACGGTCTTTGAGCAGGGTGTTGGCGTATTGCACGAGCTGTTTGGGGAAGTATTTGGGGCTCCAGCCGCTCAGGTCTATCCACACGTTCGGCTTGTGGGTGGCAACAGACAAAGCCTCGTCCTGCCACGGAAAGCTGGGGTGCGCCATGACGATTTGCATGTCGGGGAAGCTGATGGCCACGTCATCCAGGTGCATCGGGTTGCTGTATTCCAGGCGCAGGCCACCACCGCAGCGCATGCCGCTGCCTATGCCGCTGTGGCCGGTGTGGAAGATGGCGGGCAGTTTGTAGGCGTTGATGACTTCATAAATCGGCCACGCCATCTTGTCGTAGGGGTGAAAGCCCTGCACGGTAGGGTGAAACTTGAAGCCTTTGATGCCCTCTTCTTTGATCAAACGCTCGGCCTCGCGGGCGCCCAACTTGCCTTTATGCGGGTCGATGCTGGCAAAGGCGATCATCATGTCGCTGTTCTCGCGCGCGGCCTGGGCGATTTCTTCGTTGGGGATGCGGCGACGGCCCATTTGCGACTCGGCATCGACGGTAAACATCACAAGGCCGATTTTGCGTTCACGGTAATAGGTAATGGTCTCGGCAATTGTCGGGCGGCGTGAGTTTTTAAAGTACTTGTCCGCCGCACGGTCGTATTCTTCGCCATAGGCATCAAACGGGTTCCAGCAGCTCACCTCGGCGTGTGTGTGGATGTCAATGGCGATCAAATCTTGGTAGTTCATGGGGTAGTGCGGGTAATTACGGATGGGACAAATCAGAATTTGGTTTAAATTGGTTATTGAATATAACTTATTTGCGTGATTTTATCTATATGACATCTCCCACATCAGAGCCGAATTTAACCGATATTTCAGTGGAACTGCATGGCGCCGTGGCACTGGTCACCTTGCGCCGGGCGCACAAACGCAATGCTTTAAACGATGCAATGGTGCTCGGCCTGGAATATGCCTTTACCCACCTGCCTGCGGGCACGCGCGCGGCGGTAATTACCGGGGCGGGCGACCATTTTTGTGCCGGGCTGGATTTGAGCGAGCTGCAAGCGCGCAGCACGATTGACGGTTTGCACCACTCGCGCATGTGGCACCGCGCGTTCAGCGCGATTGAAAAAGGCAGCGTGCCGGTGGTGGCGGCGCTGCACGGCGCGGTGGTGGGCGGCGGGATGGAGCTGGCCAGCAGTTGCCATATTCGGGTGGCGGATGAAACGGCGTTTTTTGCCTTCCCTGAGGGGTCGCGCGGTATTTTTGTGGGTGGCGGCGGCTCGGTGCGGGCACCCAAGCTGGTGGGCGAGCACCGTATGCTGGACATGATGTTGACTGGCCGGGTATACAAAGCGGCCGAGGCCGTGCCTATCGGGTTTGCCCAGTATTTGGTAACGCTTGGCACGGCATTGGCCAAGGCAATGGAGCTGGCAGAGCGTATTGCCACCAATGCACCGATGACCAATTACGCGCTGATGCACGCCCTGCCCCGTATTGCCGAGCAAACCGCTGACCACGGCTTTTTTACCGAGGCGTTGATGGCCTCGATTGTCGAAACTGCACCGGAGGCTACTGAGCGCGTGAAGGCGTTTTTGGAAGGCCGCGCGGCTAAGGTGAAGGCCGACTAAGTTCAAAGCGGACTAAGGTCAAAGACTAAGAAGAATACCGGCCGCGAAGGATGCGAAAGTTACGCGAAGAACGCTAAAGGAATACCAAATTTTTTATGAGTCATGCACCTACCTACCGCGACTTTACTTTTGGCGTGACTCGCGCGGTGAAAACTGAGCGCGCTGGCAACAGCTATTTGGTGGCCGAGCAGGCCTTGCAGCCCTACCCTGAGCGCTTGACTGACCGGCTGCAGCATTGGGCTACGATCCGGCCTGACCATACCTGGATGGCGCGGCGCGATGCGTCGGGGGCTTGGGTAAAGATCAGCTACGGCGAGGCGTGGGACAAGGCGCAGCGCATTGGCCAGGCTTTGCTTAATCGTGGTCTGGGGGTGGACAAACCGGTGGCGATACTCAGCGAGAACAGCTTGGAGCACGCGCTACTGGCCCTTGGTTGCATGACGGTGGGGGTGCCGTATTGCAGCGTGTCCACCGCCTACAGTTTGATGAGCCAGGACTATGAAAAGCTACGCCATGTATTGGGCACCATCACGCCTGGCTTGGTGTATGCGAGCGACTGGGCCAAGTATGGCAAAGCGATACAGGCGGTGGTGGATGCGGATACCGAAGTCGTCACAAATCTGCCGCCCGCTGCAAATACCACCCCACCCGTTCTGGCTGAGTTTGTCGAAGCACTCGCGAAGACTTCGACAAGCGCAGTCCGAACGGATGGGGCGGCCAGAACGGATGGAGTGGCTCGCGCGGGGGTGGTCGCATTCACAGCGCTCTTAGCTACAGAAATTACCCGACAAGTCGCGCAGGCCATGCAGGCCACCGACGGCGACACCATCGTCAAGTTTTTGTTCACTAGCGGCTCCACCAAGCTGCCCAAAGCGGTGGTCAACACACAGCGCATGATTTGCGCCAACCAGCAGCAGATGGCGCAGTCCAAGCCCAGCGTGTTTGACATCCCGCCCGTGCTGATGGACTGGCCGCCCTGGAACCACACTTTTGGCGGCAACCACGACTTCAACTTGGTGCTCTACCATGGCGGCACCCTGTATATCAACGATGGCAAGCCCACGCCTGCTTTGATTGGCGAGACCATTCGCAACCTCACCGAGATCGCGCCGACGGTGTATTACGACGTGCCGATTGGCCTGGAATACATCGCCAACGCGATGAAAACCAATGCCGCGCTGCGCAAAAACCTGCTGTCCCAGCTGCGCATGTTTTTCTATGCCGGTGCAGCCCTGGCCCAGCCGGTGTGGGATTCGCTGTACGCCTCAGAAGAAGAAGAGCTGGGCTACCGCATCCCCATGACCTCGGGCCTGGGCATGACTGAGAGCGCGCCATTCGGCCTGTTTGTGACCAATGTGAATGTGAAAGCCGGTGACCTGGGCCTGCCCTGCCCGGGTATGGAACTGAAACTCGTGCCCGTGGGCGACAAGGTGGAGGTGCGTTACCGAGGGCCCAACATCACGCCCGGCTATTGGCGTAACCCAGAGGCTACCCAAGAGAGTTTCGATGAAGAAGGCTTCTTTTGCACGGGCGACGCGGTGAAATGGATTGACGAAGCTGACCATCACCAGGGCCTGAAATTTGATGGCCGGATTGCCGAAGACTTCAAGCTCGCCACGGGCACCTTTGTCAGCGTCGGGCCGCTGCGCGCCAAGATCATCGCCGCCGGAGCGCCCTTGATTCAAGACGTGGTGATTACCGGTTTGAACGAGAAAGAGGTGGGTGCGCTGATTATATTGGCGCTCGGCCCGGCTAAAAAGTTGGCTGGCTTGCCCGATGATTCTGCTATGAAAGAAGTAGCTTGCCATGCTGTCATTCAAGGGGCTTTAGCCGAATTGGTCACTAAATTAGCCGCTACCGCCACCGGTTCATCGGGCCGCATCGCCCGAGCCTTGGTGCTGACCGAGCCCCCCAACACCGACAAAGGCGAGATCACCGACAAGGGCAGTATCAACCAGCGCGCCGTGCTGAAAGAGCGCGCCGCATTGGTACAAGCCCTGTATGCCGACACAGCCCCCATGATCGTTAAACCATCTAAGAGCACATAGCTAAACCCATACCGTTCGCTCTGAGCCTGTCCGAGCTTACGCGAGCGCTCGGGCAAGCTCAGGTCGAACAGAGGCATCACTCATCCGTCTATTTTTTAACCCAGGAGACTCCACCATGCAACGCCGGCAATTCAACCAATCCATCATCGCATCTGTCCTAGGTGCCGCAAGTGCGCAAACCGCCTGGGCGCAAGCCGCCGGGCCGGTAGAAAGCGTAAAAGTGCTTTACGGCTTCCCCGCAGGCAGCGCGGGCGATATTGCGGCGCGCCGCGTGGCAGAGAAGTTTGCTGGCACTGCCTACAGCAAGGGCCAGGGCATTGTGGACAACAAGCCCGGCGCGGGTGGCCGTATTGCGCTGGATGCCCTCAAGCCCTCGGTAGCCGACGGCTCGGTGATTGCGCACACGCCCTTCTCCGCCCTGTCGCTGTACCCGCACATCTACAGCAAGCTCAGCTACGACCCGTTCAAAGACTTTGTCACTCTGGGCACCAGCTCGCTCATCCACCACGGCTTTTGCGTCGGCCCCAAGGTGCCTGCCAGCGTCACCAATATCAAGCAGTTTCTGGACTGGGCCAAGGCCAACCCGAAAGAGGCCAGCTACGGCTCACCCGCCGCAGGCTCCACGCCGCACTTTATCGGCGCGCTGCTGGGCATCAACAACAACGTCGATTTGCAGCACGTAGCCTACCGCGGCTCGGTGCCCGGCGTGACCGATGTAGTGGGTGGCCAAGTGGCCGCCATGATCTGCCCGCATGGCGACCAGATTGCCAACCACAAAGCTGGCAAGCTGCGCATCTTGGCCACCAGCGGCAAAACCCGCTCGCCCTTCGTGCCCGATGTGGCCACCTTTGCCGAGCAAGGCATGGCCGATTTGAACGTGGAAGAGTGGTTTGGTTTTGTCGGCCCCGCCAAAATGCCCGCCAACCTGGTGAAGGCCTGCAACGACGCCATCAACGCCGCGTTGAAAGACAAAAGCGTGATCGACTCGTTCACCATCCTGGGCCTCATTCCCTACAGCACCACACCCGAAGAGCAAGCCCGCAGCATGAAGCTGGAGTTTGACCGCTGGGGCCCGTTGATCAAAAAAATTGGTTTTACAGCGGAGTCATAATCCAAAGCTAGCCTACGTGATACCCCATGCCAAGCAAAAAAAAACCCATCGATGATCGTCCTGCGTCGACGAACGCCCTGGACACCAGCTTTCTTGAAAGCCTGCTGGGCTACAACGCCCGGCGCGCGGCACTGGCGATCATTGAAGTGTTTTTGCAGCGTATGGCGGTGTACGCACTGCGGCCGGTCGATTTCTCGGTGCTGTCGGTCATAGCGCATAACCCCGGCGTCACCTCGCGCCAGCTGTGCACCACCTTGGGTATCCTGCCGCCGAATTTTGTGGCGTTGCTGGCTGGTTTGGAAAAGCGCGAGCTGGTGCAACGCCAGCCGCACCCCAGCGACAAGCGTGCCGTCGCCCTCAAACTGACCAAAACCGGCGAAAAACTCATGAACGATGCCGAGCGCACCGCCCAAGCACTCGAATTGGACGCCAGTGCCCAGCTTACCGCCCCAGAGCGCAAAACTCTGATGCGCTTGCTGCAAAAAATCTACCTCCCTTAAGCCCTAAGCTAGGCTGTGCGCCACCCCTCGGTGCAAAAAGTGCAGCAAAACTGCAACAAAATTAGGGTTTGCTACTATAAATATGGCACTAGCAGCTATTAAACTTGTAGCGTTTTTCTAAAAATACGTTATATTTCAATCAGTTCGAGACAAAAGCTCTTATTTCACATCACCCACAACAACTTACTTTTTAGGAGAAGCCTCTCATGAGCGCCAAAGACAACGCAGCCGTAAACCAACTGTTCGATTTGCTAGAGTCACGTTACGCCATTCGCGTGCTGTGGGCACTAAAAGACGGACACCCGCAGACCTTTCGCTTGCTGCAAGACAGCGTGGGCGGCATCACCCCCAACACGCTGAACACGCGCCTGAAAGAAATGCGTGCCGCCAACCTGATTACGCACGGCGATAACGGCTACATCGTTACCTCCAGCGGTGCCGACCTGCTGCGCCGCATGAACGAGTTAAGCGCCTTTGCCACCAAGTGGACTGCCGCTGGCAAAGCCAAGAAGAAGTAAGCCGCCTCGCGGTAAAATAGCGGTACGCTGAGACAAGCAGTCCTAGTGGCTGCTTTTTTTTGCCGTTTTACAGGTTAAATTGGCCTGTAGCCCAATAGAACATAGCACAAGCTGCTATTTATTTAGTAGTAATCACAAGGATCAACCATGACCACCATCACCACCCCATCCGGCCTGCAATACATCGACACCGAAGTCGGCACAGGCGCCACCGCGGCCGCTGGCCAAGAGGTCAGCGTGCATTACACCGGCTGGCTGTTTAACGACAGCGTGCAAGGCGGCAAGTTTGACAGTAGCAAAGACCGTAACCAACCATTTGAGTTTGACCTGGGTGCAGGCATGGTCATCAAAGGCTGGGACGAAGGCGTAGCCGGCATGCAAGTGGGCGGCAAACGCACCCTCATCATCCCTGCATCCTTGGGCTACGGTGCACGCGGCGCGGGCGGTGCCATTCCGCCAAACGCGACGCTGAAGTTTGACGTAGAGCTGTTAGCCGTGCGCGGGTGATCTGCTGCGCCCCACTTGGCATTCATAGCTGTGGGCCTTGAGCATGCCCGAGCCTGACCACGCCATCTCCCCGCCTAGTCCCGTAGCGCAATCGTTTCTGGCGGCCATGGTCTTCGCCACGGCTATCACCGTGGTGAACGGCTTTGGCCGTTTTGCCTATGCGCTGCTGCTGCCGGTGATGCGTGAAGACCTGGCTTGGGACTATGCGCTGTCCGGCTGGCTGAACACGGCTAACTCGGTGGGCTATGGCTTGGGCGCGCTGGCGGGCATGTTTTTACTCTCGCGTTTTCGACCTGCTACGCTTTTTGTAGCTGGCCTTGTAATCACCGTAACGACATTGCTGCTATGCGGCATCACCCGTGACCTGTGGACGATGATGGCTTGGCGCTTTGCTACCGGTGTGGGTTCGGCCTGGGTGTTTGCCTGTGGCGGCGCGCTGGTTGCAGCGCACTACAACCAAAGCGCCGCCAGATCGGCCGCGGCAATTGCCATTTACTACGCAGGCGGTGGGCTGGGCATAGCGCTGAGCGGCATCGTGCTCTACCCCGTGCTGGGGCACGAGTGGTCCTGGTCCACGGGTTGGCTGGTGTTGGGTTTGGTGGGTATCGTCTTTTCTGTCTGGCCCGCCAAACTTGCCTTGGAGATAGGCGGGCAAACCAGCGCAGCGGGCACCGAGCGGTTGCGTTTGACTG
Organism: Polaromonas sp.; assembly: GCA_043766985.1. GTDB lineage: Bacteria > Pseudomonadota > Gammaproteobacteria > Burkholderiales > Burkholderiaceae_C > JAAFIP01. The sequence continues at coordinate 65,746 of JAYUHM010000260.1, forward strand.
ACTTTGCGCCCATCCTTGCCGCCTATTTCTTGTTTGGCGTGGGTTACATCGTCTACATGACCTTTGTAGTGGCTTGGCTTCGCGAGATGCAGCTGGGCAACGCGGCGGCCACAGGCGTATGGCTGGTGTTGGGCTTGGCAGCCATGGCCTCGGGTTATGCCTGGCGTAACATCATGGCACGCTGGTGGCCGGTTCACACCTTTGCCGCCACCTGCGTGTGCACCGCCGTTGGCACCGCCCTCCCCTTGCTGTCCCACAGTTGGGGCATGCTGCTGGTGTCTGCGGTGCTGGTGGGCGGCTCGTTTTTTATGACGCCTGGCTCCATGATGGCGCTGGCAAGGCGCACCCTGCCACCGGCGCAATGGGCCAAGGCCATGAACCTGTTCACCTTTATTTTCGCCATAGGCCAAGGGGTGGGGCCCGTAGCGGCCGGCTGGATTGCCGACAACCATGGCCTGAACGCCGCCATGGCCGCTGGCGCAGCTACGCTGCTCTTGGCTGCCGGGCTGGCTTTTATGCAAAAAAAGTAGCTCTGCCGCTTTATAATATTGCCCAAGCAGCTACGCTTTTGGTAGTAGATTAGGCGTACCGCGGGGCATATTTTGTTACCCGGTTAGCGCATGTTTGTTGCTTAAATCCTCTTGAAATTGCCTAAAACGCGCCCATGTACTGGGCTAGTATTATTTTTGTCTATCGTTTGATCTATGTCTGAAAACCAAAAACCCGAATCTCAGCCCGAAGACAGCCAAAAGCCCGGTGCTGATGGCGCTGGCAATCTGTCGGCGTCGCAAATGGCGGCACGGGCCAAAGCAGCGGGGGTGCCTGCCGACGCTTCGCCCGAAGAAATCGAAGCCGCCCTGGCTGCCAACGAGGCCGAATCGGTTGACGAACTCACCGTGGCCCTGGCTGAAGTGGCCACCCTCAAAGCCAAGAATGCCGACCTGCAAGACCAATACCTGCGGGGCCAGGCCGACGTACAAAACGCCCGCCGCCGCGCCGACGACGAGGTGTCAAAAGCCCGCAAGTTTGGGGTAGAAAGCTTCGCCGAGAGCCTGCTGCCCGTGGCCGACTCGCTCACCGCCAGCTTGGCTATCAAAGACGCCACGATCGAGCAAATTCGCGAGGGCGCCGAGGCCACCTTGCGCCAGCTCACCAGCGCGCTGGAGCGCAATAAGGTCATCGCCATCGACCCCCCTGCGGGCGAAAAGTTTGACCCGCACAAACACCAGGCTATCAGCATGGTGCCGTCCAACCAGGAAGCGAACACCATAGACAGCGTGCTGCAAAAAGGTTACACCATTGCCGATCGCGTACTGCGGCCCGCCTTGGTAACCGTTTCGGCGCCCAAGTAGGGTTTGCCAAGGTTTTTGAAAAACTCTCAAATAACCCTTGAAACCTTACAAGTTATCCACACTTACAAATTATCTGAATTTTTAAAATCAACAGGAGTAAATCATGGGAAGAATCATCGGCATTGACTTGGGCACCACCAACAGTTGCGTCTCCATCATGGAGGGCGACACCGCCAAGGTAATTGAGAACAGCGAAGGCGCGCGTACTACGCCGTCTATCGTGGCGTACCAGGAAGACGGCGAAGTGCTGGTTGGCGCGTCGGCCAAGCGCCAGGCGGTAACCAACCCGCGCAACACTCTGTACGCTATCAAGCGCCTGATTGGCCGCAAGTTCACCGAGAAAGAAGTCCAAAAAGACATCGCCCTCATGCCCTACACCATTGCAGCAGCTGATAACGGTGATGCGTGGGTTGAGGTGCGCGGCAAAAAAATGTCGGCCCAGCAAGTGTCTGCCGACATCTTGCGCAAGATGAAGAAAACCGCCGAAGACTACCTGGGCGAGGCCGTGACCGAAGCGGTCATTACCGTGCCAGCGTACTTTAACGATGCGCAGCGCCAAGCCACCAAAGACGCGGGCCGCATTGCCGGCTTGGACGTGAAACGCATCATCAACGAACCTACCGCAGCGGCTCTGGCCTTTGGCCTGGACAAAAACGAAAAAGGCGACCGCAAAATTGCCGTGTACGACTTGGGCGGCGGCACCTTTGACGTGTCGATCATCGAAATTGCTGACGTGGACGGCGAGAAGCAGTTTGAAGTGCTGTCGACGAACGGCGACACCTTCCTGGGTGGCGAAGACTTTGACCAACGCATCATCGAGTACATCATTGCCGAGTTCAAGAAAGAGCAAGGCGTGGATTTGGGCAAAGACGTGCTGGCCTTGCAGCGCCTGAAAGAAGCCGCTGAAAAAGCCAAGATCGAGCTGTCGTCCAGCGCCTCGACCGACATCAACCTGCCCTACATCACGGCAGATGCGTCTGGCCCCAAGCACCTGAACATCAAAATGACCCGCGCCAAGCTGGAAAGCCTGGTAGAAGAGCTGATCGAGCGCACCATTGCGCCTTGCCGCACCGCCCTGAAAGATGCTGGCGTAAGCATCAGCGACATCCATGACGTTATTCTTGTCGGCGGCATGACGCGCATGCCCAAGGTGCAAGAGAAAGTCAAAGAAGTGTTTGGCAAAGAGCCGCGCAAAGACGTGAACCCCGACGAAGCTGTTGCCGTAGGCGCTGCGATTCAGGGCCAGGTGCTCTCCGGTGACCGTAAAGACGTGTTGTTGTTGGACGTGACACCTCTGTCACTGGGTATCGAAACCCTAGGCGGCGTGATGACCAAGATGATCACCAAGAACACCACCATTCCTACCAAGTTTGCACAAACCTTCTCTACGGCCGACGACAACCAGCCCGCCGTGACCATCAAGGTTTACCAAGGCGAGCGCGAAATGGCCAGCGGCAATAAGTCTCTGGGTGAGTTCAACCTGGAAGGCATTCCACCGGCATCGCGCGGCACGCCGCAGATCGAAGTGTCGTTTGACATTGACGCCAACGGCATCTTGCATGTGGGCGCCAAAGACAAAGGCACCGGCAAAGAAAACAAAATTACCATCAAGGCTAACTCAGGCCTGACAGAAGATGAAATTCAGAAGATGGTGAAAGACGCCGAGCTGAACGCTGCGGATGACAAGAAAAAGCTGGAGCTGATTCAAGCGCGCAACACGGCCGATGCGTTGGTGCATAGCACCAAGAAAAGCTTGACCGAGTACGGCGAGAAGCTGGAGCCTGCCGAGAAAGAAAAAATCGAGGCCGGTTTGAAAGACCTGGAAGAAGCCGTCAAAGGCGACGACAAAACCGCTATTGGGCAAAAGCAAGCCGCGCTAGAGTTGTCAGCGCAAAAGCTGGGCGAAAAAATGTACGCCGATATGCAAGCCCAGCAAGCTGCCAGCCAAGCCGCAGCAGGTGCAGGCGGCGCAGCGCCGGGTGCCGAAGAAGCGGCAAAAGCCAAGGCGCAAGACGATAATGTGGTCGACGCGGAAGTGAAAGAAGTGAAGAAGGGCTAAATTTAGTACCGCCCACAGCCCCATTAACCGCGTGAATGGTCTTGCAGATCGTTCATGCGGTTTTTGCGCTTTAACCGAACCCCCACCATTTGCAGCATTTTGGTGACCGTGGCGGTGACGTGATTCATACCGGGCAAACGTATCGAACAAGCACTTAGTGGTTCTGACTCCCATTGAAATTACCGTAAAAAATGAAAAAACGCGACTATTACGAATCATTGGGCGTTCCCAAAAACGCCTCCGACGAAGAGATCAAAAAAGCCTATCGCAAGATGGCGATGAAGCACCACCCTGACCGCAATCAAGGCGATGCCGGCAAGGGGGCTGAAGACAAGTTCAAAGAGGCCAAAGAAGCCTACGAAATGCTGTCGGACAGTAACAAGCGCGCGGCTTACGACCAGTACGGTCATGCAGGCGTAGACCCCAACCGCGGCGGTGGGCATGGGGCTGAGGGCTTTGGCGGCTTTGCCGAGGCGTTTGGCGACATATTTGGCGAAGCGTTTGGTGGCCGGGGTCGCCAGCAAGGCGGCAGGCAGGTGTACCGCGGCGGTGACCTGAGTTATGCCATGGAAGTAACGCTGGAAGAAGCGGCTAACGGCAAAGAGGCGCAAATTCGCATTCCAAGCTGGGACGAATGCACCACCTGCAAGGGTAACGGCGCCAAGCCCGGTACCAAGCCGATCACCTGCACCACCTGCCATGGTCACGGTCAAGTGCAAATGCGCCAGGGCTTTTTTAGCGTGCAACAAACCTGCCCTACGTGTAAAGGCACCGGCAAGCTGATTCCTGAGCCCTGCGTGGCATGCCATGGCGTGGGCAAAACCAAGAACAACAAAACCCTGGAAGTCAAAATTCCGGCTGGCATTGACGACGGCATGCGCATTCGCAGCACCGGCAATGGCGAGCCAGGCACAAATGGCGGCCCGGCGGGCGATCTGTACATAGAGATTCGCCTCAAAAAGCACGAGATTTTTGAACGCGATGGCGACGATCTGCACTGCCAAGTGCCGGTCAGCTTCTCAACCGCTGCACTGGGCGGCGAGATTGAGGTGCCCACCCTGGCTGGCAAGGCAGGGATCGACATTCCTGACGGCACGCAGCACGGCAAAACCTTCCGCCTGCGCGGTAAAGGCATCAAAGGCGTACGCTCTAGCTACCCGGGCGATTTGTACTGCCATATCGCTATCGAGACCCCCGTTAAGCTCACCGAGCACCAACGCAAACTGCTCAAAGAGTTTGACGAGTCGATACGTAAAGGTGGCGCCAAACATTCACCCAACGAAGAATCTTGGACCGACAAACTGAAGAGTTTCTTTAACTAGACGTTTTTTCAGTCTGGGAGCCGTAGGACGTGGTCAACACGCTCCTTCAAGTCGGCGCCGACGTAGCGGGTCAAATAGCTGGTGACGCTATTGAGTCACTTCCATCATGTTGCAATTGCCCTGTAAATGTTAAAAGTTTAGTTGCGGGTGGGTACCACCACATAGGGATAACTTCGCCACACGCTTACATTGCTTTCGCGCCCCATAATGCGTTGAGTTTTGCACGCTACACCCTACCAACCCTTGTGAAATATCAACTATTGTGTTGAAACTAACATGTGCAACACCTAACTGTCGGGCTTAACCGGGGTGCTAGCCGCACCAGGTTGGTTTGAGATTTATCAACGCCTCAAAATGCAGGTCTGGCAGCATCCACGCATCCCAAGGAAACGCTTTATGAAACCCAAGAAGCCTGCCCATTTGCCGCTTGACGAAGATACCACCGGCATTACGCCAACGCAAAGCACTGGGCCTGTCGAGTTTCATCCCGATACACGGCAACCCATTTACCTGCTTACCGAGCCCTTCGCGGAGTTTCGCGGTCTGGCGCATAAACATCACCATGCACTGGAGCATGATTTGGTCAAGGAAGACCCGGACTCTGCTTTCCCGATAGATGAGTTCAGCTTGGGCGATACAGACTAGCGCCTGGCAACACAGGCTTGGGTAGTGGCCAACGCGCCGCGATGGTGTTTATCCGCTACAGTGGTGCCTGCAACCACGCTACACCCTTATGCCGACCATCCGCCCCCTCTGCCGCGCTGACCTGCCCGCCTACAAGGCCCTGCGCGACGAGGCGTTGCGCACGGCACCCGATGCATTTACCTCCGACTACGCCAGCAGCATCAACACCCCGGCCGAGCACTACGCTGCGCGCCTGGGCGCACCTGAGGGCGGGCAATTCGTGCTGGGGGCGTTTGACGAGGCAGGCAATTTACTGGGCTCCATTGCGCTGGAGGGCGAAACCCGCCTGCACAAACGCCATTGCGCCAACGTAGTAGGCATGATGGTAGCGCCCACTGCACAGCGGCAAGGAATAGCTACGCATTTGGTAGCGGCTTGTGCTGACCTGGCAAGGGCTAATGGTCAAATAGAGCAATTAGTATTGACCGTAACGGCATCGAACACCCACGTAGTGCGCCTGTACGAGCGCGCTGGCTATGTGGCTTATGGACTGCTGCCTCGGGCCATCAAGGTGGCGGGGGTGTACTACGACAAGTTGCACATGGTGCTCGATTTGCGCGCTGTGCAAGGCAGTCAGCCAGACCCCAAAACCAGCTAAACGCAAGTCTATGTCATACCGCGCACCATGGCGCCGCTGATTTTGCGTAGCAGCCACTTGGGCGTGGCGCGACTGGCGATGAGGGTGGCCTGGTTGATGGCGCCGGACACTTTGATGGCGTCGCCGCGCAGGCAGGCGTCAAAGCCTTCTTGCGCTACCACCTTGGCGTCGCCGATCAAAAACTTGGGCAGATTGGCCAACTGCGCGCTCTCGGCCTTGGCACCGCTGAACATGTTGGTGGCGGTGATACCCGGGCACAGCGCGGTGATGCTCACGCCGGTGCCTTTGAACTCTTCAGACAAGGACTCGGTAAGCGACAACACATAGGCCTTGGTGGCGGCGTAGGTAGCCAGTGACGGAATGGGCTGGAACGCGGCAATCGAGGCCACATTCAGGATGCGGCCTTGGCCCCGGGCCACCATACCGGGCGCGAAATGCGCAATCATTGTGGTGAGGCCGGTGATGTTCAGGTCGATCATGGCGTGGTGGTACTGTGCGGGCATGTCTACAAATGCGCCGTGGTTCAAAATACCGGCGTTGTTGACCAGTACGTCTATCGGGCGTTTGGCACGCTTCATGGCGGCGGCGAGTTTTTGCGCAGCGTCGGGCAGCGACAGGTCTGCCGGGGCCACCCAGGCTTTGATACCGTGCTCAGCCGCCAGTTGCTTGCCCAAAGCTTTCAGCTTGTCGGCGCTGCGGGCGACCAGTACCAAGTTGTAGCCCGCTTTGGCAAAGCATTCGGCCAAGGCCTCGCCAATGCCGGACGAGGCCCCGGTGATCAAAGCGGTCGGGTTGTCGCTGGGTTTGCTACTCATAACACCACTTTTTTGCTCTTGCCCCCGTACAGCCGGCGTTGCGAATTGGGGTACACCACGCGCCGCAGCCCTGAGCGCTCAAAGGGCTTCCACTGCCCTTCGGCCTGCGCCAGGCGGTCCGCCAGCGCGTGCAGCACCAGCGGGTTCACACCCATGCCGGTGTGGCTGGAGTGCACTTCAATGCTTTCGGTTTGGTGCCCCTCTTCTTGTACGCTGCTTTGCCAGGCCACAATGCCGTCGGTGCGGCTGTAGATGGACGTGGTGGGTACGGGGGGCGATTCATGCAAGCGGTGCAGGTGGATCTTTGCCTGCACCTTGCCGCGGTTAAGCAGGTCAAACAGCCTGCGCGCATGGGTGGCTTGCATGGACCCCGCAAACGGGCTGCCCAGGCTCACCACGCTTCGCACGGCGTCTGGCTCCAGCTTGGCAAGCTCTCGGGCATACAAGCCGCCCAGGCTCCAGCCCACCAAGCTGACCTTGCGGCCATACTGCGCGTACACAGCGCGTATCTGCGCCCGCGCCTGCTCAAACACCTCGGGGCTGGGGTTCAGATTTCGACCTTGATGCCAGCCGTGGGGCAAATAACCCAGCCATCCCAGCAGCATGCGCAACGGGCCTGTGCTGATGTCTGAGGCCATAAAGCCCGGGTAAACAATCACCGGGTGGCCATCGCCACGCTGCTGCTTGGCCAACAGCGGCAACGCGGCAATGCCCGCAGCAAACTCAAACGGTGCCCGGGCCTCCAGGGCCAGTTTAAAAACATTGGGGGCGCGAACTGCCGCCGCAGTTGTTTTGCGCAGGTGGGGTGCTTTCATGCTCATGCGGCGCGCGCCAGCTTAGGCTTGCGTGTTGGCGAGGCTGCCTTTTTATGGGCCGTTTTGGCAGCTACTTTTTTAGAGGCCAATTTGCTTTTGGAGCCTACCACCGAGAGTTGCGGCTTTTTGCGTTTAACGGGCGCGGGCGCTGCCCGGGGTGCAGATGCCACCGGTGTTACATACACTACGCTGGCTACTGGCGCGGCCTGCGGCAAGCGGCGCAGCACGTCGAGGGCTTTGTTAAGCTGCACGGCCAGGTGGTCTACATCGCGCATGGCCCGCCTGCAAGCAATCAAACCAAAATCTAGCTGGCCCATATAGCTTTGCACGGTGATGTTCAGCGCCACGCCGTGCACCACAATTGATAGCGGATAGTTGCCTACCATCTTGGCGCCAGCCAGGTACAGCGGTATCTGTGGGCCGGGCACATTGGAGATCACCACATTGGCAATGCGCAGCCAGCTTGCGATGCGCGAGCGGCCATACAAAGATGCCAAGCCGCTGAGCAGCCAAGGCGAGCCCAACGAGGGAAAATCGGTAGGTATCAGGCCGCCAAACGCGCCGATCTGCCGCTTCATCGTCTTGGTGCCAGCCATAATCATGCGCAGGCGCTCTATGGGGTCTTTGATCTGGGTGGCCAAGTCAATCAAGGTGCCTGACACCTGGTTATTGCTGCTGGTGTCGCCCTCAGAGCGGAGCGAGATCGGCACCCCTGCCACCAGCGACTGCTTTGGCAGCTCGCGCGACTCTGCCAAATACTCGCGCAGCGCGGTGCTGCACAGCCACAGCACCATGTCATTGATGGAGGCGCCCAGCGCTTTGCCGATGTGCTTGATCTCACCCAGCGGTAGCGAGACGCTGGCAAAGGCACGCTGGTTGGTAACAGAGGTATTAAACGGTGTGGGCGGGGCAAACTTCAAAAGCTTACCGGCCTTGACGACATTGGCAGCGTCTTGGTTGCGCCTGGCGGCCACTGCGTCTTTAACGGCTTGCACGGCGGCACCGCCCAGAGGCGGCAACAGCTTGGCAAACTGCACCACTTGCTGCACTTGGTTGGACAGCCCAGCGCCCAGCAGCTCGGCCACGCCCAGCTGGTAGCGGTTGCCGCGTGAGGGCCTGGGCGGCTTAACGCGGCGCGGCTCGGGCGTTACGTCAAACACGCTATTGGCCATGGCCACGGCGGCTTGGCCATCCACCGCAGCGTGGTGTACCTTGGAGTAAAAACCTATGCGGCCATCGGCCAAGCCGTCAATCACATAAAACTCCCACAGCGGGCGGCTGCGGTCTAGCAGGCTGGAATGCAGGCGCGCAGCCAGCGCCTCCAGCTGCGCCATGGTGCCCGGCTTGTTCAGCACCAAGTACCGAATATGGTAGTCAATATCAATATCGTCGTCGTGAATCCACACCGGGTTGGCCAAGTCAAATGGCATCAAGGCCAGCTTACGCGTAAACACAGGTGCCAAGTGCATGCGGCTGATGACGTGCGCTTTAACTTGGTCATACCAAGAGCCCGCGTCGTTCGATGGTGGCTCAAACAACGCCAGGCTGCCCACATGCATCGGCATTTCCGGGCTTTCCAGGTGTAAAAAGGCACCGTCGACAACACTCAGATGGTTCATGTCTTTCATGCTTTGTCTCCTAAATCATGCGCGCCGAGCTGCTGGTGACAATGCAGCCGGTAATGCGCCATTGCTTGTTTTTTTGCCGCTGTAGCGAGTACACCGCCAGCCACGGCGCGTCGTTGGCATCGGTCATTTGCACGCGCTGCACCACCTCGGTATTTTTAGCGTCTGCACTCAGACTTTCAAGCTTGAGAAACGCCACCGATGCAGGCCGGTACACCACTGCATAGTTGCCACGCACCATCGCCATAAAGTGGGCGGCCGAGGCAAAAGACTGGCGGATATTGGGCGCAGCGTAAGAAAACGCCTTTTCGGCGTCATCGGCAGCAAACGCCGCCAACTGCGCCTGCACCACCTGGCGCACGTCTTTTTCGTCCGCAGGGGTGAAGGAAGCGGCCCACGCCACCGCCCAGAAAACCGTCAGCAGCAACGCCGCCGCCGCGTTGCGGGCGCTGGCAGTGAGGCTGCGCGCGGCTTGTGAAGCCAAGGTGTGTAGTGCTAGTGTCATAGGCCCGTCTCCTACCTCTTGCATCGTGCCCAGTGCGATAGTGGCATTGGAGCATGTATTGGGCGATTTAACAATGCGTTGTTCTTTGCGTTGTACTTTTTAGCAAGCCCCATACAAATCACCTGCGCGCGCAATGGCACAATAGTAGTCCTATTTACCGGACCAAAATTATGCGACGAATAACCTTGGTTTGCACCTTGGGCTTGGCACTATGGTGCCAAGCGGCCCTTGCCCAAACAGACAATAAGCCCAGCACCGATGTTTTCGATTCGGTGCTGGTTTACACCGCGCAGGGCGCAGACCACAATTTGCCCGGTTTACCCAAGGCCATTTTGCGGGGCGACATCAAGTGGGAGCTATCCTACTTCAATGCCGTTGCACTGGGCAAAACTCGGGGCACACTGGGGGGCAGCTTTGCCGCATTAGAAGGCAGCCCGGTAAGCGATGTTCGCCACGGCTACGAGCTTATTCTGGCCAAGCACCACGGCCTTCAAAGCCATGTTGAGTTGGGCGGGGCCTATACCCTGCGCTCGCCCGACCTGAACCTTGGCCCCCTGGCCGTCAACGCAGCTACCGGCGTGGGCCTGTCGCACGCTTTTGGCACTCCCAGCTATGAGGACGGCCCCTTCGACAACCCGACCCGGCGCTACAAAACCCAGTTGCTCATACTGTTTGAAGCCGAGTGGAAGCTGCGCTACTTTGAACACCTGTGTATCGTCACCCGCGTACACCACCGCTCCGGGGCCTATGGCCTTATTGCGCCGCGCAATGTGGGCTCCAATTTTCTCGCGGTGGGCGTTCGCTACAGCTTTTAAGGCTACCCCACAGCGCCACGGGTACGCAGCGGCAGTACGATAATCAGCGCATGACTACTGTAGAACAGATTGCCGCCCAGCTTGCCGGCTACGACCCCAACGCCCTGCCCGCTGACAAGGTGGGTGAATTTTTAGCGGCCCTGGTGCAACCCATCGTGCAAACCGAGAGCGTAGGCCTGTTTGCCGCGCTGGGCCGTGTGCTGGCCCAAGACGTTATCTCCCCCATCAGCGTGCCCGCACACGACAATTCGGCCATGGACGGCTTTGCCTTTAAAGGCGCCGATTTGCAAGCATCGACCCCTACGCGCTTTAAAGTGGTTGGCACGGCGCTGGCTGGCAAGGCTTGGCAAGGCAGCGTGCAAGCGGGTGACTGCGTCAAAATCATGACCGGCGCCATCATGCCCAGCGGGCTAGACACCGTGGCGCCGCAAGAGCTGTGCACCGTGACGGCTGAGCATATCGAGATCCAACCCGGCCTGCTGCAACCCGGCGACAACCGCCGCTTTTGTGGCGAAGACCTCATGCAGGGCGCGCCAGCGCTCTCAAAAGGCGAGCTGCTTATGCCCGCAGCGCTTGGGCTACTGGCCAGTTTGAACATCAGCCACGTAAATGTAGTGCGCAAACTGAAAGTAGCCTACTTTTCCACTGGCGACGAAGTGCTCAGCCTGGGCGACGCACCGCGCGAAGGCGCCATCTACGACAGCAACCGCTACACCGTCTACGGCATGCTCACCCGCCTGGGCGTAGAGGTGATCGACATGGGCGTGGTGCGCGACGACCCGGCGCTGCTGGAGGCAGCCTTTAAAAGCGCCGCCGCGCAGGCCGACGCCATCATCACCAGTGGCGGCGTGAGCGTGGGCGAGGCCGACTACACCAAGGCCATGATGCACAAGCTGGGCGCCAATGTGGCCGAAGGCGCAGGCGGCGTAGCCTTCTGGAAAATAGCCATGCGCCCCGGCAGGCCCATGGCGGTGGGGCGCATTGCCAAACCGCCTGCTGAAGTGGCATTAAAGGCCGTGTTATCAATCAAATCAGCCACCAGCCCAATAGAAAATAGCACAAGCAGCTATGAAAATAATAGTGCCATACTCTTCGGCCTGCCCGGCAACCCGGTAGCCGTCATGGTCACCATGCTGGCCTTTGTACGCCCCGCGCTCCTGCGCATGATGGGCGCCAACCCCGCCAAATACGCCAGCGCCCCGCTCTACCTGCAAGCCCACTCTATCGAGCCCCTGCGCAAAAAACCCGGCCGTACCGAATACCAACGCGGCCAAGTCACCCGCGCCCCCGACGGCCGCCTGCAAGTCAAAACCACCGGCAACCAAGGCAGCGGCGTCCTAAGCAGCATGGTGCAAGCCAACGGCCTGATCGTGCTGCACCATAGCCAAGGCAATGTGGCCGTGGGGGATGTGGTGGATGTGTTGATGTTGGACGGGGCGATGTAGCTGGGCAGGCTGAGGCGAGTGCCCGTTGATACCGCCATGCCTCCGATAGATAGCTTGATTGGGGTACAAATTAAGCGCCAAGCCCAATAGAATATAGCATTGGTAGCTATTGAATTAATAGTGTAAAGACTCGGTGAAATGCAATATGGGAGACCTGACCCCGGCTCTCTTGCTTGACCCCGGCTCTCTTGCTCTGATTTCTTGAATCAAAGCAATTGCGCTCACATTGCCCACGCTGCCGCCATAAAGCACGGTGAGTTTGCCAGTGCTGCCGCCTGGCACTTCTGCGGGCATTCGGCCGATCAGTTCTGTCCATGCGGCAGTATTGTTTTTGTACGTATCGGGATTGTTTTTGGCAATATCAAGCAGTTCATTGATAGTTAATGCTGGCATGGTGCTGTTCCTTGGTCTAATTAAAATTCAAATGTGGTTTCGCAAATACGGTATTCATCGGTGCCGACAAGGCCTTTTCTTACGACCAAAGCTTCTTTTAGGTCGGCGATGATTTCTGCACGGTAGGGCTCTTGCGTGGCGGGTAGCCATTGGACTGATTTGTCACTGCCCACTGCATTCATGCGCCACACTATGGTTGCGCTCTGACGCCCTTCACTTTCGCACTTTACAAGCCATAAATAAACCGGAATTTCACGACCTTTCCAGTAAAAGCTGAAGCTGGCTTGCTTAAATTCATAGTCGTTTCCCCCGTATTGAATCATGCGTAAATATATATCGCGCTCACGATCTATCGTCCAATAATATGGGGCACTGTTTTTGCCATAGCTGGCATTGATGGTGCGAAGACTATATTTTTCGATATCGGCTTCGGAAATTGGCGCTTCATTAACAAAAGGCATGATTTGATCCTATAAGGGTTGATTTAAGTAAGTTCAATGGTTCTTGCGTTGCGTCGTTCACAGGCGAGTAAAAGTGAACCGCCGCGTTTTGCATTTCGAAAATTGGAGTCGTTATCATCATATCTACGGTAGGGATATTTTTGTCCGCCGGTCAGAGGGGTGATAACTGCGACGCAAATGCCGCTGTCGTGCCGGTCGCTGGCGCGCCAGGCCAGGCCAGGCCGGAAATGGGCTGAGCGATGAGGCCTACGCGCTGCCTGCACTGGCCGCTTTGTCCGCCTGCGGCCTGCTGGCCGTTGATAGCATCGACCCACTCTTGCAAGCAGCCATGTTCTACAAAACTGTTTCCCGTAGCCTTGCGGCGTTTTTGTTTTAGCTGTTGCAGGCAATCGTTTGCATATTCGTAGCCATTCATGGCTTCACCTCCAGCGCTTTCAACTCTGGATACCCATTTGCCTTTAAAAATTCCAACGCCTTGGGTCGCCACACATCCGGTGCCTGGGTAAACAGCCCGTGGCCATCCTTGCCATTGGGCGGAAACAGCGCAAATTCGCCTATGCCGCCGTTGCTCTTAAACGCCTCAAACCATTCACGCGGATAGGTGGAGCCCATCCACTGGTCGTTTTCGGTGTAGACCCACAGGGTGGGGATGCGAGCTGTCTCGCCATAGGTGGCGAACATGCTTTTGAGACGGCTTGTCATGCAAGGCTGCTGGGGTTGGGTTTCGGCGTTACCGCCGCCGCCACCGGCAAAGTTAAGCGTGGCTATCACGCCGGGCGGGTTTTTGGCGGCTACCGCGATGGCGGTGGTGCCGCCGTAGGATTGGCCAAGCACCAGGGTGCGGTCTGGCAGCACATCCGGTCGCTGGCGAACAGCAGCGAGTATTTGCAGGGTTTGGGCGGCCGCGGCTTCGTAGCCAGGGGGATAGTTTTTTACTTTGCAGTCGCCACTGTCTTCTACATCGTCCCCGCCCGTTACGCCATAGCCCAGCCGTGTGGGTACAACCACCAGAAAGCCCATGCTGGCAAACCAGCGGGCGTTGGTAATGGCGGTGTAGCGGCCCATTTTGATGCGCTGCTCAGCATTGGGCGAGCGCCCGTGATTTATGACGGCGATAGGGCGTGGCGAAGCTGTGGTGTCGTCATAAAACAAAGTAACTACCGCTTCTTGCTCGGCAACTTTGCCGTAGGCGTTGCTGGCTTTGACAGGCACCTTGATGATGGTCTCAACCAGTTTGGCATGCACTGGTGTGGGCAGCAGCCCGCAGAGGCTCCAAGCAAGACATAGAGGTATGAGCTGTTTCATTCGACAAGTTCCGATGGCGATTCAAATATGTACAACGAACAAGTAAGGTGACTGCACGGGCTATACGGCCAGCATCAAACTACACTATGTGTCACACTTTAACTTATGCAGAATGAGGAAGATATGAGACTACACAACAAATCCATCATCGTCACCGGCGCAGGCGGCGGTATTGGCGAGGGCATTGCCAAGCGGCTGGCGGCTGAGGGCGCTAAGGTGATCGTGAACGACATCAACGCCGCTTTGGGCGAAAAAGTGGTGGCTGAGATTGTTAAAGCGGGCGGTACGGCATCATTCTTCGCTGCCGATGTAACGCAGTCTGCCGGCGTAAAAGCCTTGGTAGCCGCCGCCGTGCAGCGCTATGGCCGCCTGGATGTGATGGTGAACAACGCGGGCTGGACCCACCGTAACCAGCCTGCGCTGGACGTGAGCGAAGACGAGTTTGACAAGTGCTACGCGGTGAACGTGAAAAGCATTTACCTGAGCACCATCCACGCGGTGCCTGAGTTTCGCAAAACTGGGGGTGGCAGTTTTATCAACATTGCCTCTACCGCCGGTGTGCGCCCGCGCCCGGGGCTGACCTGGTACAACGGCAGTAAGGGCGCAGTAATTACCACCAGCAAGTCGCTGGCGGCAGAGCTGGGGCCGGACAATATTCGGGTTAACTGCATTAACCCGGTGTTTAACCCCGAGACGGGCTTGTCGCAAGACTTTGCGGGCGGCGAGCTGACGGAGGAGCGCAAAGCCAAGTTTCGCGCCAGCATCCCGCTGGGGCGCTTTTCTACGGCGCTGGATGTAGCCAACGCGGCGCTGTATTTGGCCAGCGACGAGGCGGCGTTTATCAGCGGTGTGTGCATTGAGGTAGATGGCGCACGCTGCGTGTAAGCCATTTTTGCCCAGTACAAGCCCTAGGTGGCCTTAGGCGCGCCGGGCGACGCAGTCGGCCAACACCCGCGATAATAGGGCCATGTCTGAACGTGTTATCCCCCTTATAGACCAGCGCGTGGCCGCGTTGTCTGCCCGCCTGCCTGTAGAGCGCATTGCCGCCAACGGCTTGCTGAGCGACACCCTGGGCCGCCCGCTACGCGACCTGCGCATTAGCGTAACGGACCGCTGCAACTTCCGCTGCAGTTATTGCATGCCCAAAGAGGTGTTTGACAAAGATTACCAATATTTGCCGCACAACTCGTTGCTCAGCTTTGAGGAGATTACGCGAACAGCCCGTATGTTTGCGGCGCATGGCGTACAAAAGCTGCGCCTGACCGGCGGTGAGCCACTGCTACGCAAAAACATTGAGGTGCTGATTGAGCAGCTCAGCCTGCTCAGAACCGTCGAAGGCCAGCCGATGGACATTACCCTCACCACCAACGGCTCGCTGCTCAAACGCAAGGCGCAGGCCTTGAAAGAGGCAGGCTTGCAGCGCGTCACCGTCAGCCTGGATGGGTTGGACGACACCATTTTTCGCGCCATGAACGATGTGGACTTTCCGGTGGCAGATGTGCTGGACGGCATAGCTGCCGCGCAGGCTGCCGGGCTGAAGAACATCAAGGTCAACATGGTGGTCAAGCGCGGTACCAACGAGCAGGAAATTTTGCCCATGGCGCGGCACTTTCAAGGCACCGGCGTGACCCTGCGTTTTATTGAGTACATGGACGTGGGCGCCACCAACGGTTGGCGCATGAACGAGGTCATGCCCTCCGCCGAGGTGGTGCAGCACATCCACGCGCACATGCCCTTGGTGCAGCTGGAGCCGTCTGCCCTGGGTGAAACCGCCGAGCGCTGGGGCTACGCCGGGGCGGATGGCTTGCACGACCCCAGCCTGGGCGAGATTGGCGTGATCAGCAGCGTGACCCAAGCGTTTTGTGGCGACTGCAACCGCGCCCGCCTCTCGACCGAAGGCAAGCTCTACCTGTGCCTGTTTGCCAGCCAGGGCTACGACATTCGCGCCCTGCTGCGCGGCGGTGCCAGCGACGAAGAGCTGCAGTCGGCCATCGGCCACATCTGGCAGAGCCGCACTGACCGCTACTCCGAGCTGCGCAGCAGCATGGCCGCCGACACGGGCACGGGCGGGCGGCGGGTAGAGATGAGCTATATCGGCGGGTAGTCCCCGCTGCTCTGGTGTCCATACTGCTCTGGCAGTTTTTCAAAGTAAGCAAAAATCCCATGTCACTTACCCAAAGTATCACCGCCATCATCCTCGCCGGGGGCCGCGGCTCGCGCATGGGCGGGGTAGACAAAGGCCTGCAAAGCTTCAACGGCGTACCCCTGGCACTGCACACCCTCATGCGCCTGCAAATGCAGCAAGGCGGCGTGGTGGCAGAGACCATGGTCAACGCCAACCGCAATTTAGCCGCCTACGAGGCCATGGGCGTGTCGGTATGGCCCGATGCCTCACCCGAGGCGTTTGCAGGCCCTCTAGCGGGCTTTTTGACCGGCCTGGAGCGCTGTGAGACGCCCTACCTGTTGACGGTGCCCTGCGATACCCCCCTCTTCCCGCTGGATTTAGCCGAACGCCTGGCCGATGCCCTGGAGCAAGGCAACGCCGAGATTGCCGTGGCCAGCGCCCCGGAGACTGACGACGCAGGTCATACCCGCACCCGCACGCAGCCGGTGTTTTGCCTGCTGCGCGCTGACCTGATGGAAAGCCTGGTGAAGTTTATGCAAGGCGGTGGCCGCAAGATTGACGCTTGGACGGCGCAGCACCGCACGGTGGTGGTGCCGTTTGACCTGCCCGGTGACGACCCGCGCGCCTTTGCCAACGCCAACACGCTGGGCGAGCTGCATGCGCTGCAGACTTGAATAAAAACTAAAAAATTTGAGTAAATAGCTATCAAATAAATAGCTGCTTGTGCTATATTCCGTTGGGCAAACAGGCTAAATACCTCTAAAAATACCGCAATCCCCAGCACGAGACACTCCATGGGACTCAAACTATTTCGCAACACGGGCCACAGTAGTATTCTGGACACCCGCTCCGCAGCAGCTTGGGCTGCCCGCCAAGGCCCGATGGGGCGCAACCCGGTGGCCCTTCTGGCCGCTGTCAGCCTGTGGCTGGCCACCGTAGGCAACTGGGCTCTGTGGCGCGAACTGGGCCGCTTGGGCCAGTTGCAAAGCGTTGGCGGTTATGTGTTTGCCATCGCCTTTGCCTTTATTATTTTTGGCGCTACCAATGCCCTGTTTGCGCTGCTGGCATGGCGGCGCAGCATCAAGCCGCTGCTGGTGTTCTTGCTGATAGCCGCTGCCGTGGGCATGCACTACATGCTCAGCTACGGCGTGGTGATTGACAGCACCATGATGGTCAACGTGCTGCAAACCGACCCCCGGGAAACGCGCGATTTGCTGAGCTTTAAGCTGTTGTTTACCGTGCTGTTCGTGGCTGGGTTGCCCGGCATTTGGCTGTGGCGGCAAAACGTGCAGCGTCTGGGGTGGCCAGTGCAAACCTGGCGTAACGTGGTGTTTTTGCTGGTCAACCTGGTCATCGTGGTGGTAGCGTTGGGGCTGTCGTTTCAAACCTTCTCGTCCAATATGCGCAACCATACCCAGTTGCGCTACCTGATTAACCCGCTTAACTCTCTGTACGCCCTGGGCAACCTGGCTGCCAAGCCCTTGCGCAAGGGCCCTATGCCGCTTGCCAAGCTGGGCGAAGACGCCAAGCTTGGCGCCAGCTACACCCTGCCTGCCAACAAGCCGCCCCTGGTGGTGCTGGTGGTGGGCGAAACCGCCCGCACGGGCAACTTTGGTATCAACGGCTACGTCCGGCCCACCACGCCAGAGCTGTCGGCCATGATGGCAACTGAGCGCATTGCCAGCCTGCGCAACGTCTACAGCTGCGGCACCAGCACGGCCACCTCGCTGCCGTGCATGTTCAGCCATTTGGGCAAAGACGCCTTTGAGGCGGGCAACACCAATTTTGAGAACCTGGTGGACGTGCTACAGCGCGCGGGCCTGGCGGTGCTATGGATAGACAACCAGTCGGGCTGCAAAGGCCTGTGCGACCGCATTCCCGATGTCACCACCTCGGCGCTTAAAAACCCCGAGTTTTGCCCCAGCGGCGAGTGTTTTGACGCCATCATGCTGCACCAGCTAGACGAGCGCATTGCCGCGCTGCCTGCGCCGCAACGCGCCAAAGGGGTGGTTATCGTGATGCACCCCATGGGTAGCCACGGCCCCGCCTACTACAAGCGCGTGCCGCCGGCGTTTAAAAAGTTTACCCCCGGATGCGACAGCAGCGCGCTGCAAGACTGCACCCGAGAGCAGGTAACCAACAGCTATGACAACACCATTGCCTATGCCGATCATTTCTTGGCGTCGACCATTAAATGGCTGAAAACCAAAGAGAATATAGCACAACCAGCTATGGTTTACGTAGCAGATCATGGCGAGTCATTGGGTGAAAACAATATTTACCTGCACGGCCTGCCCTACGCCTTGGCGCCCGACGTGCAAAAAAAGGTGCCGTGGATTACGTGGCTGTCAGGCGGCTTTGCTGCCCGCAGCAAGCTGGACACCGGCTGCCTGCAGTCGCACGCCAACGAACGCATCACCCACGACAGCTACTTCCACTCGGTGCTTGGCCTGCTGGACGTGCAAACCCGCGTTTACCAACGCGCACTGAACATCTACGCGCCCTGTACCAAGTAGCCTGGCCTACTGCGCTGCTGCGCCATGCGCCAAGCCGCAGTTCCAGCACTCGGTAAACCCGCCTTCCACCGCTTCGCCGCAGCCGACGCATTGCCAGTGGCGCTGCGGCAGGTTTTGCAATTGGTGCAGCACCACGCGGGCTTGTGCCAGCTGCGTATCGTCGCTTACCCATAGCTCGGGCAAGCACTGGTCGGGCGGCATGTCGCCCGCAATGCTGCTGATGAAGTAGCGTTGCACCGTGGCCTTAATGCCCTCACCACCCAGCATGTCAGCCCATAGCTGTGCAATGGCGATATTGGGGGCCTGGGCTAGGCGTTGCATGGTATGCGCCTGATGCTACACCAGCATGGCGCATACGTCGGCTAGTGAATACACCTCTACCGTGGGCGCTTTGTCCTCGTACGGCCAGAGTTTTTCGTCGCGGTTCAACCACACGGCCTGCATGTTGGCGTTCAGGGCGCCCACCACGTCCAGCGCGGCGTCGTCGCCAATATGCAGCACCTCGTGCGCTTGCACGCCCGCTGCGCTGGCAGCAGCTGCAAAAATACGGGGGTCGGGCTTGCTGGCGCCAAACTCTTTGGCGCTGATGCTGGCCTTAAAGTAGCCGTGCAAACCGATCAGGTCAAGCTGGGCATTGCCGTTGGACAAGGCCACCAGCGGAAAGCGCGCGGAGAGCGCCTTTAGCGCAGGCAAAGCGTCGTCGTACAACACTACCCGGTTGCGCTCCGCAAAAAACACCTCATAAGCGGGCTCGGCTAACAGCGGGTCTTCATGGGCACGGCTGAGGGCCAAGCGGATGGATTCTCGGCGAATAGCGCTCAAGTCATGCCGAATGTCGGGGCGCTGTTTTAGCATCACCTCGGCCATGTATTCGCGTATCTCGCGCAGCGCGGTAGGGGAGGCAAACATAGCCGCCGTCTGGGGTGCATGCTGGGTAAGCCAGTCGAGCAAGGCCTTCTCTGCGCGTTCAATCACCGGCCAAATAGGCCACAGGGTGTCGTCCAGGTCGAGGGATATTGCTTTGATTTTGGAAATGTTAAGCATAGGTGATGGAGAATACAGCATGGCATTTGCAAAAGAACCCTCCTATACCCACGGCAACGCCGGAAATTTCAATAGCCAAACGGCCGTGTTGCTATGCAACCTGGGCACACCCGACGAGCCCACGGCCGCTGCGGTGCGCCGCTATTTGGGCGAATTTCTCTCAGACCACCGGGTGGTCGAAATTCCCAAGCCCATTTGGTGGCTGATCTTGCACGGCATTATTTTGCGGCTGCGCCCCGCCAAATCGGCCAAAAAATACGCCAGCATCTGGACGGCCGAGGGCTCGCCACTCAAGGTATGGAGCGAAAAGCAGGCCAAGCTGTTGCAGGGCTACCTGGGTGAGCAGGGCCACAAGGTGCAGGTGCGTTTGGGTATGCGCTACGCTAACCCTAGCATGCGCTCCCAGCTTGACGCGCTCAAGGCCGAAGGCTTTAACCGCATTCTCATTCTGCCCATGTACCCGCAGTACAGCGGCACCACCACCGCCAGCGTGTTTGACGCGGTGTACACCTGGGCGGCCAAGGTGCGGCGCGTTCCCGAGCTGCGCTTTGTTAACAACTACCACGACCATCCAGGCTATATCAACGCCCTAGCCGCGCGTATCAGCGCCCACTGGCAGCAACACGGCAAACCCGACAAACTGGTACTAAGCTTTCACGGCGTGCCCGAGCGCACCCTGCATTTGGGCGACACTTACCACTGCGAATGCTACAAAACTGCGCGCCTGGTAGGCGAAAAGCTGGGCCTCGCCAAAGACCAAACGCAGCTTACTTTCCAGTCCCGCTTTGGCAAGGCCAAGTGGTTAGAACCGTACACCGAGCCGACCCTCATCGCGATGGCCAAGGCCGGTGTGAAGCGCGTGGACGTGATCTGCCCCGGCTTTACGGTGGACTGCCTGGAAACGCTGGAGGAGATCAATATGGAAGCGCGTGAAGCCTTCTTGCATGCGGGCGCAGGCAGCGCGGCGCCGGTAGACGGGCGATCATTTCACTACATCCCTTGCCTGAACGATTCCACCGAGTGGGTACGGGCCTTGGGGCATATTGCCGAGCAGCATTTGAGTGGCTGGGATACCCACAGCGGCATGGACAACGCCATGCTGGCGGTGCAGCGCGCACAAGCCTTGGCGATGGGCGCCAAACAGTAGCGTTACAAGCAAACCGTGTAGCATGCGGCCATGGATATCAAGATCGTTGCTAGTACGCGCATAGACAAGTTTTTGTGGGCCGCGCGTTTTTATAAAACCCGCAGTTTAGCCACTGACGATATTGGCAAAGGCCGCGTCAAAATCAATGGGCAATTGGTCAAAGCCGCACGCGAGGTGCGCCCCGGCGACTGCGTAGCCATTCTGCGAGACGGTTTGGTGTGCAGTTTTGATGTGCTGCAAGTAAGTGAGCAGCGTGGCCCTGCACCGCAGGCGCAAACCCTGTACTGCGAAACACCAGCCAGCATAGCCGCCCGAGAAGCTGCCAGGGACCAACGTCGCCTGCAGCCCGAGCCCGCCTTAAGCATAGAACAAGGCCGCCCCACCAAACGCCAGCGCCGCGCCTTGGACGACGCCCGCCAAAACCCTGGCAACACGGGCTGGGGAGACCGCTGGAGCGCCAGCATAGATGATTGATGGGCTATCAAATTGATGTCGGCATGAAAAAAGCCTGTTGCTTGCGCAACAGGCTTTTTAAATTTTGGTGGGAACTGCGGGGGTCGAACCCACGACAAACGGATTAAAAGTCCGATTCATAGTGTATTTTGGTATGTTGATTAACGTAGTAGAATCTATATAAATCAACAGCTTAGTGCAATACACTGTGTTCAATCACAGCATCAAGTGTTGATAGATATTCACCATAATAGTGCAAAAGTGGCTACATGGTGGCTACATGGAATTTGCAACGCATGGCACGCCCTAAAAATTCGACCGCCCCAGACCTGGACAAAGCCTACGAGCTGACCGCCGGGCTGATTGACCGCCTGAGCTGCCCGGACGGCAAAGCCCAAGTTTTTCTGCGCGACACCAAAGCCCCCGGCTTGCGCGTGCGCGTTACCCCGGCAAGCGCCAAGCGCATACGCGCGACGCCAACAGGCACCGCGCCCGAACAGCTTAAATCGTTTGTGTTTGAGGCCAAGCTACACCGCCAAACCATTCGCCGCACCATTGGCGACGTGAAGGCTTGGAGCATTGAAGCCGCACGCACCGAGGCCAACCGCCTGCGCGTCAGCCTAGACGCTGGCACAGACCCCCGCGAGGTAGCGCGAGAGCGGCTAGCCGCCGCCGCTGCCCAAGTGCTAGCGGTAGCAGCCCAAAAGCTAGTAGTACAAGCAGAGGCGGTTACCGTGGGGCAGGTATGGGCGCTGTACGTAGAAGAACGTCGCCACAGCCCCAACTGGGGCGCACGCCACTACCAAGACCACATCAACAAAGCCGCGCCCGGTGGTGTGCCCTCTACCCGCCGGGGCTTTCAAGGCCAGCTTACCCAGCCCGGCCCCCTTGCCCCCTTAATGCCCCTGCCCCTGCGCGAGCTGACCGCGCCCACAATAGAGGCATGGGCCGCGCGTGAGGCCAGCACCCGCCCCACCTCTGCCCGGCTGGCATGGCGCCTGCTCAAGGTGTTTTTAAGCTGGTGTAGCGAGCAGCCCGCCTATGCCGCCCTGCTACCCACTAAAAACCCCGCCAAAACCCAAAAAAGCCGCAAGGCACTGGGCACAGCAGGCATTAAAAAAGACGTATTGCACCGCGGGCAACTGGCCGTATGGTTTGCCGCCGTACAGCAAATACAAAACCCCGTCATTGCGGCCAGCCTGCAAGCCATGCTGCTCACGGGTGCTAGGCCGGGCGAAGTGCTGGGGCTGCGCTGGGAAGACATCAACACCCAATGGAAGGGCATTAGCATCCGCGACAAGGTAGAGGGCACCCGCGAGATTCCCGCCACGCCCTACTTGTTGCACCTGCTGTCTGCCCTGCCCCGGCGCAATGCGTGGGTGTTTTCTAGCCCCAACAGTGCCACGGGCAGGCTTACCGACCCCAACAACGCCCACACCCGCGCCTGCGCTATTGCGGGGCTAGACGGCCTGACCTTGCACGGCCTGCGCCGCAGCTTTAAAAGCCTGACCGAGTGGCTAGATGTACCTGCTGGCATCGTAGCCCAGCTTATGGGCCACAAGCCCAGCGCCACCGCAGAAAAGCACTACACCGTGCGCCCGCTAGAGCTGCTAGCCCTGCACCATGAAAAGATAGAGGCTTGGATATTGGAACAGGCCGGGGTGACGTTTGATACCACCGTGCAAAGTGGCAAGCTACGCGCCGTAAACAGATAAAACACAAGCGGTACTTTTTAGGATACCATTATGGATATTCGCATTTACACAGACGCACAGGGCAATAAGCCCTTTGATGCATGGCTGCAAGACCTGAGAGACGTTAAAGCGCGGGCTACCATCCGCGCCCGACTAGAGCGGGTAAGGGCTGGCAACTTTGGCGACTGCAAGCCCGTGCGTGACGGTGTGCAGGAACTGCGCATAGACCTAGGGCCGGGGTACAGGGTGTACCTGAGCCGACAAGGCGCGGTGCTGGTGTTGCTGCTGTGTGGAAGCGACAAAAGCGACCAAGACCGCGCCATTAGGCAAGCGATTGACTATTTGAACGACTGGAAACAAAGAGGCCGACCATGAACGCACCACGCGACGTAAGCTATGACGACACCTTGGCCATAGCCTTGAAAGACCCCATTGAAGCCGCCGCCTACATTGAAGCTGTGATGGAGCTAGACGAACCTGCAACCTTGCTGGTGGCACTACGCGCCGTAGCCAAAGCCCACGGCATGGCAGAGGTGGCACGCCGCGCCGATATGGGCGACAAGACATTGTTTCGTGCACTGAGTGAAGACGGCAACCCCACACTGAGCACCATTACCAAGGTTCTCCATGCGGTGGGGCTGCGTATCAGCGTAGTGCCAGAAATTGCCCACGCCTAGCCCGCTTCGCCCCAGCGCTGTGGAGAAAGGTGGCAACCATTGCCATCTTATTTTGGCGGTGGGACGGCCTGCTTTGCCCAGACATTGGGGCTAGGACTGGCAAGGGCCATAACGCAGCAAGCTATGCGCCGTAGTGTAATAAACGGCACTACAACTAATCCTTGCATAGTCTAATGAACGCAACTACAATAAATAAAAATGAAGTTGACATTTGACCCGCACAAAGATGGCATAAATCTGGCCAAACATGGCTTATCACTGGCGAGGGCTGATGAACTTGAATGGAACACACTGCAATGCAAGCCAGATACACGCCGAGAGTACGGCGAGCCCCGCCAAATTGGCTATGCCATTGCTGAAGACCGTCTGTACTGCGTGGTGTTTGTTGACCGCCCCACCGGAGCGCCAACAGAGCGGCGAATTATCAGTTTGAGAAAAGCCAACAACCGAGAGAAAACAAGCTATGCAAGCCAAATATCTGACACTGAATAACGGGCGAAAAATTCTGCTGAACACTCCAAAGGAAGATGCCGCCATCAACGCCGCTATCGCTGGCGACCCCGACACTTACGAGCTGGGCGCAGCCGAGTTCAAGCAGTTACGCCGTGGCCGCCCCTTGGGCAGTGGCAGCAAGATGCAAGTGACTTTGCGGCTCGATATTGATGTAGTCGAAAAACTCAAGGCCGAAGGCGCAGGCTGGCAAACCCGCGCTAACGCCGTGCTGCGCAGGTCAGTGATGCGCAGCACCAAGGGCACGCAGACCGCATAACCGTTTCGCCCTAGCTAGGCACCGACTAATTACCGGGGCTGAAAAGCTGGTTACCTTCACCCGCCTGCTGGGGCTTCTTTATGAAGGGCACTTTGAAGGGGTGTATATGCTGAGTGTTTCTACTATCCCAGAGGCCATAACTGAGCTTAAAAAGCGCACAGGCAGGCAATGGACTGAAGCAGAAATTTTCGATGTAGCTCAAGCGCACCGCTTTGAGTTGCACGCCCGTGCACCGCTGACAGCTACAACCACTATTCAAGTGGTTTCAAAAGACATACCCATTACCGTAAAAGAAAAGACTGTCTTGCCGCCTGGACATGATGCACTTGCCCGCATATTGCCCGCGTCTGTCGCACAGCTATGGATTTGCGGTGTCACAGAAACTATTCACTCTGGAACGGGTGATGAATTTCAAGACGAAGGGACACTTAGACTTTTCACTGAACCAGTTCGCATTACGCGTGAGGATGTACGAATTCGTGCAGCCACATTGAAAAAGATAGTAGCGCTATGGGATGACGCACAAGTCGGGAAAAGACAACGCTATCCCGGCCCTGAGTGGCTTTTTTCTTCAATGAAAAACGGGCAACAACAAACCCAGCCGCCACTGAATTCTGCCCCGCCAGTCGTTGAATCATTCGAGCCAACAGACACAGTGAAAACAATACACATGCCCACTGGCACTGTGTATGTTGAGTATGAAAAAATGATGCACCTTATGGCAAAGGCGCTTTCCGATGGGGAACCAGTAGCCGATGTGGTCTATTTAGCTCGTCACGAAGCCCTAGAAAAAGAACTGGGAAACGATGTTGATTCTGGGGCACTGCTCGTATACGACCCGCTTACGCGGGGGCGACATTCATTCCCTATTGGTGATGCGCTACGAACCGCGCTAGTAAGGGTGGCTGACTTTCGCGCGTTGGCGGCTGCGCGTGGTATCGACGTAATCGTTAAAACCGCCTACGAGCCAACTGAGGCAGATAGAGCTGCATTACGCGCACGAATTGATGAGAAAGAAAAGTATCGTGCATCGCTATCGAAAAATGAGCTGCGCGCTTACCTAGATGCCAATGGGATGAGTAACGTTTCACTCGCACCGCTTCCGCTTGACTCAGTAAGGAGTAGTGGTTATCACGAACCAAAAAAACCACCGCCTATAGATTGGAGTCACTGGCTACTAATGCCGCAGGTTTCATTGTGGGAAGCGGTGGCGCTTTCTGTGAACCTTAACCCCGAGACTTTGAAGTTTGACAAGGAAGGAAAGGATTTTCAGGACAGATTGCGCATTGCTTTATCCCATGTGGCAGTTGGAAATCTTCAATTGGTAACCCACTATCCAAAGAACGAGCCAGTTAGTCCGGTTTTGCTTGCAGTTTTTGCGACTTGGGCGGTAAGCCAGAATATCAAGATACCTTCCGAATTGGCGGCTATGGCCACGGCACCACTAAGCAAGTCAAATAGCGACACATTGGCTTTTGTCACGCCCATGGTGAACGCGGGTACATCAGCGCCAACGACGAAAATTGTCGCGGACGGGATGAAGGCGTTGGGCAAGCCACAAGCCGTGCCCATAGTGGACACGGGTGTATCAGAACAAGCCGCTCCAATAGTAGCGAACGAGATAAAGAAATCTGCACTTATTCTCAAATATGAAAGCAACTGGCCGACGATAGAACGCGACTTAAAAGATGCCAGCCAGAACAGATTGTCAGATACAGCTAAATTGCCTAAAAAAGGTTTCTGGAATGAAGAATTAGCTCTGCAATGGGCTAGGAGTCTGGGCGGCAGAACGATTTAGCCGAGTCCAGTTCACTCCACAGGAGCTCCAAAATTGGCTAGGCGTTGATCAATGCAGTCGTTA